>NZ_JAMYOZ010000002.1:0-481840 GCF_040320095.1 Mesorhizobium sp. M0800
CCCCCCCCCCCCCCCCCCCCCCCCCCCCCCCCCCCCCCCCCCCCCCCCCCCCCCCCCCCCCCCCCCCCCCGACTGCGTGGGGGCTAAAGACGGGCGCGGCGACCGACGGTCGCCCGCTCGTCTTCGGTATTCGTCCCGAGGACGTCTATCTCGAGACCGGCGCGCCGGTCGAGGCGCGGGTCCATGACGTCGAGAACCATGGCGTCGAGAAGATCCTGACGCTGCGGGTCGGTGACGCCATGCTGCGCGCCACCGTGCCGGCCAGGACCGACGTCAAGATAGAGCAGCCGGTGCGCTTTGCCTGGAACCCGGACAAGGTGGTGCTGTTCGACAAGGGCAGCGGAATAAGCCTGCGTCACGCCGGCTAAGTACAAGCCTCTTTGCTGCAGCTAGAGCGGGATGCGTTCAAGGTGAACCGTGCATCCCGCTCTATCCATGTGTTTTAGCCGCATTTGTGCGACGTCGAGTGATTCCCTTGGCTGCAAAATGCTCTAGTCTTCCCGTCATCCCCCATACGGGGGATGCGGATGCTCCGATTTGTCGAATAGGCTGATTCTTTGGTCCCAAACGGGCTTTGCAAACCCAATTTGGAGGCCCAAAAACGGAGGGTTGGCTATGGGAAATCTATTTCGCGGTTTTGCGACGATCCTACTCGTCGCCGGTATGGGATTGTCGGCGGCGCATCTGGGCGAGGCGCAGGCAGCCAAGAAAGTTGTCGCCGGCGCGAAGGTCGACGCCAAGAAGATCAAGGATCTCAACGGCACGGTCAATCTGTCCACCAGCGACTGCAAGCTGTTGTTGAGCGGCACCGTGGTGGAAGTCTCGGATGGCAGGTGCGGGGCCTCCGGCAAATATTGCAAGAGCAGCGCCGGCTCGGCCTGCATCACCGAGCAATAAGCCGGCCAACGTTTAGCCGGCCTGGCGGATCTCCGCCTGTTCCTCGGCCCGGAAATGGCTGGGCGGCGACCCGATGACCCGTTTGAAGGCGCGGCTGAAGGAGGCGTCGGATTCGTAGCCGAGGCGCGCCGCGACGACGGAAATCTTGAGCCGGTCGCGGACCAGCCATTGCCTCGCCTGGTGCATCCGCACCTGCGTGACGTACTTTGCCGGTGTTTCGCCGACAATGGTTGCGAAGCGCTCGGCGAAACCTGATCGCGAGGCACCCATCATCTTCGCCAGAGCCTCCACCGTCCAGTCGCGGTTCGGTTCCAGATGGATCGCGGCCAGCACCCGGCCGATCTCGCGGTCCCTCACCGCCGCGATCCATCCGGAAGAGTCGCCGCAGCCGCGCTCGACCCATGAGCGGATGACGGTCGCGGCGAGCACATCGGCCAGCCGCGCCAGGATGCCGCCGGAGCCGACGCGCTCCATCGTCACCTCGCGAGCCATCGCCTCCAGCAAATGCGGGATGCCTGGCTCATAGGCTTCCAACTCATGCGCGCGCATCACGTCCGGCATCATGCCGAGCAAGGGGTGCAAGCCATCGAGATTGAAATACATGCTGCCGAAAAACAGCAAGGTCCCCGGACGGCAGCCGGGCACGCCGTCATTCGACATGCAATAGACATTCTTGCAGATTTCCTCGACCTCATAGCCGTGGATCGGCGCCGCCTCGGTGCCCGGCTCACTTGCCAGCGTGTGGGCTGAGCCGCGCGGCAACAATACCGCGTCGCCCGCCTTCAGTTCCACCCATTCGCCGGACGGCTGCAGCAACCAGCAGCCTTTGCGGCCGATGAAATGAAACCGTGCCGCCGCCTGAGCCGGAAAATGGATGCCCCAGGGTTCCTTCATCTCGCAACGGCCGTAATCGACGCCTTCGAGGCGCAATCCGCGCAATATGTCTGTCAGCGGATCGCCGGTGATTGGAATTTTGGACGAACGGTCAAACATAATGGTGTTTCTAGCATGGAAACTCCAGACAGTCACTCCCTATGTTGCACTGCAGCCAGATGCTGCGCTGCAACCAGATCGGAGATCCCTCATGACCGAACCCGCGATAGGCGTCATGGACGCCGTTCTCGACCCATCGGAAACCGGCGAACGATCCGAGCCCGCATGGGGGGCGGTGGTCTCCCTGGCGCTCGGAGTCTTCGGCCTGGTGACCGCGGAGTTTCTGCCTGCCAGCCTGCTGACGCCGCTTGCGCAGGATCTCGGCATTACCGAAGGCGCCGCCGGGCAGGCGGTAACGGCCACCGCCGTCATTGGCGCGATTGCCGCGCCGACAATGGCCATTGTCACCAAGCGGCTGGACCGCAGGCTGGTCATGTGGGCGCTGACGGTGCTGCTTGTGCTGTCAAACCTGGTGGCCGCGTTTGCGTCCTCGCTTCCCGTTCTTCTGATTGCCCGCATCATGCTCGGGATCAGTCTTGGCGGCTTCTGGTCGATGTCGGCAGCCATGGCGATGCGGCTCGTTCCGATGCGGCTGATGCCGCGCGCCATGTCGATCATTCTCACCGGCGTTTCGGTGGCGACGGTCTGCGCGGCTCCGGTCGGCGCCTATGTCGGCGACATCTGGGGCTGGCGGACGGCGTTCATGATCGCCGCCGTGGTCGGTGCGCTGGCGCTGCTGGTGCAGGTGGCTACCATTCCGAAGCTGCCGCCAGCAGGTACGGCAGGTTTTCGCACGCTGCTGGAGGTGATGAAGCGGCCGATGATCAGGGTGGCACTGCTGGTGGTGCTGCTGGTCGCCTCGGGACATTTTGCCGGCTTCACCTATGTCCGCCCGTTTCTCGAGAAGGTGCCCGCGCTGGACATCGAGACGATCTCGCTTGTGCTGCTCGCCTACGGCATTGGTGGCTTCTTCGGCAATTTTGCCGGCGGCTTCATTGCCGAACGCAGCCTCAAGGCAGCCGTCAGCCTGGCGCCCCTGCTGATCGCGTTTTCGGCGCTCCTGCTGCTGGTGGTCGGAGGTTCACCCGTCGTGGCTGCAATAGCAGTGGCCAGCTGGGGCTTTGCCTTCGGCGCCGTCCCAGTCGGGCTGCAGACCTGGCTGGTGCGGGCCGCCCCCGATCAGGCGGAAAGCGCCGGTGGGCTCATGGTTATGACGTTCCAGGTCGCCATCGCGTTGGGCGCCGTCTTCGGCGGCCTGCTGGTCGACAATACCGGCGTTGCCACCGCCTTCGCCTATTGCGCGGCGGCGACGTTGCTTGCGGCACTGGCGGCGTTCTTCCTTGGCCCCAAGCCGATCGACGACCCCAAGGCCTAAACGGAACGGCCGTCGAAGTCGAAGACCGGCACGGCGGCGACGTCCAACGCCTCGATGCAATTAATATTGATATAGGCACTTCGCCCGCTCCCTTCGCCGACATCCTCGGCGAAGGGGTGAATGCCGCAGCTGCGGCAGAAGCGGTGGGCGATGACATGGTTGCCGAAGCTGTAGCGGCCGAGATCATCGCCCCAGGCAAGCACCCGCATGCTCTCATGCGGAACTGCCCATAACAGTGCACCCTTGCGCGAGCAGATCGAGCAATTGCATCGAACGGCTCCGGTCAGCTCGCCTTCGACCTCGAACGCGACCTTGCCGCAGTGGCAGCTGCCTTGGTAGAGCATCGGGCCTTCCTCCTTCGGTTCGAGAGGTGCAAATCCGACCGTGCCGGGCTATGTCTCCTGCGGCCAGTTTCTGGCTGCTACCTTAAGACGTTGCAAGCGCGCGGAGTCCGACACCGAAAAATGCAATCAGCCCGCGATCACCTCGAAGCAATTCTTTCGCCTCTTGCCGCTCGCGTCGACGATGAGAGGGTTTTCGTAAAGCTCTACCCGGAAGCCGCACGGGCGGCGGCGGACGCCGCCGATGCGCGGCGAAAAATCGGCGTCACGCTCGGGCCGCTCGATGGGGCGATCGTCTCGATCAAGGATCTGTTCGATGTCGCCGGCGAGCCGACCACGGCCGGCTCTCTGCTGCTCGCCAACGCAGCGCCGGCGCTGCGGGATGCCATTGTCGTGCAACAGTTGCGCCAGGCCGGTGCAATCATCCTCGGCAAGACCAACATGACCGAGTTCGCCTTTACTGCGATCGGCGTCAATCCACATTATGGCACGCCCGGCAATGCTAGCGATGCCAGCCGTATTCCGGGCGGCTCCTCCTCAGGCGCCGGCGTTTCGGTGGGCGAAGGCACCAGCGAAATCTCCATCGGTTCCGATACCGGTGGTTCGGTGCGCATTCCGGCATCGCTGAATGGCGTCGTCGGTTTCAAGCCGACTGCGCGGCGCGTGCCGCTTGCGGGTGCGTTTCCGCTGTCAGCCACGCTGGACTCGATCGGTCCGCTGGCCCGCACCGTCGCCGAATGTGCGGCGGCCGATGCAGTGATGTCGGGCGAAAACCTGGCGGCACTGTTGCCGCTGCCGCTGGACGGCCTGCGCATCGGTATTGCGCGCGGCGTGCTGTTCGATGATACGCAGGAAGAGGTCGCGACGACGTTCGACCGGTGTCTGCGCAAGATAGAGCTTAGCGGCGCACGGCTTGTGGAGCTGTCGATCGACGACCTGCTTGCCGATCTGCGCGTGGCAACCCAACGCGCGTCGATCGCGGCGATGGAAGGGGCGGAGATCCATGCCGACTGGCTGGCGACGGGAGCGACGAGGCCGGTCGACCCGCGGGTAAGCGGGCCATTGTCGCGCGCCGCCGCCATTCCGGCCACGGTCTATATCAGGGCAATGCGCCGCCGCACGGCGCTGGCCGCCGCGATGGATGACCGGCTGGCGTCGGTCGACGTGCTGGCCCTGCCGACCACACCGGTGACGGCGCCGACAATCGTGTCGATGACCAGCGACGAGGCGCTGTGCAACAGGACGGAAGGCCTTCTGCTGCGCAACACGCAGGTCGCCAACCAGTTCGATCTATCAGCCATCTCGCTGCCGATGCCGGGAATGACGCGTCCTGCCGGGCTGATGCTGGTGGCGCGCAATGGCCATGACGACCACCTGCTGCGCATCGCAGCGGGCGTGGAGGGGCTGCTTGCAAATTGATCGGATAGCGCGTGTCAGCGCGACGAGCAGTGGCCGCGTTCGCTGTCCTTGGCGGCGCGTTCGATGCTGGTGGCGACCAGCCAAGGCAGGGTGTACCGCTTGCCGTTGAAGGTCCGGGTGCGGTTCTCGATCGAGCCGACAACAATGACCTTGCCGGCATAGAGCTTGTCTGAAAGATCGAGCGCCTTGTCTTGCTGCGGCAGGCGATCGATGTCGATTGAAACGCCTTTGATGAGCTTCCCAGCAGCGAGGTCGAGTGCGCTGTTCGATGGACAGGGTGCCGCCACGCAGCGTATGCCGTTGTCGCAGAACACGTAGCTACCCTGTCCGTTGGCGAAGGCTTGCGCCGTCGCCACGCAGAAGCCGGCGGTCAGTAGGAATTTTGTGACGCTTGCCATGCCGGCACCATCGCCGGCGAATTCGGGAAAATTGGGGCGCTTTCAGAAATCGGCAGGGAACCGCCGCCGGTAGTGCTCGACCACTTCGGGGTTGCGCAGATTGACCGGCAATCTGTTGGCCAGCACCAGCAAGGCTTCGCCAGCCGCGCCGACGCCCATGCGCATCATCGACTGCTCGGTAATCCCAGCCATGTGCGGGGTGACGATGACGTTGTCGAAGCCGAAATAAGGATGGTTGGGCGGTAGCGGTTGTGTAGCAAAAACGTCGAGCGCAGCGCCGCCGATCCGGCCCTTCTGCAAGGCCTCGATCAGCGCGTCGTCATCGATCACCGGCCCGCGCGAAACATTGATCAGCAGCGCATCCGGCTTCATCCGCTCAATGCGCTCGCGGCTGATCAGCCCCCGTGTTTCGGGCGTCAGCGGGCAGCACAGAACGATGATGTCGCTCTGCTCGATGAGTGCATCGATCGACAGGAAGCCGACCCTGTCCGGCGCCGGCCGCATGCTGCGCGTCGTCGCCACCACATTCAGATCGAACCCATGGGCGGCGATGTGGCCAACCGCCTGACCGATCGCGCCGAGGCCGACAATGCCGATCGTCTTGCCCGCTAGCTCGCTGGCCACCACCGTGTGTTCGCGGCCCGCCAGCCAGCCCTTCGCACGCAAGTCGCGGTCCAACACACGGAAGCGCCTAAGCAGCGCCAGCGCCGCGAACATCACATATTCGGCGACAGATCGCGCGTTCACCCCCGGCACATTCGCCACCAGCACGCCGGCCGCATTGGCCGCTTCCATCGGTACCATGTCCAGCCCGGCGCCGTGGCGGATCGCGGCCCTGAGCTTCTTCGCGCCTTCGAAAAGCGCCGCAGGCAAGGGAGCGCGAACGATGATGACATCGGCGTTCCTCGCCTCGGCGGCCAGCGTGGCCGCATCGAGGGCGGAAGCAACGACGAGTTCGCCGGCCCCGGTCAGCATGGAAGCGGCACGAGGGTGCAGTCTGTGTGTTGACAGGATCTTGGGCATTTCAGGCCTTTTCGAGCGCAGGGCTTTCCGGTTCCGCCCCACGCCCCTCGATCAGCCCCTTCCAGTAGCTTTCCGCGCCTTGCAGGTGGGCGCTCATCAGCGCCTGGGCGAGATTGCCGTCGCGGCGCAGCAGCGCCTCGTAGATCTGGATATGCTCGGCATGGGAGCGCACGCTGCGTTCGGGATCGTTGAAATAGATCGGCAGGCGCAGCTCACCCATCATGTAGTAGACGCTGCAGATATTGTGGAAGACGCTGTTCTTGGTCGCCCGCACGATCTCGAGGTGGAACTCGCGGTCTTCCCGGGCAAGCCCTTCACCGGCGGCGATGCGATCCTCGGAGGCCTTCAGGATCTCGCGCAGCCGCTCGAAATTCTCCTCGGTGGCGCGTGAACAGGCAAGTTCGGCGGCCTTGATCTCGTGGATCTTGCGCAACTCGACCGTCTCGTAGATCTGGACGGGATCGAGCGGCAGGCCGGCGCGGGCGAACAGCGCCATCGCCTCGACGCTCGCCTGCTTCGTATCGATGTAGATGCCGGATTTCGCCCGTCGCTCGACGATGCGCATGGCCTCGAGAATGGCCAGCGCCTCGCGGATCTGGCCGCGGCTGACGCTGAAATGCTCTGCCAGTTCGCGCTCCGACGGCGTGCGGCCCGTCTCCTTGTCCGAATGGGAGAACAGATAGGCGGCGAGTTCCGCGAGAAGGTTCTTTTCTTTCATGTCAGCCGTGTTGCGCGTGCGCCTCCAGGAACCGCTCCGAAATGGTGAATCCCAGCCCGGGTCTATCAGGGATCGCTACCATACCGTCCTTTGCTTCGACAGTCTCTTCGATCAGATCGTGGATCATCGGGTTGGCGCCGAGCGAATATTCGACGGTGAAGCTCGCCGGTGAAGCAGCGCAGACATGCAGCCCGGCAAAGAAGCAGGGCGCGCCGGCCCAAAGATGCGGCGCAAAGCGCAGATTGAAGGCGCTGGCGATGGTGCCGATCTTCATCGCCTCGCTGATGCCACCGCAAAAGGCCGGATCCGGCTGGAAGATATCGGCGGATTTGAGCACGGCGAGGTCGCGGAAGGCATAGCGCGTCGCCTCGCTTTCGCCGGTGGCGATCGGGATCGAACCGCAGGCGCGCACCTCGGCCATGCCGGGCTTGTCGTCGGCAATCACCGGCTCCTCGAACCAGGCGAGATCGAGGTCGCCGGCGAGATGGATAAAGCGCTTGGCTTCGGCCACCGTGTAGGTGCCGTGCGCGTCGACCATCAGGTCGATATCGGGACCGAGCGCCTGTCTGGCGGCACGGACGCGAGCGGCCGAGATATGTGGGGCGCCGTCCATGGCGCCGACGCGCATCTTCAGCGCCTTGAAACCGCCCTTGGTGATGTAGGACTGCAGCTGGTCGCCGATGGCTTCCGCAGTGGCCCAGCCGCCGGAAGCATAGGCCGGCATGCGGTCCAGCTTGCGGCCGCCGAGCAGCCGCCAGACCGGAACGCCGAGCGATTTGCCAAGAATGTCCCACAATGCGATGTCGACGGCGCTGATAGCGGCGATGCTCATGCCGCGTCGCGCCAATTGCGGCATGGCGTGGCCGGCGCGAGCGGCGCTGTCGTGGCGCGTGCCATTATAGAGCATTTCCCATATGACGCCGATGTCAGCCGGGTCGCGGCCGACCAGCTGCGGGCCGACCTCGTAGTTCAGCAAATGGACAAGGGCGCCGTAGCTGCCGGCGCTGCCGGCGGCATTCTTGCCCTCGCCCCAGCCGACCAGCCCGTCGTCGGTCTCGATGCGCAGGATGGCGGCGTCGAACGTCGCCACCTGACCGAAGTCGCTGCGGTGCTGCTTCGCGGCTTCGATCGGTATGCGGACCCACCAGGCTTGGACCGTCTTGATGCGCATGTTCATCCTCGGCCCGGCCGCGGTGAGGCGGAAGGGCTTTTCCAAACGGGTCGGCTACTTGATCAGCGGCAGCAGCGTTTCCGCGTTGATGCGCATCTGGTCGGTGTAGAATTTCTCCGTGAGCACGCTGGAGCCGTGGTCCTGAATGAATTTCAGCTGCTCCGGCGAGATGTCGACGGGGTTGCGTTCGACCATGTCGGGATAGGGGGCAGCCGGCGTGCGGTCGACGGGGGCGACGAATTCATTGGTCAGCGCGCCGTCATAGCCGATCTCCTTCAGCGTGCCGACGATCTTCGGCCAGTCGATCTGCCCGAGGCCGGCGGCGAAGCGGTTGTTGTCGGCGACATGGAAGTCGTACAGGCGCTTGCCGACCTGCCGGATGGCGTCGTAGACGTTAAATTCTTCCATGTGGATGTGGTAGGCGTCGAGGCAGACGCCGCATTCGGGACTGACCGCATCGGCCAGCGCCAGTGCCTGGGCGCCGCGGTTGAACAGATAGGTCTCGAAGCGGTTGAGCGGCTCGACCGCGATCTTGACGCCGACCTTCTTGGCGTGGGTGAAGCATTCCCGGGTGGCGTCGACCACCCATTTCCACTCCTCTTCCTCGGTGCCGTCCGGCACCACCTTGCCGACGGTGGCCGGAACCAGCGTGATGATCTCGCCATCAAGTTCGCTGACCATGGTCAGCACGTCCTTGACATACTGCACCGAGCGCTCGCGCTGGCCCTGGTCCTTGGCGGCGAGATTGCGCTCGCCCAGCATCAGCGTCACCGCTCCCCAGCAGCGAATGCCGTACTCGTTCAACAGTGCGCGCGTCTCCTTGGGCTTGTACTGTTCGGGTTCGCCGGAGATCTCGATCGACTCGTAGCCGAATTTCTTGATGCGCTTGAGCGTCGTTTCCAGCGGCTCCGCCCGCATCCAATTGTGCGTCGAAAGATGCATGGTCTATCCTTCCCAGAATCGCCTGTACCAGTTCGCCTGCGGCGCACTCTGCCGAAGCGTGCCGCATGATTCCTCCCCAAGGCGTCCCAGCATTTCTTGGCAAACTGGTTCGACCAATTGGGCCTGATGGGAGGTCTACAGTAATTTCATCTGGACGGCAAGAACTGCTGCCATCAAGCGTTGGCTCCTGTCTATGCTATTGATTACACTTAAACATGTGGCCTAACTCGGCATGGTTGCAGGACCGTCGCAGCGCGTCAAATGGCTTGACCAGATTTCGGCATTTGGTAATACCAGAATAGCAGCGCTGAGCGCGCTGTGCAAAGAGACCAAAGACGCTGGCCCTGTTTTCAATCGGCGCTATGCTTGGTCGTGAAACATAGGGAGATGCCGATGCCGACGACGATGAAGGGGCCTGGTCTGTTCTTGGCGCAGTTTGCGGGCGACGCCGCGCCGTTCAATTCGCTGGGCTCGATCACCAAATGGGCGGCTGGTCTGGGCTACAAGGGCGTGCAGATCCCGACATGGGACGCTCGACTGTTCGATCTCGAGAAGGCAGCCTCCTCCAAGGCCTATTGCGACGAGGTGAAGGGCATCTGCGCCGATGCCGGCGTCGAAATCACCGAACTGTCGACGCATCTGCAGGGGCAACTGGTGGCGGTGCATCCCGCCTATGACGCGCAGTTCGACGGCTTTGCGCCGGCTGCGGTGCACAACAATCCAAAAGCCAGGCAGCAATGGGCGGTCGAACAGATGAAGTTCGCCGCCAAGGCGTCGAAGAATCTCGGGCTCAAGGCGTCGGTGTCGTTTTGCGGCGCGTTGGCCTTCCCATACCTCTACCCATGGCCGCAGCGGCCGGCGGGACTGATCGAGGAAGCATTTGCTGAGTTGGGCAAGCGCTGGAAGCCGATCCTCGACGTCTATGACGAGAACGGCGTCGATGTCGGCTACGAAATCCATCCGGGCGAGGACGTGTTCGACGGCGCGACATTCGAGATGTTCCTCGATGCGGTCGGCGGCCATAAGCGCTGCAACATCAACTACGACCCGTCGCACTTCCTGCTGCAGCAGCTCGATTATCTCGAATTCATCGACATCTACCACGAGCGGATCAAGGCATTCCACGTCAAGGACGCCGAATTCAATCCGACCGGGCGGCAAGGCGTCTATTCCGGCTACCAGAGCTGGACCAACCGCGCCGGGCGTTTCCGCTCGCTCGGCGACGGGCAGGTGGATTTCGGCGGCATCTTCTCCAAGCTCACCCAATACAATTACGATTCATGGGCGGTGCTGGAATGGGAATGCTGCCTCAAGCACCCGGAGGATGGTGCTGCCGAAGGTGCCCCCTTCATCCAGCACCATATCATCAGGGTGACGGAAAAAGCATTCGACGATTTCGCCGGCGGCACGACCGACAAAAAGGTGCTGCGCGGCATGATGGGGATCTAGCACAGATATCCCTCCCGAGGGGAGGGTGGCCCGGAGGGCCGGGTGGGGTCGGTCCATGCCGAGCTTCATGCCCGGCGACCCCACCCCGCGCTGCGCGTCGACCCTCCCCTCAAGGGGGAGGGGTATCTCAGATAACGAGGGAGAAAATCATGGTTGGCGCATCGAAGACGGAAACGGGAGGCGGTCCGATCCGCTACGGCATGGTTGGCGGCGGACAAGGCGCCTTTATCGGCGCGGTGCACCGCATCGCGGCGCGCATTGATAACGAGTTCGTGCTGGTTGCCGGCGCCTTGTCGTCGAATCCGGAGCGCGCCAAGGCCTCGGCGGCCGAGCTTGGGCTCGATCCGGCACGCAGCTACGGCTCCTATGCCGAGATGGCCAAGGCCGAGGCCAATCGGCCGGATGGCATCGAGGTGGTGGCCATCGTCACGCCGAACAATGTGCACGTGCCGGCCGCCAAGGCTTTTCTCGAGGCCGGCATCCACGTCATCTGCGACAAGCCGCTGGCGACGACGCTGGCCGAGGCAAAGAAGCTGGCGGCGCTGGTCGAAAAGACCGGCAAGGTGTTTGTGCTGACGCATAACTACACCGCCTATCCGATGGTGCGGCAGGCACGCGAGATGGTGGCCAAAGGACAGCTCGGCGATATCCGCATCGTGCAGTCGGAATATCCGCAGGACTGGCTGACCGAAGATCTGGCCGCCACCGGCCAGAAGCAGGCTGCGTGGCGCTCAGACCCCAAGCAGGCCGGTGCCGGCGGTGCGCTGGGCGATATCGGCACGCACGCCTACAACCTCGCCCGTTTCGTCTCCGGGCTGGAGCTCGATTCGTTGTCGGCCGATCTCGATGCGTTCGTACCGGGGCGGCTGCTCGACGACAACATCAATGTGCTGCTGCGCTTCAAGCCGGTCGGCGGATCGCACCCCGCCAAGGGCATGATCTGGGCAAGCCAGGTGGCGCCCGGCCACGAGAACGGCCTGAAATTGCGCATCTACGGCTCGAAGGGCGGGCTCGAATGGGTGCAGGCCGATCCGAACTATCTCTGGTACACGCCGTTCGGCCAGCCGAAGCAGTTGATCACCCGAAACGGCGCGGGAGCGTTGCCCGTCGCCGGGCGCGTCAGCCGCGTTCCGCCAGGCCATCCGGAAGGCTATCTCGAAGGTTTCGCCAACATCTACCAGGAAGCCGCGCGGGCCATTCGTGCGGCGCGCCGGAAGGGCGGCAAGCCGGCTAAGGATGTCGTTTTCCCAACTGTGCAAGACGGCGTCGAAGGCATGGCCTTCATCGAGGCCTGCGTGAAATCGGCGAAGAAGAATGGAGCGTGGACGAAACTTTAATCACTGCGTCCGGTTAACGGGAAGTCCCCCTCACCCGGATGCCAGCCGAATTGCAAGGGCAATTCGGGGCATTCCGATCTCTCCCCGAGGGGAGAGGAGATCGCCTGCGTTGGCGTCTGCATCTTCTCCCCAGCTGGGGAGAAGATGGCCGCGAAGTGGCCGGACGGGGGGCTTGTGGCGAAGTCGCCGGAGGAGCAAGCCCGGCCGTCAAAGGGGAGGGCGTCGATGAAAATCGGCATGTGCATGTTGTTGTGGACGACCAGTGTCACGAAAAAACACGAGCCGTTGTTGAGGGATATCAAGGCGACCGGCTTCGACGGCGTCGAGATACCGGTCTTCTCCGGCACGCCGGACGACTACAAGAAGCTCGGTGAGCTGCTCGACCGCATCGGGCTGCAACGTACCGCCGTCTCGGCGATGGGCGATCCGGCGATGAACCTGATCTCGGCCGACGCCTCGACGCGCAAGGCCGGTATCGACTACATGAAATCGGCGATCGACTGTGCTCAGGCGCTTGGCGCGAACACGTTGAGCGGCCCGCTGCATTCGACACTCGGGGCCTTCTCCGGCAGCGGGCCGACGGCGGCTGAGAAAAAACGTTCGATCGCTTCGCAGCGCGCCATCGGTGACCATGCCGGCAACAAGGGTGTCACCATCGGGCTGGAGGCGCTCAACCGCTTCGAATGCTATCTGCTCAACACGATGGACGATCTGTCGGCGCATATCGACGCGATCGACCGGCCGCACATCAAGGCGATGTACGACACGTTCCATGCCAACATCGAAGAGGCCGACCCGATCGGCGCCTATACGCGCAACCGCAAGAACATCGTCCATATCCATATTTCGGAGAACGATCGCGGCGTGCCGGGCCGCGGCCACGTCCCCTGGAAGGAGACTTTCTCCGCCATTCGCAAGAGCGGCTACGACGATTGGCTGACGATCGAGGCGTTCGGGCGTTCGCTGAAGGATCTGGCCGCGGCCACCAAGGTGTGGCGCGACTTTTCCGAGGGCCCGGAAGCTGTTTACCGCGACGGCTACAGGCATATCAGGAATGGATGGAGGAAGGCGCCCTAACCGCACGCCTGCGCAACGCCCCCCGTCAGCCCTGGCCGGCCTGGATCCGGTTGTAGTCGTGGATCGTCCTGCTCAAGCGGCGGCGCAGGAAATTGGAAATGTTGTCGAAGATGAAAACGACGAGCAGGACCAAGAGCACCATGTAGAAGACATTGGCCCAGTTGGAATTGGTGCGCATGGCCTCCCAGAGCTTCAGGCCGATGCCACCGGCACCGACGGCGCCGATGATCGTCGCGCCCCTGGTGTTGGATTCCCACTGATAGAGTGTCTGGCTGATGAAGACCGGGATCACTTCCGGCAGCACGCCATAGCGCTGCACCAGCAAGCCGTTGGCGCCGGTCGACTGGATGCCCTCGCGTGGCTTGTCGTCGATGTTCTCGAGGCCTTCCGAATAGACTTTGCCGAGCGTGCCGATCTCGGTGAAGAAAATCGCGGCGCTGCCGGCAAGCGGCCCCGGGCCGAAGGCGCGGGTGAAGAACAGCGCCCAGATCAGCATGTCGACCGAACGCATGAAATCGAAGAACCGCTTTAGCACCTGGCTAAGCAGGCCGCTCGGGGTGATGTTGCGGGCGGCGAAGAAGGCGAGCGGGAAGGCAACGATGCCGCCGAGCAAGGTGCCGAGAAACGCCATGACGATGGTCTGGAACAGCTTCGTCCAGACGTCGCCATGCTGCCATTGGGCGTTGTTCCAGATATTATCGGCGGCCAGCGCAATGTTTGATGTGCCCGGCTTGAGCTGGGGGCCGGACACCAGCAACGAGACCACCTCGCCGGGCGACTTGCCGAAGAAGGGCGAGCGTGTGTCGAAGACGAAATTCGCCCAGCCGAGGAAGCGCTTGCGGACCTTGACGCGATCGACGGTTATACGGACCTCGCCGGCAAAGCCCATCCTGGCGACGATCTCATCGTCATGCGCGGTGATCCACTCCGGCACCGGGCCGGATGTTACCGGTTTGCCGCTGGCCAAGGACACCGGCACCGTCTGGCCATTGGCGACCAGCGTCGCCTCGGTCTTGTCGAAGGTGACCGATTTGGCCCGGCCGTCGATCAGGATGGAGTAGGAGCCGTTGGCGTTGGTGATGACCCAATCGGGATGCGGGTCTTCGCCGAGCGCCGAAAAACGCGGGTATCTGGGTGTGATCTGAGGCTGGTCGAGACGGAATTCCGGCTGCAGATCGTAGCTGATCCATTGCGTCAGGAAGAGCGGCAGGCGCTCCCAGTGCGATTCCCTCAGCACTTGCGGCAGGCTGAAGAACCACAAGGCATAGACGAGGTAGAGCAGGATGCCGGCGAACAGCACGAGCGGGCCAAAGCGTTTGTACAAGGGCCGCCGGAACACTTGGGGAAAGCGGTCCTCGATCGACCGCATCTCATCGGCGGTCATTGCGGCCATGGGCAGTCTTCTTGTTGATTTGCCATGATCTTTTCCAAAAACCGGAATCCACTTTTTGGGATCATGGTCAGGCACCCATCATGAATGCCTGCTCGCCGACGAGCTTGCGGCGTAGCCAGGCGGAAAACTGGTCGACGAGGAAGATCGTCGTGAACAGCAGCAGCACCAATGCCAGCGTCTTGGCGCCGAAGCCGCGCGAGATGGAGAGCTTCAGTTCCTCGCCGATGCCGCCACCGCCGACCGCGCCGATAATGGTCGAGATACGCACATTGATCTCGATCCTGAGCAGCGTGTAGGACATGAAATTGGGCAGCACTTGCGGCAGGCCGGCAAAGCGCACGCGCTCGAACCAGTTGGCGCCGACCGCGCGCAGGCCTTCTTCGGCACGCATGTCGATGTTTTCGTTGATCTCGTAGAAGAGCTTGCCGAGGGCGCCGATGGAATGCAGGCCGATGGCGATGATGGCTGCGACCGGGCCGGTCGAGAGGATGGCTGCGAACAGGCCGGCAATGACGATCTCGGGGAAGGCGCGAAGCAGTTCCATGAAGCGCTTGACGACGAGCCTGAGCACCGGACTGGGCGTCAAGTTGCGCGCGGCGATGAAGGAAAAGGGCACCGCAAAGACAAAGCCGATGAAAGTGGAAACCAGCGCCACGTTAAGCGTGGTGAGCATCAGCTCGAAATATTCGGGTAGATAAAAGCCGCCCCAGAGATAGACGCGGCCAAGCGGGAAGTTGAACTCTTGGCTGCCCTTGTCGTGCGGCGATGCGATGTCGAACAGCGCCCGCCAGACGTCGTTCCAGTCCTTGGGAACAAGCCAACCAAGGAAATCCAGTATGTGCGGCAGCCGATCGAAGAAATGTCCGGCATTGGCCTCGTCGGCGAACCACATGGCTGTGCATATGGCGACAAGCAGTGAGCCGATGCCGATCGCCGTGTAGAACCGGCGCAAGGACGTCTGGCGTCGCCAGGCGTCTGCTGCCTGCCGGACCGCGTCTGAACGAATTGTAGCGGCGAAGGTCATACGGGGTCACGAGCGGACACGCAAAAAGGGCGGCGCTGGAGGACGCCGCCCTTTCCGCAATTGTCGTCAGCCGCCGATCGCGGCTTTGCGGGCTTCGACGATGACGCTGTAGAAGTCCGGCTTCACCGGAACATAGCCGGTGAAATCGCCGCCTTCGACGGCCTCGAAGCAAGGCTTGTCCTTGGCCGGCAGGCTGGTGAAGAAGTTGGCGAGCTTGGCGCTCATACCGCCGCCGAGTGCGGTGCGCACGACCAGCGGTCCGTTCGGGATCAAGCCGGAGCGCCAGACTTCGACGAAATCGTTGGGGTCCACGGCGCCCTTGGCGACTTCCTTGTGGAAGGTGCCGGAGGTGTAGCCGTTCTTGAAGTCGCCGATGCCCGAGGAATCGTCAACCGCAACATCGACCTTGCCGTCGCGAACCGCTAGAAGGTTGTTCTCGTGGCCGCCATTGAACTGGGTCGAGGCGAAGAAGGTTTCGTTCGAAGCGCCGGTGTCCTTCGGGATCTGGGTCAGCGGGATCAGGTAGCCGGAGGTCGAATCCGGGTCGGCATAGCCGAGCTTCTTGCCCTTGGCCGACTTGATGTCGGTGATGCCGGACGACTTCAGCGCAAGGCCGATCGAATAATAGCCGGTCGCGCCGTCGGTCTGCTGGGTGGTGAGGATCGGGGTCACGGCGTTCGGATCCTTGAGGTAGACGCTGGCATAGCCCGACGCGCCAAGCTCTGCGAAATCGAGCGTGCCGCCGAGCAGGCCCTGGATAACGCCGTCATAGTCGGCGGCCGGGAACAGCGAGACCTTCTCGAAGCCGAATTCGGACTTCAGGTGATCGGCGAGGCACTGAAAGTTGCGCAGCCGGTCCGCTTCGTTTTCACCGCCAAGGATGCCGATGCGGAATTCCTTGATATCCTGGGCGTGAGCGGCGCTTGCCGCGATGGCGAGCAATGAAACGGCACCAAAAACCATCTTCCTGAACATTATCTCTCTCCTGTTGGTCCCGGCCTCGCGCCGGTAGCGTTCGAATTTTTTGACAGGTGCCTTTGACGCGGGCGGGCGATCAGGCCGTTCTCAATATCCCGGGAATGCGGGCTCGAGCGGTCCGGCGGATGCAGCGATTTTCTGTTTGATGGCGACACTGGTGGAGGTGATGGCCTCGGAGATTTCGCCGCCATTGCTGTCGGCGCCGTAGACCATGCGCACGGCCTCGCGGTTGAGGGCTTCGGGCGGGCCGTCGAAGACAACCTTGCCGGCGGCCATGCCGATGATGCGGTTGCAGTAGGTGCGGGCCGTATCCAGCGTATGCAGATTTGTGATGACGGTGATGCCCTCGCGCAAATTGATGTCCTGCAGCGAATCCATCACCACCTTGGCGTTGAGCGGATCGAGCGAGGCAATCGGCTCATCCGCCAGCAACACCTTCGGCTGCTGCATCATGGCGCGCGCAATCGCAACGCGCTGCTGCTGGCCGCCGGAAAGCGTGCCGGCCGGCTGCAGGGCGGTGCGGGCGATGTCGAGGCGCTCGAGGGCTGCAACCGCTTCCGCGCATTCACCGCGGGAGAACATGCCAAACAGGTTGGACAGCGTCGAGCGGTGGTTGAGCCGGCCGAGCAGCACATTGGTAAGCACATCGAGGCGCGGCACGAGATTGAACTGCTGGAAGATCATGGCGCAGTCGCGCTGCCAGCGCCGGAGCGGCGAGCCGCGCAACCCGGAGACCTCGACGCCGTTGAACAGGATGGATCCCTGGCTGGGCTCGATGAGGCGGTTAATCATGCGCAGCAGCGTCGATTTGCCGGCGCCGGAGCGGCCAATGATGCCGACCATCTGGCCTTGCGGAATCGCGATGTGAACATTGCTGACGGCGGTGTTCTTGCCGAACCGGCGGGTGACGCCGCGGATTTCGAGCGTAGCTGACATGGTGCAGGCTCCAGTCCAATCGCAATTGAAGGTCTGTTTACCCTGGCTAGCGCAGCCGCATGAACCTGCAGTGTCGGAACGATGTCAGTTTTGTTACTGCCCACAGCCTGGAGCGGGGCGGGATCAACTCGGCGCGAGAAGCTCGAATGGTGAATGGTGAATGGTGAATAGTGAATAGTGAATAGTGAATAGTGAATGGTGGCAAGAGAGGCTTCCCTAAGCCTCGAAACCTATCCGTCCCGCCATTCACTATTCACCATTCACCGTCCACGATCCCTTAGCCGCCATATTTCTCCAGAAACGCCTCCGCCGACAATTCCCGAAAATCGTCGAGCGCGGCGCGCAGCCTTGCATGGTCCCAGTCCCACCAGGCGAGCGCCTGGTAGCGCTCCGCGGTGCGGCGGTCGAAGCGTTCGCGGATCGGCTTGGCCGGTACGCCGGCGACGACGGTGTAGGGCGCGACGTCCTTCGACACCACCGCGCCGGCGCCGACTGCTGCACCATCGCCGACGGTGACGCCGGGCAGGATGGTCGAGCCGTGGCCAAGCCAGGTGTCGTGGCCGATAGAGACGCGTTTGGCGCGGCGCTGGGCAAAGAATTCGCTCTCGTGCTCGGCGTCGTCCCAGTAGTCCGAGGCGCGATAGGTGAAGTGGTGCAGCGTCGGCCGCCAGGTCGGGTGGTTGGTGGCGTTGATGCGCACGCTGGCGGCGATGTTGGCGAATTTGCCGATCGTCACGCACCAGACGCCGCAGTCCTGCATCATGTAGGAATAGTCGCCGAGCGTGCTTTCGGAAACCCGGCAGCGCTCGGCGATCTCGGTCCAGCGGCCAAGCGTTGAGTTCTCTACTTCCGCCGTCTCGTGGATCACCGGCGCCTCCGACAGTTTCCTGGTCATGCGGCAATTTTTCCGGCGGCGAAGGCGGTCACGTCGATGATGCGGTCGGCCACCGCCTCGCGCACGTCGTGGTCGTGGAAGATGCCGAGCAAAGCGACGCCCGCCGCCTTCTTGGCGGCGATCAGGGAAATCACCACATCGCGGTTCCTGGCGTCGAGCGAAGCGGTCGGCTCGTCGAGCAGCAGGATCGGGTGCTCGGTGATGAAGCCGCGCGCGATGTTGACGCGCTGCTGTTCACCGCCGGAGAACGTCGCCGGCGGCAGCGCCCAGAGCTTTTCCGGCAGGTTGAGCTGCGCCAGCAAGGCACGTGCCTTGCCGTGCGCGACCTCGCGCTCCTCGCCGCGCTCGACCAGCGGTTCGGCCACGACATCGAGCGCAGAGACACGCGGCACGGTGCGCAGGAACTGGCTGACATAGCCGATGGTAAGCCGGCGCACGGCAAGCACGGTGCGCGGGCTGGCCGAGGCGAGATCGATGAGCCCGCCCTCGTGCTGGACGATGATCTGGCCTTCATCGGCGGCATAATTTCCGTAGAGCATTTTCAGGATCGAGCTCTTGCCGGCGCCGGACGGGCCGCCGAGCACGGCGCATTCGCCGGCCCTGATCGCGAACGAGACACCGGCGACCACCGGCAGTTTGATGCCGTCGCGCAGATGCATGGTGAAGCTCTTCGCGACATCGGAGACAACGAGCGGGGTTGCCATCAGAGGGTTCTCCCGTTCGGCGCTTCGCCGGCCCGCAATGTCTTCGCCTGAGCACCCCCCTCTGGCCTGCCGGCGATCTCCCCCTCAAGGGGGGAGATCGGCAACTTCGATGTCCCATCCGCTTTGCAGCGTCGATGATTGGCGTAGGCGGTGACGACATCCAATCTCCCCCCTTGAGGGGGAGATGGCCGGCAGGCCAGAGGGGGGTACGCCGGAGCAATCATCGTCACACCTGCAGAATCGAGGAGACAAGCAACTGGGTATAAGGCGCGCGCGGATCGTCGAGGACGCGGTCGGTGAGGCCGCTTTCGACGACGCGGCCGTCCTTCATCACCATCATGCGCTGCGACAACAGCCGCGCCACGGCGAGATCGTGGGTGACGACGATGGCGGCCAGGCCGAGATCGGTGACCAGGCCGCGCAACAGATCGAGCAGGCGCGCCTGCACCGAGACGTCGAGGCCGCCGGTTGGCTCGTCCATGAACACCAGCCGCGGCCCGGTGACGAGGTTGCGGGCGATCTGCAGGCGCTGGCGCATGCCTCCGGAGAAGGCGCGCGGCTCGTCGTCGATGCGGTCTTCGTCGATCTCGACACGAGACAACCAGTCGACCGCCGTTGCGCGGATCCTGCCATAGTGACGGTCGCCGACCGCCATCAGCCGCTCGCCGACATTGGCGCCGGCCGACACCGTCATGCGCAGCCCGTCGGCCGGGTTCTGATGGACAAAACCCCAATCGGTGCGCATCAGGAAGCGGCGCTCGGCCTCGCTCATGCGGTAGAGTTCGCGAAACTGGCCGTCGCGCATCCGGTAGCTGGCGGTGCCGGAGCTGGGCAGCAGTCGAGTTGACAGGCAGTTGAGCAAAGTCGTCTTGCCGGAACCGGATTCGCCGACCACCGCCAGCACTTCGCCCGGCCAGAGGTCAAAAGTGACGTTCTCGCAGCCGACGCGCGAGCCGTAGAATTTGGACAGCGCCGAAACGCGCAGCAGCGGTTCGTCGGTCATTGCGCCGGCTCCGTTTTTCCTGGGGCAAGATGGGTCTCGAGCGCGAGATGGCCGCGGTGGCCGTCAGCGCGCCGCTTCTCGCAATGATCGGTATCGGAGCAGACGAACATGTGGCCGCCATGGTCGTCGAGGATGACCTCGTCGAGATAGACGTTCTCGGCCGCGCACAGCGCGCAGGGCTGGTCGAAGGTCTGCACCTCGAACGGATGGTCCTCGAAATCGAGGCTGACCACATCGGTGAAGGGCGGCAGCGCGTAGATGCGCTTTTCGCGGCCGGCGCCGAACAATTGCAAAGCCGGCGAACGGTGCATCTTCGGATTGTCGAATTTCGGCGTCGGCGAGGGATCCATCACATAGCGGCCCTCAACCTTGACCGGGTAGGCGTAGGTGGTGGCGATGCGGCCGTGCCTGGCGATGTCCTCGTAGAGCTTCACATGCATAAGGCCGTATTCCTCCAGCGCATGCATTTTGCGCGTCTCCGTTTCCCGCGGCTCGAGGAAGCGCAGCGGCTCGGGGATGGGCACCTGGTAGACCAGCACCTGACCGGTACTCAGCGGATATTCAGGGATTCGGTGGCGCGTCTGGATGATGGTCGCCTTCGCCGTCTCGGTGGTGACCGCGACATTGGCGACCTTCTTGAAGAAGGCGCGGATCGAGACGGCATTGGTGGTGCCGTCGGCGCCCTGGTCAATGACCTTGAGCACATCGTCCGGGCCAATGATCGAAGCGGTGACCTGGACGCCGCCGGTGCCCCAACCATAGGGCATCGGCATTTCGCGCGAGGCGAACGGCACCTGATAGCCAGGAATGGCGATGCCCTTGAGGATCGCCCGACGGATCATCCGCTTGGTCTGTTCGTCAAGATAGGCGAAGTTGTAGGTGGCGATGTCCGCTGGTTGTGCACTCATTCCGCTGCCTGCCTTTTCTCTTCGCCCTTGCCGGCATTTTCGCGGGCGTCGTGCTCGGTGCGCATGCGGCGCACGAGGTCGAGCTCGGCCTGGAAGTCGACATAATGCGGCAGCTTCAGATGCTCGACGAAGCCGGTCGCCTGGACATTGTCGGAATGCGAGATGACGAACTCCTCGTCCTGCGCGGCGGCGATGACATCCTCACCCAACTCCGAGGCGCGCAGCGCGCGGTCGCATAGTGCCATGGCCATCGCCTTGCGCTCGCTCTGGCCGAAGACGAGGCCGTAGCCGCGGGTGAATTGCGGCGGCGCCTTGGCCGAGCCCTTGAACTGGTTGACCATCTGGCATTCGGTGACGCGGATGCTGCCGAGCGGCACGGCAAAGGGCAGTTCCGGCACGTCCAGTTCCAGTTCGACCTCGCCGATGCGAACCTCGCCGACGAAGGGATGGTTGCGCGCGTAGCCGCGCTGGGTGGAATAGCCGAGCGCCAGCAGAAACCCCTCGTCGCCGCGCGACAGCGCCTGCAGGCGGATGTCACGCGCCATCGGGAATTCGAGCGGCTCACGGGTGATGTCGCCGGGGACATGATCGCCGGGCATGTCGCCGTCGGGCTCGATCAGGCCTTCGCGGGCGAGGATGGCCGAGACGCGCGGCATCGCCTCCGCTTCGCCTGCACGCTGTTCCGGCTCGGCGACATCGCCGCCGGCAGCAAGTTCGGGATCGAGCAGCCGGTGGGTGTAGTCGAAAGTCGGGCCGAGCAGCTGGCCGCCGGGCAGATCCTTGTAGGTCGCCGACACCCGCCGCTCGACCAGCATCGTGCCGGTGTCGATCGCCCTGGTGTAGCCGAAACGCGGCAGCGTGGTGCGATAGGCGCGAACCAGGAAGATCGCCTCGATCATGTCGCCGCGCGCCTGGACGATCGCCAATGCCGCCAGTTCCCTGTCGTAGAGCGAACCTTCGCTCATCACCCGGTCGACGCCGAGCGCCAGCTGCTCGACGATCTGGTCTAGACGAAGTGCGGGCACCGAACGGTCGCCGCGCCGGCGGTCGGCGAGCAGTTTGTGAGCATTGCGAATGGCCGTCTCGCCACCCTTTACCGCAACATACATGCTACGCCTCCATCATCTTGATGCGCGTCGTGCGCGGCAGGCAGGCAATTGCGTCGAACGTGGCGAGGATGATATCGACGCCACGCGGAAAACGCTGGTTGTTCTGCTTCCATTGCTCGACGAAATGGCGCGGCATTTGCGCCGGCGCGATCGTCGCCGTCTTCTCGATGCCCGGGCCTTCGAGCAGCAGCGCAGCGCCGGAGACGAGATCGCCGACCTCGAGGATCAGCGTCGTGGAGCGATCGGGATAATCCTGGGTGCCTTGCGAAAACCCGTCGAGCGCCATCATCTCGGCCGGCGTGGCGATCAGCGCGAAATGCGCGTCGGCCGGGGTGTTGGCCAGCGGCGCGCCGGTATGGAAGCCAAGCCAGGATTTCACCGCCGCCGACCCCTGCAAAGCCGGGTCGAGCCAGAGCGGCGTGTCGTTGTCGCACAGCGCCAGCGCAACGGCGCCGGCGGTGGCCGATAGCGGCACCGGGGGGTGGGCGAGGGCCGGCAGCGGCTGCACGCTGCCTGGCCGCGCCATCGCGTCCATCACGGCACGGAATACGGTCTGGGCATTGAATACCGGATCGGCGAAGCCGCCTTCAATGGATTGAGTGGCGATATCCATCAGTCTTCTCCGCGCACCATGGTGAAGAAATCGACCTTGGTCGCCGCCGTCTCGGCGCGGCGCTGTTCACGCGCCTTGGCCAGTGCCGCCTGCAAGGGCGCAACGATCCTGATCTCGACCTCATTGCGGTGGGCAGGGTCCTGCCACAGCGCATCGGCGATTGCAGCCAGCCTTGCCTTCTGCTTGTCGCGGCCGAGCGCGTAGCAGTGGCCGACATGGCCGGACGCAAGCCGCACCGTGGCACGGGTGACCGTCGCCTCGCCGACATTGAAGGGCGCGCCGCCGCCGCCGATGCGGCCGCGTACCGTAACCAGGCCGGTTTCGGGGCCACGCAGAAGTTCCGCTTCGCAAGGCAGGCCGGCTTCGTCCCAGAGGCGGACGATGTCGTCGCCGGCCGATTGCGCCAGCGTCGCCATCACGGCCTTGCGCTCGGCCTGCTCTCGCGCTTCCCGTCCTCGCATGGCGGTGCTCCTCGTCTGCGTTCATTTTGTCTATTGATATAGACAACTATACAAATTATATCCATTATCTAGCGCGTGTCCATGACGGGCACGTGACACGGGCCAAAAGATCGGCGCATGGAATTGGGGCGGGAGATGATCGGACAAGCCAACAGCATCGAGCGGCGCAGCGGTGTCGCGCTGTGGCGGCAGATCGCCGACCAGATCCTGCATTCGATCGCCGCCGGCGATTTTCCCGAGAATGCCGCGCTGCCGCCGGAGATCGCGTTGGCCGGACGCTATGGCGTCAACCGCCACACGGTGCGCAGCGCTATCGCAGCGCTGGTGCAGGAGGGTGTGCTCAGGGCGGAGCAGGGGCGCGGCACCTTCGTGCTGTCGCGCAAGCGGCTGTCTTATCCGATCGGCGCCCGCACCCGCTTTTCCGAGGGATTGCAAGGACAGGCGTCCGAGCGGCATATCACCTTGCTCGCGTCATCGATCGAGCCGGCCAACCGTCGTGTCGCAGAGGGCTTAGGCCTTGCGACGGGGGCCGATGTGATACGCCTGGAAACGCGCGGCGAAGCCGATGGAATGCCGGTGTCTCGCGCGGCCGGCTGGTTCGATGCCAGGCGCTTTGCCGGCATCGATGCCGCCATGGCGGAAACCGGTTCGATCACCGCATCGCTGGCACGTTTCGGCATCGACGACTATCTCAGGCAATCGACCGTGCTGTCGGCGCGCCATGCCGATGCCGCCGACCTTGCGGACCTCGAGCTGCAGCCCGGCGCCATCGTGCTGGTGACGGTCGCCGTCAACGTCACGCCCGACGGTCAGCCGATACAGTTTTCGGAGTCGCGCTTCCCGGCCGAGCGGATCGAGCTCAAATTGTCGGCCCTCTGAGATGCGGCAGCCCTGGCATCATCCGACTTGAATGACGGCCTTGATCAGGCCGGACTTCTCATGCGCCCAGCGGGCGAGGTCGTGCGGCGTCTCGCCAAGCGTGGTGCGGTGGGTGACCAGCTTTGTCAGCGGCAGCGCGCCGTTGCGGATCGAGGCGGCGACATGGTCGAAATCGGCACGCAGGGCGTTGCGGCTGCCGATCAGCATCATCTCGCGCTTGTGGAATTCGGGATCGGAAAAGGCGATGTCGTCCTTGACGACGCTAACCAGGACCAGCGCCCCGCCGTGCGCGACATGGGCGAAGGCCGACTGCACCGACCGGGTGTTGCCGGTGGCATCGAAAACCACGTCGAAGCCGTCGCCGCCGGTTGCTTCCCGCACCAGGTCGGCAGCAGCGCCCCGCGAGCCGTCGAGCGTCGCGAAGCCGAGTTCGCTTTCGGCAAAGCCAAGCCGTTCAGCGCTCATGTCGAGCAGCGTCACATCGAGCCCGGCGATGCGGGCGAACAGCGCCGTGCCGAGCCCGATCGGGCCGGCGCCGATGACCAGCGTGCGCGCACCTGGATCAGCCAGCGAGCGCCGCACGGCATGGGCGCCGATCGCCAGGAATTCGACGGCGGCAGCATCGGCCAGCGACAAGCCGTTTGCCGGATAAAGATTTTGCGCCGGCACCAGGATCTGCTCGCACATGGCGCCGTCGCGGTGGACGCCGAGCACCTCGATCATGACACAGCAATTCGGCTTGCCTTGCCGGCAGGCGATGCATTTGCCGCAGGCGAGATAGGGATTGACGATCACCGCTTCGCCGACGGCGAGATCGACGTCTTCGCCAACCTCGATCACGGTGCCGGAAACCTCGTGGCCCATGATGCGGGGATAGGCGAGGAACGGGTGCTTGCCTTCGAAGATGTGATAGTCGGTGCCGCAGATGCCGACATGGCTGACGGCGACCAGCGCCCAGCCGGCGGGGGGCGCGCCAGGCGCCGGACGATCTTCGAGGACAAGTTCGCCGGGCGAGCGGCAGACGACGGCTTTCATGCTTCAATCCAGTCGGTTCATGGCACCGCCGGCCCTGCTGTCGCGAGGCCGGCGGTTGTTGGGAGGCGGTCTATTTGCCGCGGCGGCGCAGCCCGTCGAAATAGACGATGACGATGATCAGCACGCCGGTGATGATGCGCTGCCAGAAGGCGTTGACGTTGAGCAGATTGGCGCCGTTGTTGATGGTGGCAAGGATGAAGGCGCCGAGCAGCGGCCCGTGCACTGAGCCGACAGCGCCGAACAGCGAGGTGCCGCCGATCACCGAGGAGGCGATCGCCTGCAATTCCCAGCCCTCGGCCTGCGTCGGATTGCCGATGCCGATGCGCGAGGCAAGCAGCACGCCGACGAAGGCCGCACACAGGCCCGACAGCGTGTAGGCCATGTAGATGGTGCGCTGGACGTTGACGCCTGACAGGCGCGACGCCTCGGCGTTGGAGCCGACCGAGAACAGATAGCGGCCCCACCGGCTGTGGTGCAGGAAGATGTAGGCTGGGATGCCGACCAGGATCACCATCCAGAACAGATTGGGGACGCCGGCGAAGGAACTGCGCGAGAACGTCTGGAAGGCGTCGTTGTTGATCGAGATCGAGTTGCCATTGGTCATCAACAGACCGATGCCGCGCAGCGAGGTCAGCGTTGCCAGGGTGATGATGAAGGGCGGCAGGCCCATCTTGACGATGCCGAACCCATGGAACATGCCGATGGCGACGCCGACCAGCAAGGTGATCAGGATGGCGAGGAAAACCGGTGTGCCGGCGTTGATCAGCATCGCGACGATGACGGTGGCGAAGCCGACCACGGCGCCGACGGAAAGGTCGATGCCGCCGGTGATGATGACGAAGGTCTGGCCGACCGCCAGGATGGCGATCATCGACCCTTGCCGCAACAGGTTGGAGATGTTGTTGGCGGAGGCGAAGCTCGGCGTCGCCACCGACAGGATGATCCATAAAAGAACCAGCAGCGCCAGCAGTGTCAGCCCGAACAGGGCGTTGTAGTTGCGTTTCGGCCTTTCGGCAGCGATCGCCTCGGTGCTCATATCCGTCCTCCCGGTTTTTCTTGTTTCTCGGCCAGCGCCTGGGTGAGGATCTCCTCGTGGTCAGCGGTACGAAAGCCGTGCGTGGCCACCAGCTTGCCGCGCCGGAACACGTGCAGCGTGTCCGCGAGTTCATAGACCTCGGGCAGGTAGGACGAGATCAGGATGATGCCGGCTCCCTTGGACAACAGCGCGCCGAACAGGCGGTAGATCTCGGCCTTGGTGCCGACGTCGACGCCGACAGTCGGCTCGTCGAAGATGAATAGCTTGGCGCCATGGGCGAGCCATTTGCCGATGACGATCTTCTGCTGGTTGCCGCCGGACAGGCTGGAGGCCAGCGCGCCGCGCGTCGGCGTCTTGATGCGCAGATCGGCGATCTGGCGATCGGCTTGCGCCTTTTCCTGCGCGCGGGAGATCAGCAGATTGCTCGAGATGCGCTTGTAGATCGGCAGATTGAGGTTGAGTCCGACCGGCAGGTTGAGGCAGAGGCCCTGGTCGCGGCGGCTTTCCGGGGCCAGCGCCATGCCGAGCCTGATCGCGTCATGTTCGGAATTGACCTTGACCTCCTTGCCCTCCCAGAGGATCTGGCCGGCCGATTTGCGGTGCCGGCCATAGAGCGTGGTGACGAACTCGCTGCGCCCGGCGCCGATCAGGCCGTAGAGGCCGACGATCTCGCCGGCGCGGACGGACATCGAGACATTTTCGAAACCCTTGCCGGACAGGTTCCTGGTTTCGACGATGGTCGCGCCGGGGGTGAAATGCTCCTTGTGGTAGACCTGCTCGATCGAGCGGTTGATCATCATCTTGACCAGCTCGGCGTCATTGGTCTCGGCAATGTTCCTGGTGCCGACCAGCGTGCCGTCGCGCAGCACCGAGACGCGGTCGGCGAGCTCGAACACTTCTTCCATGCGATGGCTGATGTAGATGATGGTGACGCCTTCGCCCTTCAGCCGGCGGATCAGCGTGAACAGCTGGTCGGCCTCCTTGCGGGTAAGATAGGCGGTCGGCTCGTCGAAGATCAGGAATTTGGTGCCGCGCACCGTGGCGCGGGCGGCGGCGATCAACTGCTGCTGGCCGATGGTCAGGTCACCCAGCATGACATGCGCCGGCAGGTCGAAGCCGAGATCGTCGATGATCTTCTGCGCCTGCCTGACCATCGCCCGCTGCTGCAGGATGCCGAAGCGGGAATCCTCCTCGCCGAGGAACATGTTGGCGGCGACGGTGAGATGGCGGCACAGGACGACTTCCTGATGCACGGCATTGATGCCGAGCGCCATCGCCTCATGCGGCGTTGCCAATGCGGCAGGCTTGCCCTCCCAGATGACGTCGCCGGAGGTGCGCGGCATGACGCCGGTCAGAAGCTTGATCAGGGTGGATTTGCCGGCGCCGTTCTCGCCAACGATGGCGTGGATCTCGCCGGCCTTGAAGGCGAGATCGACCGGCTTCAGCGCGTGGGTGCCGGGATAGCGCTTTTCCAGCCCGCGGAGTTCGAGGATGGTCCTGCCCGGTTCCAGCGTTGGGGCCGGATGGAGTTCCTGCGCCGTCGACATCATGACAATCCTCCCAGATTGGCCCCCAAAGATTGGCCTCGCGATTGGCACGAGTGGGATGTTTCCGGGGCGAAAAAGGCCCCGGAAACAGTTCACTTGCGGCTATGCTCAGTCGAGCTTCGGGTTGAGCAGCGCGTCGATCTTCGGATCCTTCATGTTGGCCTTGGTGACCAAATTGGCGCCGGTATCGACATTGGCCTCGACCTTCTCGCTCTTCGAGGCGGCGAGCGCCGTCTTGATGCCGTCATAGCCCATCCGGTACGGATCCTGAACGACGAGAGCCGAAATGACGCCGTCGTTGAGGAACTTGATCAGCTTCTCGTCGCTGTCGAAACCGACCAGCCCGACCTTGCCGGCAAGACTGTTCTCGGCGATCGCCTGACCGACGCCCTGCGCCATGATCAGGTTGGAGGCGAAGATGCCCTTGAGGTTGGGGTTGGCGGTGATCAGGTCGGTGGCGATGTTGAGGCCGGTGGTGGCCTGGCCGTCGGCGTATTTGTCGGCGACCAGCTTGAGGCCCGGATATTTGGCAGCGAGCTGTTCCTTAAAACCCTGGGCGCGCTGTTCGAGCGAGCCGGCGCCCGGAAGCGCGGTGATCAGGGCGACGTCGCCCTCGACCTTGCCGCCATTGGCTTCGCCGATGGCTGCGGCAAGGCCGTCAGCGGCAACGCGGCCGCCCTGGATGTTGTCGGTGGTCAGGAACGAGGTGAAGGCCTTGGAGTCGGCGCCGGAGTCGATACCGATGATCTTGACCTTGGTGGCGGCCTCGTCGATCGGCTTGCCGAGCGCCTTGGCTTCGGTCGGCGCAATGACGACGGCCGCCGGGTTGCCGGCGACGGCATTTTCAAGGATCGAGATCTGGCCGTTGACGTCGGTCTCGGCCTGGGCGCCGAGCTCCGGCACGTTGACGCCGAGATCCTTGCCGGCCTTGCGGGCGCCGGCCAGAACGATCTGCCAGTAGAAGGACGTGGTGTCCTTGACGATGATCGGGATGGTCACGTCGGCCGCGGATGCCGGCGCCGAATGCATCACGCCGGCAAGCATCGAGGCGGCTGCAAGTGCCACGAAGGCGCGGCGATTGAGAATGCTGGTCACGAATTTCATTAGGAGTCCTCCCTAAGTCGCCCGGTGAATGTTACGGAAGCTCCATTCGGATGGCGCGGCCCAAACGGAACTTTATCAATAAAAAACATTTACCGCATTTTGATAGTGCATCACCTCGGTCGGCGCAAGCGATGTTTGATGGCCGCTCGAATGGCTGGGCGGGAAAGCTTGCTCCCTCGGAACTCCGCTGCCAATCTCCTCCAATATGTCGCATGGAATATTAATTCCATCATCCAGTCAATATGGAATGTTCATTCTTTTTCGGGAGCGTTGGAACTGTGACGCCTGGCCATCACGTCCGGTGTTCGCGACTATTGCGCATGTCCGGCTTAGAGCGTCGCTCCGAGATGCCAAGGCACGAACTCGTTGTCGCCGTAGCCGAACTCTTCGCTCTTGGTCTTGCGGCCCGAAGCCGTCTCGACGATCAGTTCGAAGATCTCGCGGCCCATGCCGGCGATGGTCTTTTCGCCCGAGGCGATGACGCCGCAATTCACGTCCATGTCCTCTTCCATCGTGTGATACATGGTCGAGTTGCTGGCGACCTTGATCGACGGCGTCGGCCGGCAGCCGAAGCAGGAGCCGCGGCCTGTGGTGAAGACGATGACGTTGGCGCCGCCCGCCACCTGGCCGGTGGCCGAGACCGGGTCGTAGCCGGGCGTGTCCATGAACACCAGCCCGTGCCCGGTGACCTTTTCGGCATAGCCGAAGACGCCGTTGAGCGGCGTCTGGCCGCCCTTGGCGACCGCGCCGAGCGACTTTTCCAGGATGGTGGTCAGGCCGCCGCGCTTGTTGCCGGGCGAGGGGTTGTTGTCGATGGAAGCGCCATGCTTGGCGACATGGTCTTCCCACCATTTCACGTAACCGTCGAGCTTGGTGGCGATCTCGGGGGTGGCGGCGCGATAGGCAAGCAGGTGCTCGGCGCCGTAGATCTCCGTCGTCTCGGAGAGAATGCCGACACCGCCGACGCCGGCCAAAATGTCGACCGCGGCACCCAGCGCCGGATTGGCGGTGATGCCGGACATGCCGTCGGAGCCGCCGCATTGCAGGCCGACGACGATCTCGCTGACCGGGATCGGCTCACGCTGAAGCTTGCCGACCTCCTCGGCGATCTCGGCCAGCACGACCAACGCCTTCTCGACCGATTTGCGCGAGCCGCCGGCTTCCTGGATGTTGAAATGACGTTTTCCCGCGGCAACGCCCTTCTGGCCGTAGAGGGTGAGCTGGTTGACCTCGCAGCCGAGCCCGACCATCAGCACACCACCAAAATTCGGATGACGGGCGTAGCCGGCCAGCGTGCGATGCAGCACCATCATGCCGTCGCCGGTGGCGCTCATGCCGCAGCCCTGGCCGTGGACGATCGGGACGAAGCCGTCGATGCCGGGATATTGCGGCAGAAGCGTGCGGTTCGCCGCGTCAGCGATGGCGTGGCAGACGGTGGCCGAGCAATTGACGCTGGCGAGAATGCCGATGAAGTTGCGCGTGCCGGCGCGGCCGTCGGCGCGGCGGTAGCCCATGAAGGTGCGGGCGCGGTCGGCCTCAGTCGCATGCACTGCCTCGCTCGGCGGCACCACCGGCAAACGCCCGCTTTCGAAGACCAGATTGTGCGAATGGACATGCTCGCCGGGCGCGATGTCTTGCGTGGCGCGGCCGATCGCCTGGGCGTATTTGACCACGGCCTCGCCGGCCGCAATCGGCTTGATCGCCACTTTGTGGCCCGGCTCGATCACTGCGGCGGCGACGGCGCCGCCCGGCAGCACGGTGCCGATCTCGATGCGGCCATTGGCGACCGCGACATTGTCGGCGGGAGACAGAAGAATGCTGTTTGCGGCGTTCACGGGAGCTTCCTGGGTGTGTTCCTGGGTGCGCGAGCGGATTGACACGCGTCTCTTAACATATAATGTCTTTTATCGTGAAAAAACATTTTTGCGTCAATTGTTTTTTCGTCAGAGCGCGACGCGTCTTTTGGATGCGAGAAGTAGGCTCTACAACCAAAACTAGCGTTGCGCATGATGTTTTCCGAAAAGGTACCGGTTTCATGCGCGAGAAACGCTTCACACTGGCCGCAAACGCAGATGCGCCACGGGGCAGGGGATGTCGAAGAGCAACAACGTTTACAAGGACGCCTATAATCGCGGTCTGAGGCTGCTCGACGAAACCAGGAGCCTGCCTTCGGAGCCGGAGCTGGGTACGCTGCTCGGCGTCAGCCGCACGACGGTCCGCACTATCCTTGCGCGCATGGAAGAAACCGGGCTGATCGACTGGAACAAGCGCAGCAAGACGGTCCTGCGCGAACCGCGACCGGACGATTTCTTCCCCGAGGAAGAAACCGACACGCTGGCCGAGATCATCGAGCGCTCCTTCATGCGGCGGCTGCTTGCCAGCGGTGCCGAAGCCGGCATGCAGATCAACGAGCTCGAACTGGCGCGCGAGATCGGCGTCGGCACCACCAGCGTGCGCGAATTCCTGATCCGCTTCTCGCGCTTTGGGCTGATCGAGAAGCGCCGCAACAGCCACTGGGTGCTGAAAGGCTTTACCCGCGCCTTCGCGCTGGAGCTGACCGAAATCCGCGAGATGTTCGAACTGCGCTCGGCCGCAGCCTTTGCCGCTCTGCCCGAGGACAGCCCGGTGTGGGCCGACCTCGACCGCCTGGAAGACGAGCATCACCGGCTGGAGCGCGAGATCGCCGTGCGCTTCAACGAATTCTCCGAGCTTGACGAGCGCTTTCACCGGCTGATCCACCGGGCGTCGCACAACCGCTTCATCGTCGATTTCTACGACGTCATCGCCATGATCTTCCACTACCACTACCAGTGGAACAAGGCGCAGGAGCGCGAGCGCAACGAAGTCGCGGTCCAGGAGCATCTCGCCTATATCGCCGCGCTCAAATCGCGCGATCTCGCCAAGGTCGACGCCGCCTGCCGCAAGCACCTGAAATCGGCCCGCCAAACGCTGCTGACGTCCATTCCCGAGGGCAGGCAGCCGCAACGCGCGTGATTGTGTTGCGTTGCCGCAGCAACGTTTTGGCGATTTTCCGGCCGCCGGCTCCGTGCTAGAGAGCTGACGTTGCTGCGCGAAGAGGCTGGTTCTTGACCATACGCCGGAGACGATGGAGCATGCCGGTCGCGTTCGCCGCGGCCTGGCTTGTCATGCTCCAGTCGATGTTCGGCGCGTTTGCGTCCGGCGTCGCGCCGAAAGCCTCGCAATTCGATGCTTTCGGCAATACGATCTGCACCCATGACGGTGCGGCGCAACTCCCCGCCGGCGATCCGCATCAGCAGCACATGCCGGCTTGCTGCATGCTTGGCTGCAATCTCGTTTCGGCGGTCTACGCGCCGCTGGATGCAGCCGGGAGCCTGGCTCGCAGCCTTTCCGTCGAAACCATCGCCTTTTTCCTGCCGGCCTTCCGGCATCGCGATTTCGCCCGCGCCCGCACTCCGTCCAATCCGCGTGCACCACCGGCGACGGCCTGATCCGTTCTGGTTCGCGCCGCGCAACGCTTTGCCGGCGCGTTTATCGACATCGTTCGCGACCGGCCATCGGCGCGATCCCCCTTAAAGTCCACGGAGCAATCATGTCTCACTCTTTTCGCGCTGCCGCATCCAGCCGCAGGCGCTTCGCACTGGGTCGTTTCGAGCAGCGTCTCGGCATCGCCCTTTGCGTTCTTGCCCTCCTGTTCGCCAGCGCCCAGACGGTGTTGGCACACGAGTTCAAGCTTGGCGATCTCGAGATCGGGCACCCCTGGTCGCGCGCCACGCCAGCCGGCGCCAAGGTGGCCGGCGGCTACTTCACCATCACCAACACCGGCAGTGCGGCGGATCGCCTGCTGTCGATCACCTCCGACATTTCGGCCAAGGCCGAACTGCACGAGATGGGCGTCAGCAATGGCGTGATGACGATGCGGCCGGTCACCGGCGGCCTCGAAATCCCGGCTGGCGGCAAGGTCGCATTGGCGCCCAACGGCTATCATTTGATGTTCATGGATTTGAAGCGGCAGCCCAAGGAGGGCGAAACGTTCTCCGCCACGCTGACCTTCGAGAAAGCCGGGCCTGTGCAGATTGAATTCGCCGTGCAAGGCATCGGCAGCGCGGCGCCCCAGGACGACGACTGACTTGGCCGCTTCGAGAGGTAGCATCATGAAGAAATCTCTTTTGCCCGGCTGCGTGCTTCTTGTCCTCGGGACCAGCGCGGCCTTTGCCCACATCACGCTCGAAACGCCGGAGGCGGCGGTGGGCTCGACCTACAAGGCGGTTCTTCGGGTGCCGCATGGCTGCGAGGGCAAAGCGACGACCGCCGTGCGCGTGCAGATCCCGGAAGGGGTGCTTTCGGTCAAACCGATGCCGAAGCCGGGTTGGACGCTGCAGGTCAAGAACGGCAAATACGAGAAGTCCTACCAGCTCTACGGCCAGGCGGTGACCAGCGGCGTCAAGGAGATCGACTGGAGCGCCGGCAGCCTGCCGGACGAATTCTACGACGAATTCGTCTTTCGCGCGACACTGGCGTCCGACCTGCCGGCAGGCCAGATGCTGCATTTCCCGGTGGTGCAGGAATGTGACGGCGTTGCCGATCGCTGGATCGAGATTCCGGCGGCCGGGCAGGCTGAGGATGCGCTGGAATTTCCGGCGCCCGGCCTCAAGCTGCTGCCGAAGAAGTGAGCTCCGGCGGCGCGCTTTGGCGGATGGGCGCGCCGCTGCTCTTGGCGGTGAGATGAGCGCGACATCCTTCCTGCGGCAAGCTTGCATGGCCGGCAACTATTCTGGCCGGCTTGTGGCTGGCTTGCTGGCCGCCATCGTGCTGCTCGCCGTAATTGCCATGCCTGATCCCGCCTTCGCCCATGCAGCGCTGATCAAGGCCGAGCCGGCTGATGGTGCGGTGCTGGCGCAGAGCCCGTCGCAGCTATCGCTGACCTTCAGCGAGCCGGTTTCGCCGCTGGTGCTGACGCTGGTGCGGCCCGACGGGACGTCGATCCCGCTGAGCTCTTTCCGGCTCAGCGGCCAGACCGTCGAGATCGACAATCCGCAGGCGCTGACGTCGGGCACGCATGTGCTGAGCTGGCGGGTGATTTCCGCCGACGGCCATCCGGTCGGCGGCTCGGTGCTGTTCTCGGTCGGTGCACCGAGTGCTGCGCCGGCCCCTTCCGAAGCTGTCGACCGGGAGCTTCGAACGGCGATCTGGATCGGCAAGGTTTTTCTATACATCGGCCTGTTTTTCGGCGTCGGCGGTGCCTTTGCGCAGGCCTGGCTGGCGCAAGGCGGTCGATCCGGCCGGAACATGATCGTCGCCGCGATCCTGTGCGGGTTGGCCGCCGCACTGTTGTCGCTCGGTTTCCAGGGGCTGGATGCACTCGGTGCGCCGCTTGTCCGGCTGGCGCAGCCGGTCATCTGGCAGACCGGGCTTGGCACCAGCTTCGGCTGGACGGTGCTGATCGCGCTGATGGCGCTCGGCCTTGGCCTGCTATCGCTGGTCGTGCCGCCCGCCGACGCAAAGCCGCTGGCCTTGGCCGGACTGGTTGGCGTTGGCGCAGCACTTGCCGCCAGCGGGCATGCCAGTGCCGCCGAGCCGCAATGGCTGACCCGGCCGATGGTGTTTCTGCACGCCACTGGTATCGCGATTTGGTCCGGGGCGCTGGCGCCGCTCGGTCTTGCCTTGAAACGGCAGCCGGACAAAACCGGGCCGTTGCTGCGCCGGTTTTCGCGAGCGATCCTGTTCGTCGTGGCCGTACTTACGGTAGCCGGCATCGTGCTCGCCGTCATCCAGGTGCGAACGCCGTCGGCGCTGGTCCATACGGCTTATGGCCGGCTGCTGCTGCTCAAGCTGGCGCTGCTCGTCTTTCTGTTCACGCTCGCCGCCGTCAATCGCTTCAAGCTTACGGCCCCGGCTGAGGCGGGCGAAACGGAAGTCCAGCGGCGGCTGGCCCGCTCGATCGCCATCGAGCTGCTGATTGTGCTGGCGATCTTCGGCGTTGCCGCCGGCTGGCGCTTCACGCCGCCGCCGCGGGCGCTGGCGATCGCCGCGGCACAGCCGGCATCGGTGCATATCCACACGCTGCAAGCGATGGCCGACCTCAGCATTGTGCCCGGCCATGCCGGGCCTGTTGCCGCTTCGATCTTCATCATGACCGGCGATTTCGGCCCGCTCGACGCCAAGCAGGTAACACTGGTGCTATCAAAGCCCGATTCCGGCATTGAACCCATCAAGCGCCCGGCGACGAATCCCGGCGACGGCACCTGGCGCGTCGACGATCTCGTCATTCCGGTCGCCGGCCGGTGGACGGCGCGGCTCGATATCCTGGTCTCGGATTTCGAGATGGTGAAGATAGAGGCGCCGATCGACATCAGGCCGGAGTGACGTGCTGATATTCAGGTGATGCCGACCTGCAAATGGCGGTATCCTGCGCTTCCAGTGATCACGTACTTAAGTACGCTCCGCTCCGGTTCTCGGAAACCACCTGTTTGGTCGCTTACGCGCCCGTCTTCGACCCCGGCTCGGCCTGACCTGCATCTCAACACGCCCCGGCTGCAAGACAATTCGGCGAGGCGGTTGACGCGGCCGCGAACCCCCGTCAATCATCGCCATCAAGAATGGGCATCCAACCCAATCGCGGGCTCAAACCAACAAGATCCGAAAGCAGGGAAGAAACAATGGAAAAAGCCGAAATCGGCCTGATCGGCCTTGGCACGATGGGCTCCAACCTGGCGCTCAATATCGCCGAGAAGGGGCACCGCATCGCCGTCTTCAACCGCACCGCGGCGCGCACCGATGCCTTTGTCGAAAATGCCGGCGCGCTTCGGGATAGGGTGGTGCCCTGCTATAGCCTGGAGGAACTGGCCGCCGCGATCCGGCCGCCGCGGCCGATCATCATCATGGTGCTGGCCGGCAAGCCGGTCGACGAGCAGATCGCGGCATTGCGCGGCGTGCTGTCGGCCAACGACATCGTCATCGACGCCGGCAATGCCAATTTCCGCGATACGATGCGGCGCTTCTCCGAACTTACCGATTCGGGCCTGACCTTCATCGGCATGGGCGTGTCCGGCGGCGAGGAGGGCGCACGTCACGGTCCCTCTATCATGGTCGGCGGCACCGAAGAGTCCTGGAAGCGCGTCGAAAAGGTGCTGACCGCGATCTCGGCCAAGTTCAAGGGCGAGCCTTGCGCTGCGTGGCTTGGCACCGACGGCGCCGGCCATTTCGTCAAGACCATCCACAACGGCATCGAATATGCCGACATGCAGATGATCGCCGAGATCTACGGCATATTGCGCGACGGGCTCGGCATGGGGCCGAAAGAGATCGCTGAGGTGTTTTCCCAGTGGAACACGGGCAGGCTCAATTCGTACCTGATCGAGATCACCGCCAAGGTGCTGGCCGCCGACGATCCCAAGACCGGCAAACCGGTGGTCGACATCATCCTCGACCGCGCCGGCCAGAAAGGCACCGGCAAATGGTCGGTGATCGAGGCGCAGCAGCTAGGCATCCCGGCCACCGCGATCGAGGCGGCTGTGGCGGCACGCGTACTGTCGTCGATCAAGAACGAGCGGCTTGCCGCCGAAAAGGTCTATGCCGGCGGCGTGAGCAAGATTTCCGGAGACAGGGACGCCCTGCTCGCCGATCTCGAGCTGGCACTGTTTGCCGGCAAGATCGCCGCCTACGCGCAAGGCTTCGCGGTGATGAGCGGCGCGTCGAAGGAATTCAACTGGAACCTGCCGATGCCGGTCATCGCCAAGATCTGGCGGGCCGGCTGCATCATCCGCTCGCAATTGCTGGATACGATGGCGGAGGCCTTCGGCGCCGGCGGCGGGGCCACCAACCTGTTGATGGCGCCGGCTTTCGTCTCGTTGATGCAGGAGGCACATCCGTCGCTTCGCCGTGTCGTCGCAAGGGCGGCCGAAGCCGGCTCGCCGGTGCCGGCCCTGTCATCTGCACTTGCCTATTTCGACAGTTACCGGCAGGGCCGCGGCACTTCGAACCTGATCCAGGCGCAACGCGATTTCTTCGGCGCGCACGGCTTCGAGCGCATCGATGGGCAGGGTGCTTTCCATGGCCCGTGGGGAAGCGGCGCGGCGGGTTAGCGCCGCGACTTGGACCTAGAGTCCAATTTTGCGGTTGTCAGAAGGCAGATATCTCCAGCCACCAACTGGGTGTCGGTTCGCGCCAGGAACCTGCTATGCCGGTAGAGACGATTGACGGTCTCATCGGTATCGGCGGAGCCGCGAATCTGTGGTAAGCCGCCGCTCAACCAACCAAAGGACGACACCTGTGAGCGAACCGACCGTGGCCCAGGCGACCGAAAGTATCTATGCCTCGCTGCGGGCGGATAATGCCGACATCGACGCACATATCGCGACGCTTAAAGCGGCGCTGACACGAGAAGGGATAAAACAGGCGGTGTTCGATCCGACCAAGTTGGCGCAGAACAACCGCTCGGGGCGCAAGTTGATGCAGGCCTATTTTCGCCAGCGCGGCGTGAGCGTGAGGTTTTCGGACTAGTAGAGCCGCGCGCGGGTGATCTCAAGCGCGCCGTTGGGAGTTCTCGGGCCGGTCCGGCGGTTCGCCATCTGGACGTCGGGACTGCGCCTGATGTCGGTCCTTTCGCCGTTCGTGACCGGGTCCTGATAGCGGTCATTCGTCGTGAACTACTTAAGTGCTGTTAATAGCGGGGCGTCTTTAACCTAGAACCGGACGCCGAACAGTCCCCCAGCTTCATCGTCCGTAAGACGGGGGTCTATGATAAACGGTTCTGGATCAAAAATTGACTCTCCGGTGGCGGTTTCCTCGGTCTTGATTTTGTCGAGGTCGTCGGAGTTCATCGCGACGATATACTGTATGCCAATTTCGCGGGATCTCTGCTCGGCAAAGCTGAGCGCAAGACCGATTTGGCGTCCGTCTACACCGTCAAAGATATGGCTGTCGTGGATCAGAAAGCCTGGCGAGCGGTCGTATCGCTTTGCCGCTTGGGCAAGCATCCAATCGAAACAGAACACCTGCATGTGGCTTTTGCCACCACTCTTCTTTCCGACGATATCCGTGTCAATTTCGAGACCGCCTACACCCTTAGAGCGCCCGATGATCAAGTTACCAGGTTCGTCGTAGAGATATCTAGAAACGTCGGCAAAGGCTTGGACAGCAAACTTTCGGACGTCCTCGCGCTCCAACACGTCGCGTCCGATTAGTTCCACCTGCTCGCCAATTTGCCGCTTAAGACGAGCCTGATCCTCAATCACATCACGAAGGCGCGGGATTTGTTGGTTGAGGTCCGCCATCTCTCTTTCAAGGGCGGTCAGTTCGGACTGCATCAACGTCATTCGATCAATTGCGATGCCCGAGCGCAGGATCGCCATTTTCTCCTTAAGGGCCTTCTGCAGGCGGTCAATCTGAGTTCGCCGGTCCTTTATGCGCTGTAGTGCCCGAGTCTTCTCGTCGTTCAGCTGCGCGCGTCGATTTTCAGTGAGCTTTCTATGGAATTCAGTCACTTCGTCGAACCGGCGCTTGACATGGTCGGCGAAGAAAATACCAACCTGCTCGTACATTGTTTTCACATCAGCAAGTTTCGCTTCTTCGACCTCTTGCAAAGCCAGATTGATATTCTCGTTAAGGTCAAGATCCCGCAGATTTGCTTCGTTCAAGTCTCGGATTTCAGCGGCAATTCCATTGGCGATCTGCTGATGGTCTCGATAGCCGTCGACGACTTCCATCGAAGCGATCTCGCCGCGCTTTCTTTCCACCTCAACCTCAAGAATGTCGAGGCGAGATTGCATCTTGTTCAGATCGAGCGCGCCATTGGAAAAGTAACCTTCGCGGATCATTCCAACAAGGTTGTCGGCCTTCTTCTTTTCTTCTTTGAGCAGTTGGAGTTTTTGCACTAGACGCCAGTCGAAGCCGAGAAGGTAAGCGAGATTGACCTGACTATCCCAAGCGCTTTGGTCAGATGAGTTTAAGGCTGGGCTATTAAAGGCCCCGTTTCTCGCCTTTCGTACAAAAAATGCGAACAATGCACCGAACTTGGGTGAATATATGCTTCCCGCGTCCTCGTCAGTTAACCCGAACCACTGCCGCGCAAGCCTTGACCGAAGCTCTTTAAAATCAATTGAGACGCCGTCAAGGAAGGCCTCATCTTTATCCTTGCCAGGATTCGTCCTCCGTTCGATTGTAAATTGGTGCTTGGCCTCGCGAAACCTCGCTCCGAATGTTCGGCTCACCAAGATTTCTTTGTGAAAATCGTCGTCAGGGTTCTTTCGATCCTGCACTAGCAAGTGGATCAGCTCGACCATGCTGGTCTTTCCGGTACCATTGCGAGTGTCGCGTGCACTCGAGGCCTCATGCCTCTCAGCCAGCAGGATGCTCATCCCCGGTTTAAATGTCAGGGTTCTGAAACTCGGCAGGTTGCTGTAGATTTCAGTGATCATTGGTTGAGCTTCTTAAGCACGCCCGCCTCTAGGCGCACCGCACCGACTGCATATAGGAAATCAACCGCAAGCAGAAACCAGTCGAATTCGATCGTCGTCATTTCATACTCTGACCGACGCGCCTGGATGTCATAAAACAGTGTAGAGACGGTCTTTGGGCGATCCAGTTCCGCCAACACCTCTGCGCCCACCCCTAAAAGTGCATTTTCAATCTTGATGTGCTTCGTGGGCAAAAGCATCAGGACACCGGCACGTTTTCGAAAACGTCGCAGGAATCAAAGAAATAGGTTATGATGACGTGAGAGGCTGCGACTTCTTCCGACGTCGCGGTGATTCGAACATAATCGCACAACTTGAAAAAAATATCGTCAGGATCGTATCCAAGGTCGACGAGCTGAAGATATTTTTCACGCATAGCAGACTGGATGACGCTAACCGCTGCCGGATTGCTTTGACCGTCTAGGAACCGGCCCACTACATCCACATTGCTCCGGGCCCTGCGGATATCGAATTTCGATGCCTCGCTAAGCCGATTGAATTCCAGCTTAGCCCTATCCGGTATTTCGCCAAACTCCGTTGAACCGAATTGCTTCCCACGTTCGGTGATGATCCGCTTTAGGAGAGGACGAATATGCTCCATCTGCACCCCTTCGATATTCAGGGCGGCCTTTGGATAAAGGTGGATCAGTTGCTGCAGAGATAGTTTGTCATGCAACTCGTCTTTCAGGAATCGCCGCGAGCCTGAGAGGAATTTGATGCTCGGATAGGCTTTCCGCAGCTCTTCGATCTTATCGCTCGCCGAGGTTGGCAACCCAGCATCGTTGTTATGAACGAAGTGCCAAACTTTCATCGTTGGCCAAAACTTGACCACCTCCGGGAATGAATCTGCCATCTTTGTCGCAGCATTGCTCGCAAATTTTGCAGGCGACTCAGGCGCATAGCACTGGAATATAGTTTCAGTGGAGAGACGTCGGCCGTCACTCTTCTTGTCGCCTTTCGGTCCACCTGCCTTAATGAGTTCGAAGTCCCCGCCATAGACGCATGCAGCCATCGTGGCGAACCATTGTTCGAAGCCGGTCTGATTGAGGGAATTGAAATTGAGGTCGAAGAACAGGTCGAAGTCAGATTTGTTTTTCATTCTATGACCCGGCCAGAAAGTATGATTCTCGTCCGGAATGTGCTCATAATGGTTGTAGTTTGTGAAGTGATCACTCTGGCTATGTGGTGGACAAGGCCGCGAAATTTTACAGAATAGCGAGAGATCCCTGCCGTCGAGGGACGCAGTGTTCGCTATCTCTGCCAAAAGAAGTTGCTATGGGATAGCGAATGATAGTTGTAAAACTATTTCCCAGTCCAGCTGATGGTGGATAGTCCGCTCTCGGCCCCGTCACGCCGACAGGTGGTGTGCCGGAAACGACAGCTTTCGAGCAGTTATCGGTGACCGTGAACGTCCGCAATGGAATCGGTTGCCGAACGGTAGCTTTCGTTTGTGCAGGCCCGAAACCAGACCGTCAGGAAACGGCCCCAAGGCTGCCAGTCAGCAGCGCGCATTTTTCAGCCAAGTGGAATCATTTGGCGTCGCAGAAATGCGCTAAGACAAATAGATGGAGCCGGATGCCAGATCAATCTGAACATATCCCGCTCTACTCGGGGCGGCGATAGGCCTGGACTTCGCCCGGTTCGCTCAGGCTTTGCAGGGTGCCGGGTGCGGCGCCGCCGATCCAGCCCAGCACCGAGCGGGCGAGTTCGGCGCCGGCCAGTCGGAAGTTCTCGTTGACGACCAGCAATTCGCTGCGAAACAGGTGCAGAAGCTCCGACGATTGTTTGGACACCACATCGACATCGCGGCCAAGCTTGAGGCCGGCGTCTTCGATGCCGGCGACGATGGCGAGCGTCGCGGCGGCGGCGCTGCTGATGAAACCGTCCGGGCGGCTTTCGCGGCGCATCAGCTGCGCGGTCCGCATTCTGATCTGCTCGATCGAATGATCGATCGAAACGGTGTTGAACGGAATCTCGCTGGCGCCGACCTCGCTCAGCGCATCGGCAAAGCCTGCGAGCGTGTGGCCGTGATAGGTCAGCTCGACCGGCGGCGCCAACAGAGCCAGGCGGCGACGGCCGAGGCCGGCCAGATGGCGCACCGCCTCGGCTGCGAAAGCGTAATTGTCGAAATCATGGTAGGGATGGATCAGCCCCATATCGGTGCGGCCATGCGTGGCAAAGGGGATGCCGCGCTCCAGCATATAACGGGCCCTCGGATCGTTCGGCTGCGTGCGCGAAATGATGACGCCGTCGGCTGAACCGGTTTCCACGAGGTAGCGGATCGGGTCGAGCGGATCCTGCGAGCGCGAGTAGGGTGTCACGATCAAATGGTAGGGCGTGTCGGCAATGACTTCGGAAACGCCGTAGATGATATCCGAGACAAAGCTCATGATCTCGTGCTCGGTGTTGAGCACCAGGCTGATGACATTGGTCTTGCCGGTGCGCAGGCGGACGCCGGCACGGTTGGGCCGATAACCGATCTGCTTGGCGACAAGCTGGACGCGCCGCCTGGTCTCGGCGCCGATCTCGGGCGCATCCTTTAGCGCGCGCGACACGGTGGTGACGCCCAGCCCGGTCATGAAGGCGAGCGTCTTCAGTGTCGGCCGGCCCCGGCCCGACGCTTCGTCGGCCTTCTCTTTTTGATGCCTGTTCATTCATCCCGCCCCGTCAGGCGCATAGCAGTTGCCGGGCAGGCCGGCAATCGGCGGGCCGCGGGTACGCCGCGGGCCTTCACCGAATGAAACCGCTATATACTGAAACGTTACAGATTGTCACTGCCATGGCGATATCACTGGTGACAGGCGCAAAACGAGCGGCACTCCGGTCGGCGCAAAAAAGAGCGACAGAAGGCGCTTTTCCGGTTTTCTGGCGTCGCAGCATTGCATTTTGCAGTGCAACCCCTCTTGTTGCGATGCGGTAGGCCGACGAGCCGCGCGATTTTATTCGCGCTTCGAAAAAACTTGATGCCACCTTCGCCTGAGGGGTTGCGCGCCTCAAGCAATTGCCGTATCGAAAATCTGTAACGTTTCAGATTCTGGGAGGAACGAAATGCGATACCAACTCATGACTGCTGCGCTGGCTGCGACGGTCGCGCTGCAATTTGCCGGCCCGGCGGCCGCGACGGATCTGGAAGTCACCCATTGGTGGACCTCCGGCGGCGAGGCGGCAGCGGTCGCCGAACTCGCCAAGGCTTTCGACGCAACCGGCAATCACTGGGTTGACGGCGCCATCGCCGGCTCCGGCGGCACGGCGCGGCCGATCATGATCAGCCGCATCACCGGCGGCGACCCGATGGGCGCGACCCAGTTCAATCACGGCCGGCAGGCGGAAGAATTGGTGCAGGCCGGGCTGATGCGCGACCTCACCGATCTCGCCACCAAGGAAAAGTGGACGGAAATCGTGCAGCCGAAGAGCCTGCTCGACGGCTGTACCCTCAACGGCAAGATCTATTGCGTGCCGGTCAACATCCACTCCTGGCAGTGGCTGTGGCTGTCGAACGCGGCCTTCGAAAAAGCCGGCGTGCCGGTGCCGAAGAACTGGAATGAATATGTCGCTGCGGCGCCCGCGCTTGAAAAGGCAGGCATCCAGCCGCTAGCGGTCGGCGGCCAGCCCTGGCAGGCCTCGGGCGCTTTCGACGTGCTGCTTGCGGCGGTCGGCGGCACCGACGCCTTCCTCAAGGTCTACAAGGACAAGGACGCGGAATTCGCCGCTGGGCCCGAGGTCGCCAAGGTCTTCAAGGCCGCGGACGATGCCCGCAAGATGGCCAAGAACACCAATGTGCAGGACTGGAACCAGGCCACCAATCTGGTCATCACCGGCAAGGCGGGCGGCCAGATCATGGGTGACTGGGCGCAGGGCGAGTTCCAGGTTGCCGGCCAGACCGCCGGCAAGGACTATACTTGCCTTCCGGGCCTCGGTCTCAACGAGGTCATCGCCACCGGCGGCGACGCTTTCTACTTCCCGCTGCTGAAGGATCCCGAAAAATCGAAGGCACAGGAAGTGCTGGCCCACACGTTGCTCGATCCCAAGACGCAGGTCGCCTTCAATCTCAAGAAAGGTTCGCTGCCGGTGCGCGGCGACGTCGACCTCAAGGCGGCGAACGACTGCATGAAGAAGGGGCTCGAAATTCTCGCCAAGGGCAATGTCATGCCGTGGACCGACCAGCTGCTTTCGCAGGATACGCAGAAGCAGAAGGAGGATCTGTTCTCCGAGTTCTTCGCCAAGCAGGACATGACCGTGGAAGATGCGCAGAAGCGCTTCGCCGCCATTGTCGGTTCGGCCGATTGAGCGATCGACCGACCGCCTCACTCCCGCCCCTGCAAACGCAGGGTCGGGAGCTCGGGTCAAGGCCTCTTGACCCTCCCGCCCTTACCCGATCCAGCGCGGCTGTGCAGATGAGCAAGAGCGAACGCCCTAGCCAACTCTTTCGCAACCTCAATGCGAAAATCGCCTCGATCCCAATGATCCTCACCGCGCTGGTGATCTTTGTCGGCGGCAGCGCGTGGACGGTGCTTTATTCCTTCACCAGTTCGAAGCTCCTGCCACGGCTGAATTTCGTCGGGCTCGACCAGTACTACCGGCTGTGGTCGGTGCCGCGCTGGCTGGTCTCGATCGAGAACCTGCTGATCTACGGCGTGCTGTCGCTGGTGTTCTCGCTGGTGATCGGCTTCCTGCTTGCCGCCCTGCTCGACCAGAAGATCCGGTTCGAGGACACGTTCCGGACCATCTTCCTCTATCCCTTCGCCCTCTCCTTCATCGTCACCGGCCTTGTCTGGCAGTGGCTGCTCAACCCCGAATTCGGTGTCCAGGCAGTGGTGCGCAGCCTCGGCTGGACGAGCTTCAGCTTCAATCCGCTCTATGATTCCAGCATCGTCATCTACGGCATATTGATCGCCGCTCTCTGGCAAGGCACCGGGCTCATCATGTGCCTGATGCTGGCGGGCCTGCGCGGCATCGATGAGGATATCTGGAAGGCCGCGCGGGTCGACGGGATACCGACCTGGAAGACCTATCTGTTCATCATCATACCGATGATGCGGCCGGTGTTCATCACTACGCTCGTCATCATCGCTGCCGGTATCGTCAAGATCTATGACCTGGTTGTCGCCCAGACCAGCGGCGGACCCGGCATAGCCTCCGAAGTCCCGGCCAAATATGTCTATGATTACATGTTCTTCGCCCAGAACCTCGGTCAGGGGTTCGCCGCTTCGACGATGATGCTGCTGTCGGTGATCATCGTCATCGTGCCGTGGGCCTATCTCGAGTTCGGAGGCAAGAAGCGTGTCTGACCAAGCCGTTTCATTGCCCGCCATTGCCGGCGCCGGCGGGCTCGAAGCCTACGGGCCGAGCGGACCGAAGCCGCGCCACACGTTCTCGCGCCGCAACATCTTCCTCTACGGCACGCTGATCGTGGTTGCGCTCTACTATCTTTTGCCGCTCTACGTCATGGTGGTGACGTCGCTCAAAGGCATGCCCGAGATACGCCTCGGCAACATCTTCTCGCCGCCGATGGAGATCACCTTCGAGCCGTGGGTCAAGGCCTGGTCGAGCGCCTGCACCGGGCTCAATTGCGACGGGCTGTCGCGTGGTTTCTGGAATTCGGTGCGCATCACGATCCCGTCGGTGATCCTGTCGATCGCGCTCGCCTCGGTGAACGGCTATGCGCTGGCCAACTGGCGCTTCAAAGGTGCCGACACCTTCTTCATCATCCTGATCGTCGGCGCCTTCATTCCCTATCAGGTGATGATCTATCCGATCGTCATCATCCTGCGCGAGGTCGGCCTTTACGGCAGCCTCAGCGGCCTGGTGATCGTCCATTCCATCTTCGGCATGCCGATCCTCACACTGTTGTTCCGCAACTACTTTACCTCCATGCCGGAGGAGCTGTTCCGGGCAGCGCGTGTCGACGGCGCCGGCTTCTGGGGCATTTATTTCCGCATCATGCTGCCGATGTCGCTGCCGATCTTCGTCGTCGCCATCATCCTGCAGGTGACCGGCATCTGGAACGACTTCCTGTTCGGCGTCGTCTACACCCGCCCCGACACCTATCCGATGACGGTGCAGCTCAACAACATCGTCAACTCGGTGCAAGGCGTGAAGGAATACAACGTCAACATGGCAGCCACCATCCTGACCGGCCTGGTGCCGCTGATCGTCTATTTCCTGTCCGGAAAATTGTTTGTGCGCGGCATCGCCGCCGGCGCGGTGAAAGGATGATGGCGATGAACGCAAACGGCAGCATTGCGGCAAACGGCACCAGCGTCTCGATCCAGAACCTGTCGCTGAATTTCGGTGCGATATCGGTGCTGCAGACGCTCAACCTCGATGTTGCCGAAGGCGAATTCATCGTGCTGCTCGGCCCGTCCGGCTGCGGCAAGTCGACCTTGCTCAACTGCATTGCCGGGCTGCTCGACGTTTCCGAAGGCCGCATCTTCATCAAGGGCAAGAACGTCACCTGGGAAGAGCCCAAGGATCGCGGCATCGGCATGGTGTTCCAGTCCTACGCGCTCTATCCGCAGATGACGGTGGAGAAGAACCTGTCGTTCGGGCTGCGCGTTGCCGGCCTCGCCAAGGACGAGATCGCCAAACGCATCGCCCGGGCCGCCGAGATCCTGCAGATCGAACCGCTTTTGCATCGCAAGCCGGCGGCGCTGTCCGGCGGCCAGCGCCAGCGCGTGGCGATCGGGCGCGCACTTGTGCGTGACGTCGATGTCTTTCTGTTCGATGAACCGCTCTCCAACCTCGACGCCAAGCTGCGCGCGGAATTGCGCGTCGAAATCAAGCTGCTGCATCGCAAGCTCGAGAACACCATGATCTACGTCACCCACGACCAGATCGAGGCGATGACGCTGGCCGACCGTATCGCAGTGATGAAGGGCGGCGTCATCCAGCAGCTCGATGCGCCGCAGACCATCTATAACCGGCCGGTCAACCGGTTTGTCGCCGGCTTCCTCGGCTCGCCGGCAATGAACTTCCTCGACGGCAGACTGGAGCAAGCGGCAGGCGACTGGCACTTCGTCGCCGATGATGTGCGGATACCGCTTGCCACCTATGCTTTCGAGAAGGAGCCGGTGCCAGGGCCGGCCGTGTTCGGCATCCGCCCCGAGCACGTGGCGTTCAACAGCGGCACGGGATGGCCGTTCGCAGCCACGGCAAATGTCGAGGTCGTCGAGCCCATGGGTTCCGACACGCTGGTCTGGCTGAAGCTCGCCGGCCAGAATTTCACGGTGCGGGTGACAGCCGAGCGCACGCCAAACAACGCCGAGGCGGTCGGCATCGGTTTTGACCCGATGCGCGCCTCGCTTTTCGACGCCGCCACAGGTAACCGCCTCTAGAGCATGATTTAGCCTCCCAAGACTCTTCCACTCCCCCAAGACTCATCCCCCAAAACTAACCATCCACAAGAAAACGGACAGAGACGATGAACTGGTCATTCCAACTTTACAGCGCCCGCAATTTCCAGCCCTGGGAGGGCGTGCTCAAGATGCTGGGGGAGCTTGGTTACAGCCAAGTCGAAGGGTTCGGCGGCGTCTATGACGATCTCAAGGCGTTCCGTGCCGAGCTCGACAAGAACGGGCTCGCCATGCCGACCGGGCATTTCTCGATCGACGCGCTCGAGAAGGATTTCGACGGCGTGCGCAGGACGGCCGACGCGCTCGGCATCACGCTGCTCATCTGCCCGTTCCTGAACGCCGAGTTCAGGCCGGCCGACACAGCCGGCTGGCGCGGCTTCGGCGAACGCCTGGCCAAGGTCGGCGAGACGGCCAGGAAAGCCGGCTATGGCTTTGCCTGGCACAACCATGATTTCGAGTTCAAGGCGCTTGCCGACGGCTCGGTGCCGCAGGACCATATCCTGTCCTCCGCGCCCGACATCGGCTGGGAGATGGACGTCGCCTGGGTGGTGCGCGGCGGCGTCGATCCGCTGCCCTGGATCGAGAAGCACGGCAAGCGCATCGTCGCCGTCCATGTCAAGGACTTGGCCAAGCCGGGCGAGGGCCTCGACGAGGACGGCTGGTCCGACGTCGGCCACGGCACCATCGACTGGCCCGGCCTGATCAAGGCGCTACGCGCCAAAAGCGCCGCAAAATACTACGTCATGGAACAGGACAATCCCAACGATATCGAGCGCTTCGCCCGCCGCTCGATCGCAGCCGCCAAGACCTATTAGGAGCACATCAGCATGGCAACAAAACTTGGCATCGGCGTCATCGGCTGCGGCAACATCTCGAAGGCGTATTTCTCGCTGGCGCCGCTGTTTCGCGGCATCGAGATGCGCGCCTGCGCCGACATCAACATGGAAGCGGCGAAAGCGCGGGCAAAAGAGTTCAAGCTGCGCGCCGAGACCGTCGAGGGGCTGCTCAAGGCCGACGATATCGACATCATCGTCAACCTGACCATTCCGGCGGTGCATTACGAGGTGTCGAAGCAGATCCTCGACGCCGGCAAGCACGTCTATTCGGAGAAGCCCTTCGTGCTGTCGGTCAAGGAAGGGCTCGACCTGAAGAAACGGGCGGAAAGCAAGGGGCTGCGCATCGGTTCGGCGCCCGACACCTTCCTCGGCGGCGCGCACCAGCTTGTCCGCGACCTGATCGACACCGGCAGGCTCGGCAGGATCACCAGCGGCACCTGTCATGTGATGAGCCATGGCATGGAGCATTGGCACCCCAATCCGGACTTCTTCTTCCAGCCGGGCGCCGGGCCGGTGCTCGATATCGGACCGTATTACATCACCAACCTGATCCAGCTGATCGGGCCGGTGAAGCAGGTCGCGGCCTTCGCTTCGATCCCGATGACGGAACGCATCATCAGCTCGAAGCCGCGCGCCGGCGAAAAGATCCCGGTCTCCACGCCGACGACGATCCACGGCGTGCTGGAATTCGAGAACGGCGCCATGGTGACGCTCAACACCAGCTGGGATGTCTGGAGCCATGGCCACGCGCCGATGGAACTCTATGGCGAGGCGGGCACGGTGTTCGTGCCGGATCCGAACTTCTTCGGCGGCGAAGTGCGCTACACCGAAGCCGCCAAACCGGTGAAGAAGCTGCCGAAATGGCCGCATCCGTTCGGCGTGCCCAACGAGATGCATTCGCAAGGCATGATGGCCAACTACCGCACTGCCGGTTTGGCCGACATGGCGATCGCGATCAGGGAAGGCCGGCCGCACCGCTGCTCGATGGAACTGGCGCTGCATGCCGTCGACGTCATGACCGGCCTGTTGCGTTCGGGCGAGACCGGAAAGTTCGTCGCCATGCAGACCAGCTGCGAGCGGCCCGCGGCACTCGGCGTCAAGGCGGCGAAGGAGCTGCTGGCGAAGAAGAAAACCAAGTAGGCGGCGCACCTCCCAAGCACCGCAAAAAGCCTCTCCCCGTTTGCGCGGGGAGAGGCTAAGGGTGGCAAGCTCGACCGCCCCACTGTCGCGGCGGCAGCCGTCGGGCTCGTTTCGATTTGAGGATTTCCCATGCCGTATGTCCCCGCCGAAAACCGCTACGACAAGATGGTCTACAATCGCTGCGGGCGGTCCGGCCTGAAGCTGCCGGCGATCTCGCTTGGGCTGTGGCACAATTTCGGCAACGACACGCCGCATAGAACAAAGCAGGCGATCGCGCGCAAGGCGTTCGATCTCGGCATCACGCATTTCGACCTCGCCAACAATTACGGCCCGCCGCCCGGCTCGGCGGAGCAGGCGTTCGGCGAGATCCTGCGGACGGACTTTACCGGTTATCGCGACGAGCTGATCATCTCGACCAAGGCCGGCTACGAAATGTGGGCAGGACCTTATGGCGAATGGGGCGGCCGCAAATATGTCCTGGCCAGCCTCGACCAGAGCCTGAAGCGGATGGGGCTCGACTATGTCGACATCTTCTATTCGCACCGCTTCGACCCCGACACCCCGCTGGAGGAAACGATGGGCGCGCTCGATCACGCGGTGCGCTCGGGCAAGGCGCTCTATGCCGGCATTTCCTCCTATAATTCGCAGCGCACCCGCGAGGCCGCCGACATATTGAAGCAGCTCGGCACGCCTTGCGTGATCCATCAGCCGAGCTATTCGATGCTCAACCGCTGGGTCGAGGATGATGGCCTGCTCGATACGCTGGAGGGGCTTGGTGTCGGCTCGATCGTGTTCTCGCCGCTGGCGCAAGGCATGCTGACCGAAAAATATCTCGGCGGCATCCCCGATGGCAGCCGCGCCAGCCAGGGCAAGTCGCTGCGCCCGGCATTCATCAACGACAAGTCGATCGCCAATATCGAGGCGCTGAACGTCATCGCCCGTCGCCGCGGCCAGACGCTGGCGCAGATGGCGCTGGCCTGGGTGCTGCGCCGGGGCAGGGTGACGTCGGCGCTGATCGGCGCCAGCCGGCCGGAACAGGTCGAGGATTGTGTCGGCGCGCTGAAGGCGCTCGACTTCAGCGATGCCGAGCTCGCCGAGATCGACACCTTTGCCCGCGAGTCGGATATCAATCTCTGGGCGGCATCGGCCGAGCGCAAGGGGCCGCCGAGGAAGTAGGCGACGACGGCATCCGGTGGCCGAAGGGCGACGGCTTCCGGGACGCTGAGCATAGAATGGCCGGGCAGCTGGATGGGTATTGCAAGAAGGTCGTTTCGTCCGATTCGGGGTTAGGCGATGAATCAGGAAATCCGGCTTTTTGGCGCTATTGCGGTCCGCCCCGCCATCCTAGCTCTCATACCCCGGTTCGAAACGGCCACGGGATTCACAGTTGCGGTCAGGTGGGAGCTCAATCCGACAGTAAAGAAGCAGATTGAAGCTGGGCAAGCTTTTGACCTCGTCATCACCAATCCGGACCTGGTTCAGGATCTGACTGCCTCGGGAAAGGTCAAGGCGGGGAGCCAGATGGTGTTTGGCCGGATAGCAATGGGGGTGGCGGCCAAGGCAGGCAGTCGACCGCTCGACATCGGGTCCGTGGAAGCATTCGAACACGCGTTGAAGAGCGCCAGATCGATCGCCTACGCCAGTGAAGGAACCAGCGGTGGCTACTTCTCCGGTTTGCTGGAACGTTTGGGGATAGCGGATGAGGTGAGGCCCAAGCTGGTGGCCATACCAGGAGGGCAGACAGCGCCGGCCGTGGGCCGTGGGGAAGCCGAGTTGGGGGTCGTTCCCGTGACTTCGATTCTCGCGGCCGCTCCCCAGGTCGTGCTTGTCGGTCGGTTTCCTGCAGAACTCCAAAGTTACGTCGACTTCGCCATTGGCATCAGCGCCGAATCGACGGATGCAGAAGCGGCCAACCAGCTGTCGGCATTTCTGATGTCGGCAGCCGTTGATGACATCCTGGCGGCAAGGGGTGTCGAGCGCCGCTGATAGCGTGCGATGAAGTACGCCTTAGCCACGCTGGAAATCCCCTTCTCAAACACGCTCTAACTTTCGGCTGCCTTGAGGTTCCGCGCGGCTTCCTCCAGCGTCGCCCTGTCGTTGCCAAGCCTGTCGATCAGCTCTTGCGCCTGATCACCGGTTATCCCGGTGCGCATCGCCAGCGCCTCGACCGTCAGAACGTCGGAACTGGCGATCGTTCCAGTGGGACCGTGCTCGGCCGCTCCATCATCAGCCTGGCCGGTCGTCGTCTCATCGTAGCCAAGCTCTTGCTTCGCCTGCTGCCAATGACGCTCATGCGCGCCATCCGGGCGGCCCTCGCGCATCCAGATTTCATAGGCTCGCTGCCGAATTTTTTCATGCCGATCGTCGTCCATGGCGGATCCTCCCTTGTGGCGTTTTCACCAACGCGGCGAGCGCCGGAACGATCCGATGTTGATGCCGAATTCGCAGACATGCCGGACAAAAGCCGGTTTCTCACCGAACAAACACCGGACATACGCGTTTTGCGGAGGAACCTGCACAGTGGGCCGGCCGTTGAGCCGAGCCTGAGCAAAGGAGATTACAATGGCCGACGAACCGAACGAATCCGCAGCACCGAAGATGACTCAACGTGAAGCTCAGGAAGCCCTGGAGAAGCAGGTCGCGCAGCTGAGGCGCGAGATCAACAAGATCAACCGAACCTTGGCGGAACGCGCGGAAGAGGCGATCGAGGACGCCGGCGATTGGTATGGCAACGCTGCTGAGCGCGCCTCGCGGACGGCACAAGCCCTGCGCAACAGGGCGCAGACAGTGTCCGGGGTGGTCCAGGAGAATCCCGGCACAATATCGTCCGCCTTCATACTCGGAGCGGCCGTAGGGGCGCTACTGGGCCTCGCCTTGGCCGCCACAGACCAGCGCCGCGATCGCTGGTTCTAGTCCCAACCTAAGGTTCCGGGCAGAAACGGCGGGATTGCTCCCGCCGTCATTCAGCAAATGACACCGGTCAGGGCGTGGCGGGCTTCTGCGCCGTGCCGAGGGCTTTGGGCGCTGCGGGCGCTGCCGTCCTCATCTTCTCCTCGATCCAGCCGGTGTAATTGGCCAGCCGCGTGTAGATGCCGTAGGCGTTCTTGTGGCCGCAGGCGGTGCTGCCGTCGGCCGGACCTTCGCCCCAGCTGACGACGCCGACCTGCACCGGACCATCGGCACCGGTCATGAACAGCGGTCCGCCGCTGTCGCCGTTGCAGGCGTCGCGCTCGCCGCTTGCGGTGCCGGCGCAGATCATGTTGCCGGTCAGCGGATCGGCCATGTCGGCTGCAATCGCGTTGGCAGCCGCCTCGATGCCCCTTTCCGAGTAACGCATGCGGCGGGCGAGCTCGCCGAGCGCTGCCTTCAAATCATGCGCATAAATCGCCTTGATGCCGCTGTTGCAGGTTGCGTTCGGCTGGAGGTCCAGGTCGGCGACCATCAGCGCGGTGGGAAACGTTCCGTCCTGCATCTTGCCCCAACCGGTGACCGTCGTCTTCCCGGTGTCCGGTGTCGGCTCACGGGCAATTTTGATGGTCGGGGCATCGGCCGGCGCGGCCAGCCGGATCAAGCCGAGATCGTTGTCCAGCGTCTGCTCGCTATAGCCCTCGTTGACGATGATCTCCGCCGCCTTGTAGCGCTTGCCCTCGCTGAGATCGGTGGCGCCGGTGAGCACGGTGACCACATCAGGCGAAATCGGCCCGCCGTCGTCATTGAGGCAGTGCGCCGCCGTCAGCACCCATTGCGGCGCGATCAGGCTGCCGCCGCAGAACTGCGCATTCGCCTGCGAGGCCGGGCTTTTGTCCAGTCTGTTGGTGGTCAACAATGCCACCTGGAACGGGTAAGCGCCCTTCTCGGCCTCTTTGCCGCCGTAGACGCGATCGGCGCCGTCGGGGTTCTCCGCCTTGGCCTTGGCCCTGGCCTTGGCCACGCGTTTCATCGGCGAGATCGCCGCCTCCGGCCGGGCGGCCGCGTCCGTGGCATGAACGGAATTGACGGCCGGCAAGGCCGCCGCGATGCCGAGCAGTGCGGCGGCGGCAATCGGTCTGAACCTATGGATGATCTTCACCTCGAACCCCCTGAGACGATGTTCCCGACAGGTCAGTCGCCGACGCATGATCCACTGAAATGGAACCGGCCGGTGAGATCATGCTCCACGGCGAAGCATGATCCGTCACAAAGCCGAGCACCATTTCTGCTAGTCGTGCTGTCGAGCCAAACCCGCCCAAAATCCTATAGCCCCCCACGGGCTATGTGGAAGCAATTAGTCGTTGCCAATGTTGGATTATTTTAGGCAGTATACCGTTGCAGGCATTTTTGGCGGGGACCTAAACTGGCTGCACTGAATAATGGCCCGGTAAAGGCACCGGTAACCAATTTCATTTTTCTGCGCCACCACGATCTCGACAATATTTCTGTATCTTGATCCAGTCCTTGCTGACTTTTGGGAGAGTCTCACCATGACAAAACTGACACAGTGCATTATTGCGTCCGCGTTGCTTTCCACCGCAATGTGGGCGGTTCCTGCCTTGGCAGCCGATCCAGGTTCCGCCAATGCCGGCAACGGCGAAAGCATGCGGGATGTGACATCGGGCGATTACAAGCCTGGCCGGGCGAAACCGATCGCCCCGCCGAAACTGACCGAGGACGAGGCCAACCGCGCCGCGCCGCTCACCGACGAAGCAACAGCCGTCAAATCCTATGGCATCGTCGGCCGCTCCGCCGATGGCAAGGACATCAAGATCGATCCGAACGAGACGCTGAAGGACCTTGTCATCAAGGAAATGAACGCGCCCGCCGACGGGCAGAAGTCCGACAATTCCGGACTGAGCGGAGGCGAAGAGGCCGGCCGCCAGGTGTTCGGCACGGACGACCGCGAGCAGATCAAGAATACCAAAACCTACCCGTTCACCGCGATCGGCTACCTCGAAGGCAAATCGAAGAGCGGCAGCTATGGCAGCTGCTCGGCGACGCTGATCGGCCCGCGCACGGTGCTCACCGCGGCGCACTGCCTCTACAGCCACGAAGACAAGGCCTGGCTGGACGACATCCTGTTCGTCCCGGCTCTCAATGGCAAGACCGCCGACGACGCACCGTTCGGCGCCTTCACCTATGAAAGCGCCTATATCGTCCAGGGCTTCATCGACAATTACCAGGGCTTTTACGGCTCGGTCGTGCCGTGGGATCTCGGCATCGTCACCCTGAAACAGGATGTCGGCACCAATCTCGGCTGGCTGGGCTATGCCAATTACGTGGATCTTGGCGACTTCACCGCCAACATCGTCGGCTATCCCGGCGACAAGCCGATGGGCACGATGTGGAAGGCGACCTGCGAAGTGCTCGCCGAACACATCGCCACCGAGTATTTCCAGTACGACTGCGACACTTATCCAGGATCGAGCGGCAGCTCGGTCTACGCCTATGACAATGGCTCCAAGCAGCGCGTCATCACCGGCGTGAACGTGGCCGAGAGCCCGGATGCCAACACAGCCGTGCGTCTGAACGCCATCAACGTCCAGTGGATCAACAGCCTGTACAAATAGGCCTGCAGAATTTCGGCCGCGATCGTCGCGGAAAACCTGCCGGCGGCGGAGCATTTCCGTCGCCGGCTTTCGCATTTTCGGGAATTATCTGGACTGGGCCGAGGGTGGCGCCTGGCGGACATAGTTCTCGATCGGCTGGGCGAAAGTCGGCGAACCGGCCTTGCGTTCCTTGTCGATATAGCCGGCAAAATAGCTTCAGAACGAAGCGGCATAGTCGCGGAAATAGGAGTCGGCGACCTCACGCGAGCACAGCCTGCCTTCGACGCAGAAGGAAAGGCGGTTGAGGAAATAGACGATGCGGTCGAAATTGTCGCTGAACTCGGCAAGCGGCATGTCGCCGCCGGTTGCGCTCATCGCTTCGATGCCGATGCGCTGTCTGAACACCTGTTCCTCGGTCGGCGTCGGATTGGCACTGAGCAGATTGCCGTATTTGGCGTTGAGCGCCGCCAGGCGTTGCTTGAAGGCCCGTTGCGCCTGTTGGTAATCCTTGCTTTCCAAGAGCTCGACCAGCGACATCGTTTGCTCGACGCGCTTCTGCTCCTGGTTCGCCAGGAACTGGTAGACCGAAAAGATCAAGGTAAAGATGATCGCCAGGCGCACCAGCAATCCGGACCAGGCATAGACGAGCATGCGCCAGTCGCGATCGGTGAACGGGTTCGCCTCCTTCTTGACCTCGTGATTGCTCACCCACGGCAGGCCTTCGACGGTTTCCGGCAGCGACACCGGCTTCTTTTGCGGTACCGGCGCCGTCACTGCCTGCTGCGTTGCGTTGCCCCCCGCTTTCGTCATCCGCAGCTGTCCAGTTCTATGGTGGCGGACGGGTCGAGCACGATGCCCGGCGCCTCCAGCTTCTTCTTCAGGCAATCCAGCTGCGCCCGCGAAACGATGAACTGCACGTCAGGCGCCACCTGCGCCTTGCCCGGCGACGGCAATGGTTCGACCACGCCGCGTGAGGTGCAACTGCTGAGATCGACGACGACGGCGGCGTTGCCGGTTTTGGCGATCTGGTCGTACTGGTCGAGAAAGCAACTCGCCAGTTCGGAATTGATGACGACCTCCTTGGCGCAGAGGCCGCAAGCCTCGTCCGCCGAAGCATTCGCGGCCAGCAACAGCCCGGCGACAAGGCCGGCGGTTGTTGCGCGCCACGAAAATACGATTCTGTTCACGAACGCCCTCATCCGTTCCGTTCGGCCGCCGACAGCGGCGGTCGAAGAATGTTCATTATCAGCCGATTAGGCAAGAGGCCCGGCCGGGCACCTGACCGCGCCTCAGGCGCGCGGCACCGTCTCCATCGGGAAGATCATCACGGCGCCCTTCGATCCCTTGTCGTCGGTGAGCCGCATGGCCGAACGCGTCGCCGGCGCCATGCCGATATCGGCCAGCATATCGGCGAAGCTTGGCTGTCCAAGTCCGCGCGTTACCGAGATAACCCCCTCTTGCGCCAGGAAACTCAGATCCTGCTTCTCGCTCTGCGGCGGCGCCTCGGTCAAGACGGCGATCATCCGCTCCATGCCGAAGCTGGTGTCGGTGAATTTGAACAGGCCTTCCTCGAGCACGGCGCCTTCGGTCAGGCGCTCGGCAAGAAAATGCTGGATGGAATAGTCGGAGCCGACATAGAGCACGTTGATGTCGACCAGGTTGGTCGAACCATTCCTGGCCAGCACGTGGACCTGATCGTCGGGCGAAACACGCGGCACCGTCGACGGTTCGATCGGCTGCAGCGTGTCGCTGTCAAAACGCTTGATCCGGAACTCGACGCTGACCTCTTCCGGCCGATAATCGGAAGCGGCGGCCAGCCTCGACAGTCCGATGGCGCGGAAGATTTTCGTCAGATTCCCTGCGGCGGCCTCGATCAACTTTTCGCGGCCGTCCGGATGAATGATGATCAACGGCGGCTTGCTGCCGCCCTTGAGCGTCATGTCGCCCGAAGCCGGCAGGAACCACAGCGCCGGCGCGTCGGTGGCATCTTCTGCGGCGCCGGCAATGGCGTTCTCGCGCAGCACTGCGAGACGCAGATCTGCGCTCTTGCCCGGCTCGACCAGCGCGATGTGGAACCCTGAGCTCTCCCTGGCCGCCAGTTCGTCGAGAACCGAGTTCGCCAGCGCGGCCACTTTCTCGAGGCCTTTGGCCGCTGCCGGCCGCGCGACCACGAGCTTGTAGTCGACGGCGAGCTCGGCCAGTCGCGCATAGGCATTGGCGGGGATGTCGGCCAGCTTGAGCGCCGGCTTGCCGCCGAACTCGACCGGCTTGACCCGGCTTTCCAGGTTTTTCGCCGACTGAACCTGGAGATAGCCAAGCGCCTCGGACAGCGGCGACAGCGCCGACGGCAATATTGCGAGCCTGCTGCCTGGGGTGAGGCGATGCAGCAGTCCGGCGCCGATCGTGGCTTTGTCGTTCTCGATGACGATCGGCCATTGCATGACCGCCTCGGTCTTGTCGGTGCCGAAGACGCGGGCGTCGAGTTCCCCTTCGAACAGCGGCGTTGGCCGGGTGCGGCCGTCCGCCGAATATTGCTGCAGCACGGCCTGGCCGAGCTGGCGATAGGTGATGTTGGGGTTCTCGGCCAGTTTCGACAGGATGGTGAAGGTGAACAGCCCGAAACGCGGTGCATCGGCCGTGCCCTTGGGCAGCGGCATCTCGGGCGTCGTCTCCACCGTCTGCGCCGCGTAGAAGGCGACCAATTTGCCCTTGGTGGTCGGCTCGGCGCCGGTCGGCGTCAGCTTGAAGGCCGGCTTGCGCTGCCCGTCCTCCTCAAAGCCGCGCGGCGCGGCCGACGCAATCTCGTCATAGGCTCTCACTGCAGCCGCCCTGGCAGCGTCGTCGCCGCCGACCAGATCGGCGAACTCGACCTTGCGTTCCAACTCGTCGTCGACCTCGGCGGCGCGCGTCGCCGTGCCGGAATGGCAGCAGTCGAACACGGCCCAGATAAAGGCGCCCTTGTCGCGAATAGCGTCGAGCGCGGTGCCGATCTCGTTGTCGACCAGCGCATTGGGCACGCCCTTTTCGCGGTTCACCCATTTGTCGATGTCGGACGGCAAGAAAATCTCGTCGAGGCCGTCCGTCTCGTCGCCCTTGTTCGCTGCCGGCTGCTGCGCGCCGTGACCGGACAAATGCAGGTAGACGAAATCGTCGCGCTGGACCTTGGCGGCAAGATCGGCCAACGCCGCCTTGATCGCCGCATGTGTCGGCGGTCCGTTGGCGCCTTCGACATCCTTGGCGAGCAGCGTGACGTTCTCGGCTGAAAACTTCACCGGCGCGGGCGTGTTCCCCAGGAGGTAATCGCGCACCAGGCCGGCATCGTTTTTCGGTCCGATCAGCCAGTTTTTCTTCGGCAGGTTCGGGTAATCGGTGCAGGCAACAAGCAGCGCATGGTAGGTGCGCGCCGCTGCGAATGCCCGAAACGGCACCAGGCCGGCAGCGGCCAGCGCGGACGTGCCGGCAAGCAGCGTCCGCCGCGTCACTTTGATCATGATTGCTTCCCCAAGCCCGATCGAATTTCCAAGCACGGCCAGCCTGGCCGAGGATTTTGTCAGTATTTTGAATATGGCGCCGCCGGCCAGCCGACCACCGGCTGCGAATAGAAACAGTAGCAAAAATGGCAGTTCGTCGCTATCTCAGTGGAAGAGGTCCGACTGCTTGCGAAATGGCAGCGATCGGCACGGAGCGGCTTGGAACAGGATCATGGCGGCAAGGGATGTACTGACGAAGAACCAGCTTTGCGTTCTCGAGAAGCTCGAGGCCGCCAGCGGCCCGCTCAGCGCCTATACGTTGCTCGACCAACTGCGCGAGCGCGGTTTTCGCGCGCCGCTGCAGGTCTACCGGGCGCTCGACACGCTGGTGAAATCCGGCTTCGTGCACAGGCTCGAAAGCCTCAATTCCTTCGTCGCCTGTGCCGAGCCGCACGACCACAGCCATTCGATGACGGCGTTTGCCATCTGCGACACCTGCGGCCAGGTGACCGAGTTCTCCGACGACGATGTCGGCCACCGGCTCGACGAGTGGGTGCGCTCGACCGGCTTCGCCGCCAAGAAGGCGGTGATCGAATTCCGTGGGACTTGTGCAAAGTGTTTGGCTGAAGCGGCTTGAGGCCGGAGCAACGCGGCGAAGGCGGAGCAAGGTTTTCCGAGCCCTCGCCGGGTGTTCCCGGATCGGCTCAGTAGGGAAAGGGTCTCCTTGAGGTATGCCGGATGTGCAGGATCTCAATTGCGTCGGCACGGGCACGATAGAAGACCTTATAAGGGTAGCGGCCTATGAAGAGGACGCGAACGCCAGGGATGTCGGTTGCGTGACCGCTTTCGGGAAATTCGGCAAGTCGCGAAATCCCAGCGTGGATCCGAGAAATGACTGAAAGGGCGCCCTGAGGCGCCCGCTCTTCGAGGTAGTTGAAAATCGCCTCGCGTTCGGCAAAGGCTTGCCGCGTAAATCGGACCTTCATAGCCTGCGGCGGGTGTCGGCCGCGCGAACGGTATCCTCATCTACGAAAGTGCCGTGATCGGCCTCTGCTAGGCCCGCTGTGACCGCGCTGCGCTCTGATTCCGACGTCGCATACACGCCAGTCCGCCGCGCCTCGATGACGCGGGCATAGTCGGCAAGCTCCTCCTGGTCTTCGCGAGGCCAAGCTTCCGCATGCCTTACCAGATTCTCAAGTGCCTTGGTGATCATACGGGCACTATAGCATACCGCTGCTGCTCGTGAACCTTGAACCGAACATGGCTCTGTGGCCCTCCTTAATGCGCCTCTTCCCAGTTGTTGGCGGCGCGGGCGTCGACGTGCAGCGGCACCGACATCGACACCGCCGGCATGGCGGCGTTCTCCATGACGTGGCAGACGACCGGGATCGTCGCCTCGACCTCGGCTTCGACCGTCTCGAAGACCAGTTCGTCATGCACCTGCAGCAGCATGCGGGCGGAAAGCCTGGCTTTTTCCAGCGCCTCGTCCATACGGATCATGGCGCGGCGGATGATGTCGGCCGCGGTGCCCTGCAGGCGTGCGTTGATCGAGGCGCGCTCGTTGAACGCCCGGACCGAAGGATTTGACGATCTGATTTCCGGATAGTGGATGCGGCGGCCGAAAATGGTCTCGACGAAGCCGTGCTCGCGGGCATAGGCCTTGGTCGCATCGATATAGTCGCGGATGCCGGGGAAGCGCTCGAAATATTTCTTGATGTAGTCGCCGGCTTCCTCGCGCGCGATCGACAGCTGGTTGGCGAGGCCAAAGGCCGAAATGCCGTAGATGATGCCGAAATTGATCGCCTTGGCACGGCGGCGCACTTCTGAAGGCATACCCTCGACCGGCACGTTGAACATTTCAGACGCGGTGATGGCGTGGATGTCGGCGCCATCGGCGAAGGCCTGCTTGAGCTGCGGGATTTCGGCGACGTGGGCGAGCACGCGCAATTCGATCTGGCTGTAGTCGGCGGAAACCAGCTTGTTGCCCTTGTCGGCGATGAAGGCCGTCCTGATCTTTCGCCCCTCCACGGTGCGTACCGGAATGTTCTGCAGATTGGGATCCGAGGACGACAGCCGCCCGGTCGTCGTCGCGGCAAGCGCGTAGGAGGTGTGGACGCGCTTGGTGTCGGGATGGATGAAGCCGGGCAGCGCATCGGTATAGGTCGATTTCAGCTTGGTCAGCTGGCGCCAGTCGACGATCTTGCGTGGCAATTCGTGGCCTTCGGCGGCGAGGTCTTCGAGAAGCTGCGCCGAGGTCGACCACTGGCCGGTCTTGGTTTTTGAACCGCCGGGCAGACCCATCCTGCCGAACAGGATGTCGCCGAGCTGTTTTGGCGAGCCGATGTTGATGCGTTCGCCGACCAGCTGGTAGATATCGTCCTCAAGCCGTGCGGCACCCTGTGCCAGTTCGCCGGAGAGCCGCGACAGGATCTGCCGGTCGACGGAGATGCCGCGCTGCTCCATCCGTGCCAGGACCGGCACCAACGGCCGTTCCAGCCGTTCATAGACCGAGACCAGGCCCTTGGCGGCAAGCCGTGGCTTCAGCACCTGCCAGAGCCTGAGCGCGACGTCGGCGTGCTCGGCCCCGTAAGCCGTCGCCTTGCCGAGGTCGGCCTGATCGAGGCCGACGAAGCTTCTTCCCGAACCGGCCAGTTCCTTCAGCGGAATGGTCGCGTGGCCGAGCCATTTATCGGCCAGCGCCTCCAGGCCATGGCCACCGTGGGTGCCGGCCTCGAGCACGTAGGAGATCAGCATGGTGTCGTCATAGGGGCCGACCTCGATGCCGTGACGGCTCATGACGACAAGGCGGTATTTCATGTCGTGCACGATCTTGAGGACGGATTTGTCCTCGAGCAGCGGCTTGAGCAACGCCAGCGCGTCGCGGATCGGGATCTGGTTTTCGACCGCGCCGCTGCCGAGCAGGTCGCCATTGCCGTTTTTGTGAGCAAGCGGCACGTAGGCGGCGTGGCCGGGCGCGACGGCCATGGCAAGGCCGATCAGTTCGGCCTGCATCGGATCGGGCGAGGACGTCTTAACGTCGAAGGCGACGATGCCTCTCTCTATCGCCTCGGCGATCCAGGCCTTCAGCGTCGCGGCGTCGCGGATGCAGGCGTAGGCGCTGGTGTCGATCTTGCGGGCGGTGGCAGCCTCCAGGCGAAGCGCCGAAAGCAGGGATGGGGTGTCGCCTTGCTTGGCTGCGGCCGGGGCTTCGAGTGCCGCTTCGTCCGACGGCGGTGCGCTCTCGGCGGCCGCGGGCGCGCCAAAACCCATATCGGGGCCATGCGCGGTATCGGCACGCTCAATCGTGACGGGGGTGGCTGGAACGTCGCCCGCGTCGGTTCCGGTCGCTTCGGCCACGCGGCGGGTCAGCGTCGAGAATTCCATGGTCTTGAGAAAGCCGATCAGCCTGGGACCGTCCGGCGCGTGCAACACGAACTCGTCGAGCCCCTCGGTCACCGGCACGTCGTTCTTCAGCGTCACCAGGTCACGCGAGATGCGCGCCTTGTCGGCATTGGCGATGATCGATTCGCGCCGCTTGTCCTGCTTGATCTCGCCGGCGCGGGCGAGCAGCGTGTCGAGGTCGCCGAACTGTTCGAGCAATTGCGCTGCCGTCTTCGGCCCGATGCCGGGCACGCCCGGCACATTATCGACCGAATCGCCGGTCAGCGCCTGGAGGTCGATCATTTTTTGTGGCGGCACACCCCATTTCTCGATCACCTCGGGAACGCCGATCTGGCGGTCCTTCATCGGGTCGTACATGGCAACCGTTGGGCCGACCAGTTGCATCAAGTCCTTGTCGGAAGAGATGATGGTGGTGTCGGCGCCGGCTTCGCAGGCAAGCCGGCAATAGGTGGCGATCAAATCGTCGGCCTCGTAGCCTTCCGTCTCAAGGCATGGCAGGTTGAAGGCCCTGGTCGCCTGGCGGATCAGGCCGAATTGCGGGATCAAATCTTCCGGCGGCGCCGAGCGGTTGGCCTTGTAGTCGGGGTAGAGGTCGTTGCGGAAGGTCTTCGACGAATAGTCGAAAATCACGGCGAAATGCGTCGGCACGATGCCGACATCGGTGTTGCGGGCGTCCTGCGTCAGCTTCCAGACCATGTTGCAGAAGCCGAGCACGGCACTGGTCGGCAGCCCGTCGGACTTGCGGGACAGCGGCGGGAGCGCGTGATAGGCACGGAAGATGTAGCCGGAGCCGTCGACAAGGAAGAGATGATCGCCTTTTTTCATGGCACGAGGGATAGCGCGGCGCAGCGCCGCGGTCCATGCCAAAGGCGGCTTGCGCCAAGGGTTCCGGCAACACCCTGACAAATGGTGTGCGAGCTTGGCCGGCCCTGGCGGCCTGGCCGGAGCTTTGTTCGCTCACGCCTATGTTACAAAAGTGTAATTTTTGTGCCCTTGAATCGCCACGTTCGCAGACACAGATAAACGCCATCGGCAGTTTTCGCCGAAGTCCGGAGCAAGGCCCGTCCCCCGCCTATCCCGGACACTTGCGGCAGCCTATCCCCCCTCTCCGGGCTGCCGCATCGTTTCGAGTAAAAGGCCGCCGTGGTTCCCCTCCACCACGGCGGCATTTTTTTGCCTTTCGACAAGATCCTGCCTTGTGGCCTAACGGTCGCGGGCTTTCCGTTTCGCCGCATGGGCCCTAGATTCGCCGCCAGAATCGAAAGGCCCCGCCAGATGTCAGCAGTTTCCCCCGTCCTCGACCGCCTCGACAAGAACTTCGACCAGAGCCTCGAACGCCTGTTCGGCCTGCTCGGCATCAAGTCGATCTCCACCGATCCGGACTACGCCGCCGACTGCCGCAAGGCCGCCGAATGGCTGGTCGACGAGCTCAAGCTGATCGGCTTCGACGCCAGCGTGCGCGACACGCCGGGGCATCCGATGGTGGTCGCGCATCACGACGGGCCGGCGGGCGCGCCGCATCTGCTGTTTTACGGCCATTACGACGTCCAGCCGGTCGATCCGATCGAGCTGTGGGAAAGCGACCCGTTCGCGCCGGCGGTCAGGGAGATCGAGCCCGGCCACAAGGTGATCACCGGCCGCGGCGCGGCCGACGACAAGGGCCAGCTGATGATCTTCGTCGAGGCCTGCCGCGCGTGGAAGCAGGTGCATGGCGGATTGCCGTGCCGAATCACAATCCTGTTCGAGGGCGAGGAGGAGTCCGGATCGCCGTCGCTGAAGCCGTTTCTCGAGACGAATGCGGATGAGCTCAAGGCCGATTTCGCGCTGGTCTGCGACACCGGCATGTGGGACCGCGATACGCCGTCGATCTGCGTCTCGCTGCGCGGGCTGGTCGGCGAGGAGATCACGGTGACTGCCGCCGACCGCGACCTGCATTCCGGGCTCTATGGCGGTGCGGCCGCCAATCCGATCCGCATCCTGGCAAAGATCCTGGCCGACATCCACGATGCGGATGGCCACGTCACCATCCCGGGTTTTTATGACGGCGTCGAGGAAACGCCGTCGCAGATATTGCAGTCGTGGCTGTCGCTCGGCGAGACGGCCGAGACCTTCCTCGGCCCGATCGGCCTGTCGATTCCGTCCGGCGAAAAGGGCCGCTCGGTGCTCGAGCTCACCTGGGCGCGACCGACGGCCGAGTTCAACGGCATTATCGGCGGCTATACCGGCAAGGGCTTCAAGACGGTGATCGCCGCGCAAGCCTCGGCAAAAGTCTCCTTCCGCCTGGTCCACAAACAGGATCCGGAAAAAATCCGCGCCGCCTTCCAGGCATTCGTCAGGCAGCGCGTTCCGGCCGACTGCTCGGTCGAATTCCACCCGCACGGCGGCTCGCCGGCGATCCAGCTGTCCTACGACTCGCCCTTCCTCGCCAAGGCCAAGCAGGCGCTGTCCGACGAATGGCCGAAGCCGGCGGTGGTGACCGGCAGCGGCGGCTCGATCCCGGTGGTCGGCGATTTCCAGACTTATCTCGGCATGGAATCGCTGCTGGTCGGTTTCGGCCTCGACGACGACCGCATCCACTCGCCGAACGAGAAGTACGAGATGAGCTCCTTCCACAAGGGCCAGCGCTCCTGGGCGCGCATTCTCGAGGCGCTGACACGCTGAAATTGCGCCAGACTCAAGTTTTTGTTGATTTTTCGCCGGATCGCGGCAAGGACGGGCATGGTCTGTCGCGCATCGCTGCACGGGGCCGCGACCGGAGAAGACGATGAGCGACATACGTTTCCACAAAAACGATCTGCCCGGCCTGCTGCATTACGATGTCGGGGCGGTCGCCATCGACACCGAGACGCTGGGGCTGAACCCGCATCGCGACCGGCTCTGCGTCGTGCAGATCTCGCCGGGCGACGGCTCGGCCGACGTCATCCAGATCGCACCCGGCCAGAAGAAGGCGCCGAACCTCGTCAGCCTGCTCAAGAACCGCAGCATCACCAAGCTTTTTCATTACGGCCGCTTCGATCTCGCCGTGCTCTACAACGCCTTCGGCGTCATGCCGGAGCCGGTGTTCTGCACCAAGATCGCGTCGCGGCTGACGCGCACCTACACCGACCGGCACGGGCTGAAGGACATCTGCTTCGAGCTTCTCGGGATCGGCCTGTCGAAGGCGCAGCAATCGTCGGACTGGGCCGCCGAGACGCTGTCGCCCGAGCAGCTCGAATATGCCGCCTCCGACGTGCTCTATTTGCACCGGCTGCGCGACGTACTGAGCGCGCGGCTGGCGCGCGACAACCGGACCAGGGAGGCCGACGCCTGCTTCCGCTTCCTGCCGACGCGTGCGAAACTCGACCTGATGGGCTGGGGTGAGGAGGACATCTTCGCCCACAGCTGATGGCCTTCTGGCACTTTAACGCCGTCGGCCGGGAGGAACTGAAATGGCTGCGCGAAAACCAATCGAAACGGCACCGAAGGACGGCTCCAAGGTCACCGTCTACTGGCAGGACAGCGACGGCGTGATCAACGAGAGCATCGCGCAATACCGTTCGCTCGACCGGCTGAAGGCGGCCGGCGGCGACTGGGACGAAAGCGATGCCGGCTGGTGGACCTATACTGACGGCCATACGCAAAGGAAGATCGAACCGATCAGCTGGCGGCCGGCCTCCGACGATGCGGATGCCGACGACTGAGGGTTGTCGCAACCGCCGAACTGAAGTGATTATTCTGAGGCAAAGCATATTTTGTTCTTGCTTTGTGCCGGCAGCTATGCTACTAATTTCGTTATGGTGCTCATTGGCTCCAACGACCCGCCCCGCCGAGGCGGGTTTTTCATTTCCGGCTTTGGCGCTGTCGCGGGCCGCAGCCGTTCGGCAAGCGACTGAATACAGTTTATTTCGATTTTTCCCGACTTAACCCGCCTTTAAACCGCCGCATCTAGTCTTCAACCCCAACGCCATAGGCATGGGGAAGACAGCACAGCGCATGGCGAACCGGAAAGACAGCCGCATCGAGCCCAGCTTCGAGGCATCGCCGGGGGCGAGATCCTCGGCCGGTTTTTCGGTAAGCGAGGAGGACCGCGTCGTGCCGAGCAACCGAAAAGCCGCTGCAAAGCGCAAATCGTCCAAGGCCAAGCCGCCACGCGGCGGGCGCGGCAAAAGCCGGCGCGGCGTGTTCGGCGTGCTTGCCCGGCTGTTCTACTGGTGCTTCGTGCTGGCCATCTGGGGCGGCATCGCCACTGCCGGCATCGTCGTCTATTACGGCGCGAAAATGCCGGCGGCCACTACCTGGGCCATTCCCGACCGCGCCCCCAACATCAAGATCGTCTCGGTCGACGGCCAGCTGCTTGGCAATCGCGGCATGAGCGGCGGCGAGGCCGTCGGCCTGCACGAAATGTCGCCCTATATTCCCGAGGCCGTCATCGCCATCGAAGACCGCCGCTTCTATTCGCATTTCGGCATCGACCCGATCGGCCTTTCCCGGGCCATGGTGACCAATGTGCTGGGCGGGCATTTTTCGCAGGGCGGCTCGACGCTGACCCAGCAGCTGGCCAAGAACCTGTTCCTGACGCCGGACCGCACGCTGGAACGCAAGGTGCAGGAAGTGCTCTTGGCGCTGTGGCTGGAGCACAAGCATACGAAGGACCAGATCCTCGAAATGTACCTCAACCGGGTTTATTTCGGCTCCGGCGCCTATGGTGTCGAAGCGGCCTCGCGCCGCTATTTCGGCAAGAGCGCGCGTGACGTCACGCTGTCGGAGGCCGCCCTTCTCGCCGGCCTGCTCAAGGCGCCGTCGCGGCTGTCGCCGGCGCGCGACCCGAAGGCGGCCGAGCAGCGCTCGCAGCTGGTGCTCGCCGCGATGCGCGACGAGGGCAAGATCAGCGCCAAGGAGCAGACCACGGCAATGAGCGCGCCGGCGACACGCGCGCCGTCCTACTGGACCGGCTCGGAAAACTACGTCGCCGATACGATCATGGAAGAACTGCCCGACCTGATCGGCGACGTGCGCCGCGATATCGTCGTCGACACGACCGTCGACCTGACGCTGCAGAAACTCGCCGAGCAATCGATCCGCCGGCTGATCGACCAGAGCGGCAAGAAGCTCAACGTCAGCCAGGGCGTGCTGGTCTCCATCGACAATTCCGGCGCGGTGCGCGCCATGGTCGGCGGCTATGACTATTCGACAAGCCAGTTCGACCGCGCCTCGGAAGCGCGGCGCCAGCCGGGCTCGGCGTTCAAGCCGTTCGTCTACATGGCGGCGCTGGAATCCGGCCGCACGCCGGACAGCGTGCGCAACGACGCGCCGATCAAGATCGGCAGCTGGACGCCCGACAATTACGGCGGCAAATATTTCGGCAAGGTGACGCTGGCGACGGCGCTGGCGAAATCGCTGAACTCGGTGGCCGCGCAGCTGACCATGGAAGTCGGGCCGGGTGCGGTGGTCGAGGCGGCGCACCGCATGGGCATCCAGTCCGACCTGACGGCCAACACCTCGATCGCGCTCGGCACCTCGGAAGTGACGCCGCTGGAACTGACGTCGGCCTATGTTCCCTTCGCCAATGGCGGCTACAAGCCGGACATCCATTTCATCCGCCGCGTGACGACAACCGCCGGCAAGGTGCTCTACGAGAACAATGGCGGCGGCGCGGCGCGCGTCGTCAAAGCCGATGTTGTCGGCATGATGAACTCGATGATGACCGGAACGGTCGAGACCGGCACGGCCAAGAAGGCGGCGTTCGCCTGGCCGGCGGCCGGCAAGACCGGCACCAGCCAGAACTCGCGCGACGCCTGGTTCATCGGCTATACCGCCAATCTCACCACGGGCGTGTGGTTCGGCAACGACGACGGCAGCCCGATGAAGAAGGTCACCGGTGGCGCGCTGCCGGCGCAGGCCTGGCATGAGTTCATGGTCGCGGCGCATGAGGGCGTGCCGGTGGCGCCGCTGCCCGGAACCTGGAAGTCGACGCCGCCAGACACGATCGTACCGGACGACATACCGTCCGCTACGGCGCCGCCGGCGCCGGTCGCTTCCGTCGGCCAATCGACGCCACCGCCGGGTGCCGAGACGCCATCGCGTCCCGTGCGGCCCGCCGAAACGGTCGATGCCGGCGGCCTTGCCATGCCGGGCGTCGACGGCACCACCGGATCGATCAAGCACCCGGTGCCGCCCGGCAATGTCGGCGGCCCAGCCAAGAAGCGGCAGACCTCGATCCTCGACATTCTGACAGGCGGCTGAACGTCAAAGCCATCGGACTGATCGGGATTGACAAATTCGGCCTATAAGTTGATCAGTTGGTCGACTATTGCCGGGTAAGGCGAACGATGGAAGCTGCTAGTAGGTTCAACCGTCTGAGCTTTGGACAATGGGCGTTGCTGATCGCCATAACAGCAAGTGCAATTTTGTTCCGACAGATACCTAATCTCAGATCTGAGCCGGCATATCTTCTTGATGGGAGACTAGGTGGAATGACCGGCGCCTTCATTGCCAGCCTTGCCATCCCATATGGTTTGGCTTGGCTCAGTGGGCGCGTGTTCTGGAGGTCCCGTACCGTATTTCTAAGTGTCCTGGGGGTTTTAGCGGTACTCATGTTCCTCTCAAACCTCAGCATGCTCTACGAGTGCCCCACCTGTTATTGAAGAGATCGTCCGTTATTCGGCATCGCGGCGCATGCGCGCGGCCGTCGAATGGCCCTCGCCACCGCAACATATTCGGCTAGATCACGCGCCGACAAACCGCGAATGGCTGAACCCGACACCAGAAAGACGATTGTGCTGACCGTCGCCAGCTGCGGCCCAGCCAAGAAGCGGCAGACCCCGATCCTCGACATTCTGACAGCGGCTGAGCCGGCGCTAGTTCGGCTTTGGCTTAGCGCTGCCCAGTTGCCTGGAATCAAAGGTCAGCTTGTCGCGACGGATCTTGCCGTCGCTTATGGTAAGATGCTTGGCGCAGGACAGGGTGCCGGAAGAGCCGGTGAGCAGATCGACATCAGCAGCGCCTGGTTTTCGTCCCCAAACGCCGCAATCACGCGGACGCCGGTCACATCTTGCGAAAGCTTGGTGAGGCCCTTCAAATAGGGGTCCTTGCCGGTCGAGCGCTGCATTGGGCCATCGAACACAACATCGTCGGCAACATAGTTCGCCGCCGTCTCCAGATCATGGCTGGTCCAGGCCTTGGTAAAGGCGGTGGCGATATCGAGTGCGGTTTGTTGTGCCATGGCTTTCTCCTGATCGATGATGCAAATCCATCCTTCGCTTCTATCCAACCAACGATGAGCTATCTGTCGGGTTCCACTCCGCAACGCCGCCTACGGGCATCCGACCCCTCGCAACCGCTCGCGCGTTCCGCTACATCTCCGCCTGGAGACAAGTGACATGGCTGAACCCGACACCAGAAAAACCATCGTGCTGACCGGCGCCAGCCGCGGCATCGGCCATGCCACGGTCAAGCGTTTTTCACGCGAGGGCTGGCGCGTCATCACCTGCTCGCGCCAGGCCTTTGCCGAGGACTGCCCGTGGCCGGCCGGACCTGAAGACCACATCAAGGTTGACCTCGCCGACCAGGAGGATGTCGGCATCGCCATCTCGGAAATCCGCCACCGGCTGGAGGCGCATGGCGGGCAGTTGCATGCGCTGGTCAACAATGCCGGCATCTCGCCCAAGCTCAAGGACGGCAACAGCCGCATGAACTCGATCGACACGCCGATGCATGTCTGGCGCGACGTCTTCCAGGTGAATTTCTTTGCGCCGATCATGCTGGCGCGCGGACTGTTCAAGGAATTGGCATCGGCCAAGGGCTCGATCGTCAACGTCACCTCGATCGCCGGCACCCGGGTGCACCCCTTCGCCGGCACCGCCTATGCGACGTCGAAGGCGGCACTCGGCTCGCTGACCCGCGAGATGGCGCATGATTTCGGCCCCCACGGCATTCGCGTCAATGCGATTGCGCCGGGCGAGATCGACACCGCGATCCTGTCGCCGGGCACCGAAAAAATCGTCGAGACCATCCCGCTGAGAAGGCTGGGCACCACGGCGGAAGTCGCCGACATCATCTTCTTCCTGTGCTCGCAGCAGGCGTCTTACGTGACCGGTTCGGAAATACACATCAATGGCGGCCAGCACGTATAGAAGGCTTTCCAGGCGAGCGAGCCGGCAGGATTTGTCAGCATCGCGGGCGGCGTGTTCAAGTCTGGCGGCGGTTGGCGCCGCCGATGCCGATCAGGTCGCCTGCAGCAGGCTCTCGATATCGGGTATGCTGTGGTTGGTCAGCGTCTTTGGAATTTCGGCCGTTATCTTGTCGGTGACCTCCTTGTGCAGTTTCCTGCGCATGTCGCCCAGCACCGGCGGCGGCGCGATCAGCACGATCTCCTTGAAGCTGCCGCGATGCGCGAGCTTGTAGAGCCTGTCGGCAATCTCTTCGGCAAAACGCTCCTTGCCGAGCCGGTGCCAGTCGGTGTCCTCGACCGCACTGCGGTGGACGGAAGGGCCGTCGCTGTAGCGGCCGGGGCGGTCCGTGCCTTGTTCTCGGGTTGCCGGATTTTCCTGCTCCATCTCGTGCACGACCTGAAGGTCGGGATATTGGACGTCTCCACGGTTCTCGAGAAACAACGCCTTTTCGCCATCTGCCACCACGATCCACAGTCCGCGTTTCAGTCTGACGTTGCTCATGGGGCGCTCCTTTTTTGATTTTTCAAGCCCATCGCCAAGCCTTTGCCGTAGGGGCATGACCGGGCTTGGGCCCATAGGGCAAACGCGTGCCGAGGCGGGAATGTTCCGGTACTCGGACCCGGTATTCCGACAAGGGCCGGCGAGAGCGCGGGCTGCCGTCGATCGCTCGGTCAGCATCCGGCGGCTTAATCTACTAAATTGATAGAATTTAGAAAAATCTGTTTTGTGGTTAGCTCCTCCAGCCGCTAGAAAGGCAGCGGATCAAGGGCTGCAGCAGCAGCTTCAATCTGCTCCGCATTTGAATGTGGAATATTTTTCTCTTGGCCTTCATGCTTGCAGAAAAGAGATTGCCTGCTACGAAGCGATGCGCGAGTGGGTGCCTTCTGGTTTTTCGCGCCCCCGCGTAGAACTGGCAAACGGTTCCAGGATTCCGCTCGTCATGCCGCAAGCCACGCCCAAGCTCAATGCCTTTCCCGTCTTCATGCGGGTCGAGGGCGAAGCCATAGCCATCGTCGGCGGCGCAGAGGAAGCGCTGGCCAAGGCGCGGCTGCTCGCGCAGTCGAGCGCTGAGCTGCGCATCGTCAGCGATGAAACAAGCCCGGAGCTGCTGGCCTTTATCGCCGAGACCGGGGCCGCCCACATCGCCGACGCTTATGATGCAGCACATCTCAATGGTGTGGTGATGGTGTTTGCCGCCAGCGGCGACGAGGCGCTCGATCGCCGCGTTGCCGGGGATGCGCGCCGGCTAGGCATTCCGGTCAATGCCGTCGACCGGCCGGAGCTGTGCGATTTCTTCACGCCGGCACTGGTCAACCGCGCGCCGGTCGCCATTGCCATCGGCACGGAAGGTGCCGGCCCGGTGCTGGCGCAGATGCTGCGCAGCCGCATCGACCGCATGCTGGCGCCCTCGCTCGGTCCGCTCGCAGCCCTTGCCGCATCGTTTCGCGACACTGCCGAAAGACTGCTGCCGAAGGGCAATGCCCGCCGCCGCTTCTGGAGCGATTTCTTTGGCGGCGCGCCGGCCCGCGCTGTCGAGGCCGGCGAGCTTTCGCAGGCGCGTGATGCGGCCGTCGGCCTGCTGCTTTCGAAAGAACCGGCATCGGGCCATATCGCGCTTGTAGGCGCCGGTCCAGGCGCCGAGGACCTTTTGACGCTGCGCGCCCATCGCCTGCTGATGGAAGCCGACGTGATCGTCCATGACGCGCTGGTGCCGGAGGCGATCGTCGCCATGGGCCGCCGCGATGCCGAGCGCCTGCCGGTCGGCAAGCGCAAGGGCTGCCATTCCAAGAGCCAGGCCGAGATCAATGCGCTGCTGGTCGAGCTTGGCCACGCCGGCAAGCGTGTCGTGCGGCTGAAGTCCGGCGACCCGCTGGTGTTCGGCCGGGCCGGCGAGGAGATGGCGGCACTTCGCGATGCCGGCGTCGCCTACGAAGTGGTTCCGGGCGTCACCGCGGCCTTCGCCGCCGCCGCCGATTTCGAACTGCCGCTGACGCTGCGCGGCGTGTCGTCGTCGATGGTGTTCACCACCGGCCATGACCTCAAGGGAAATTCGCTGCCAGATTGGGCAAAGCTCGCTATTTCCGGCGCGACGGTCGCCGTCTATATGGGCCGCTCGGTCGCTGCAGAGGTCGCCGGCCGGCTGATCGAAGCCGGCCTGTCGCCGGATACGGCCGTCGCCGTGGTCGAGAATGCCAGCCTTGCCAGCCGCCGCCGTTTCCACGGCACGCTCGCCGACCTGCCGTCGCTGGAGGCGCGCGCCGACCTCAGCGGCCCGGTGATGACCATCATCGGCGACGCGGTCGCCGGCGCCAATTTCGAACGGTCCGAGCCGCTGGCGGCACACAGGCAGGAAAGCGTGGTCCGTGCTGCCGCGCAAGGAGTGAACCAATGAAAGTCCTGACCGCGAACCGCCTCGCCGACGGCATAGCCGTCTGGTACGCCAATGGCGGCTGGGCCGAGACCATCGACCATGCCGACATCGCCCATGACAAGGCGGCCGAGGACCGGCTGGAGGCGATCGGCGCCAAGGCCTCCGCCGCCAACGAAGTGGTCGACGTCAACCTGATAGACGTGACCGTGGCCAACGGCACGGTCGAAGCGGTCCGGCTGCGTGAAAAGATCCGTGCCGCCGGCCCGACCACCCGCAACGACCTGGGCAAGCAGGCCCGTCCGCAAGCCGCACGCGCGGCATAGATGACCCAAGCATGATCCCGATCATGCTCGAACGAAGAAAATAACGGGCGGACGCGCCCGGAAAGACCTGAATATGTACCGTTACGATGAGTTCGACCACGATTTCGTCAAGGCCCGCGTCGCCGAGTTCAGCGACCAGGTCGCGCGGCGGCTTGCCGGCGAGATCACCGAGGACCAGTTCCGGCCGCTGCGGCTGATGAACGGCGTCTATCTGCAGCTGCATGCCTATATGCTGCGCATCGCGGTGCCCTACGGCACGCTGAACAGCAAGCAGCTGCGCATGCTCGGCCACATCGCCCGCAAATACGACAAAGGTTACGGCCATTTCACGACGCGCCAGAACATCCAGTTCAACTGGCCGGCGCTGTCGGACATCCCGGCGATCCTGGCGGATCTGGCAAGCGTCGAGATGCACGCCATCCAGACCAGCGGCAACTGCATCCGCAACGTCACTGCCGACCACTTCGCCGGCGCCGCCGCCGACGAGGTTGCCGATCCGCGCCCCTATGCCGAAATCCTGCGTCAATGGTCGTCGGTGCATCCGGAATTCTCGTTCCTGCCGCGAAAATTCAAGATCGCGGTGACCGGCGCCGAGCGCGACCGCGCCGCCATCCAGACGCACGACATCGGCCTGCATCTGAAGAAGAACGCTGCCGGCGAGCTTGGTTTCGCCGTCTATGTCGGCGGCGGCCAGGGCCGCACGCCAATGGTCGCCAAGAAGATCCGCGACTTCCTGCCCGAAGCGGATCTGTTGTCCTACTGCACGGCGATCCTGCGCGTTTACAACCTCTACGGCCGTCGCGACAACAAGTTCAAGGCGCGCATCAAGATCCTGGTCCATGAGACCGGCGTCGAGGAGATCACCCGCCAGGTCGAGGCCGAATGGCAGGAGTTGAAGGACGCCGTGCTGAGGCTGCCGGAAGAAGACATCCGCGCCATCGACGCCTATTTCGCGCCGCCGGCGCTTGTCGACCGGCCGGAAGGCGATGAGGCGGTCAAGCTTGCCCGCCTCGACTCCAAGAGCTTTTCCGAATGGCTGGACCAGAATGTAGTCACCCATCGCCATCCCGACTACGCGGCGGTGACCATCTCGCTCAAGGGCATCGGCGAGACGCCCGGCGATGCCTCCGACAGCCAGATGGAAGCGGTCGCCGACATTGCCGAAAAATATTCCTTCGACGAGCTGCGCGTCAGCCACGAGCAGAACCTGATCCTGCCGCATGTCGCGCGGGCCGACCTCAAGGCGGTCTATGACGCGCTTGTCGATATCGGGCTGGCGACGGCCAATTCCAACCTGATCAGCGACATCATCTCCTGCCCCGGCCTCGATTATTGCGCGCTGGCAACGGCGCGCTCGATTCCCGTGGCGCAGGAAATCTCGCGGCGCTTCGCCTCGTTGGAGCGCCAGCGCGACATCGGCGAATTGAAGCTGAAGATTTCCGGCTGCATCAATGCCTGCGGCCATCACCATGTCGGCCATATCGGCATCCTCGGGGTCGAGAAGAAAGGCGCCGAACTCTACCAGGTGACGCTCGGCGGCTCGGCCGACGAGAACACCTCGGTCGGCGAGATCATCGGCCGCGGCTTCAGCTCGGAAGAGATCACCGACGCCATCGAGCAGATCGTCGAGACCTATCTCGGGCTTCGGTTGGACAGAAATGAAAGATTCATCGACGCATACCGCCGTGTCGGTCCCGCGCCGTTCAAGGAGGCGCTCTATGCTGGCGAAGCCAAGGCCGCTTGACCGGATCGTCGACGTCGAGGCCGGCATCGCCGCCCAAGCGGCGGGTCTCGACGCGCTCTACGGCCATCTGAAGCCGCTGGAGATCATCGAGCGGTCGACCCGGGAGTTCTTTCACGGCGAAATCGCCGCCGTCTCGTCCTTCGGCGCGGATTCGGCGGTGCTGCTGCACATGATCGCCGAGATCGACCGCACGCTGCCGGTGATCTTTCTCGACACAGGCAAGCATTTCGAGGAAACGCTCGGCTATCGTGACGCGCTGGCCGCCGATTTCGGGCTGAGCGATATCCGGGTGATCAGGCCCGACGATGCGGCGCTGGCAAGGATCGACCCGACCGGCAATCTGAACGAGACCGACACCGACGCCTGCTGCGACGTCCGCAAGGTCGAGCCGCTGGCGCGCGGCGTCGAGCCGTTCCGCGCCTGGTTCACCGGCCGCAAGCGCTTCCAGGCGGCGACCCGGGCAGCGCTCCCGGTGTTCGAGGCGGTCGGCTCGCGCATCCGCATCAATCCGCTGGCGCACTGGACGACATCAGACCAGGCCGGCTACATGCGCGCGCATGCGCTGCGTGAAAACCCGCTGGTCGCCTATGGCTATCTGTCGATCGGCTGTTTCCCGTGCACGCAGCCGGTGCAACCGGGCGACGACGCGCGCAGCGGCCGCTGGGCCGGGCACGCCAAGACCGAATGCGGCATCCATTTGTCGGGGCTGGAAAGATCGCTGACCGACGCCTCGCTTTAGGGTATGTTGATATTCAGCCGGCCTGCAAACGGCGGCTTCCTGCGCTTCCGGCGCTCACGTACCCAAAGTACGCTCCGCTCCGGTTCTCGGAAGCCACCATTTTCGGCTCGGCCTGACCTGAATCTCAACGCACCCTGAGGTGTTTTGCACTTTAGAATCTTTGGACTTGGGAATTTTCTTGATGAGCGACTTGATAGCCGAAAACGCCATGCGGCTGTGGACACCGGATGGGTTCCGCGAGGACGAGTGGGTGCATGCCGAAAGCGCCGAGGCGCTGGTCGGCAATGGCCGTTTCATCCTGCCGTTGCAGGCGTTTCTCGGCCTCGATCCGGAGGTGCGGCGGTCGGCGAAGGAGCGCATCGGTGTGCTGCTGCAGCCCGGCGATCAGCTCGAAAAGATCGCAGGCCTGCTCGATCAGCTGTCGCTGGTGGCGCTGGCGTTTCCGGCGTTCAATGACGGCCGCTCGTTCTCCAAGGGCGAATTGCTGCGCAGCCGTTATCATTTTGCAGGCGCTATGCGCGCCACCGGGCAGGTGCTGATTGATCAGCTGCCGCATATGCTGCGCCTCGGCTTCGATGAATTCGAGATATCGCACCCGGTGCTGCTGAAGCGGCTCGAGCAAGGTCGTACCGGCGGACTGCCGCTGTCCTACCAGCCGGCGGTGAAGCCGGAGGCCAAAGGCCCGAAATATTCCTGGCGGCGGGTGCGCGCCGGCTGATCCGCTCCGGAGGGCCAGAAGCCTTCTGGTCGGACCACATTCCCGATTCAGCCTTTTATTTTGCGCCTCTCCGCCTTAGGATAGGCCCATTATTTCGCGATCCGAATAAATGTGGCCACAAGGGAGGAACCGGGTATGGCTGGCAAGAAGATATTGATGCTCGTTGGCGAGTTCAGCGAGGAGTACGAGATTTTCGTCTTTGAACAGGCCATGCATGCGGTGGGCCACACCGTCCATGTCGTTTGCCCCGACAAGAAGGCCGGCGATATCCTGAAGACCTCGCTGCACGACTTCGAGGGCCACCAGACCTATACGGAAAAGCTCGGCCACGACTACATCCTCAACAATACGTTTTCCGAGGTCAATCCGGCCGACTACGATGCCGTCTACGCGGCGGGCGGGCGCGGGCCGGAATATATCCGCATCGACAAGCGCGTGCAGGCGCTGGTGCGGCATTTCCATGAGACGGGAAAACCGATCTTCACCATCTGCCACGGCGTGCAGATCCTGATCGCGGTCGACGGCGTGGTGCGCGGCCGCGAAGTCGCGGCGCTGCAATATTGCGAGCCGGAAGTCACGCTGGCCGGCGGCATCTATATCGATGTTGCGCCGACCGGCGCCCATGTCGACGGCAATCTGGTGTCGGCCAAGGGCTGGCCGGGCCTTGCCGCGTTCATGCGCGAATGCCTGAAAGTGCTGGGCACCGAGATCCGCCAGGGCGAGATCCTGATGCGCGACCAGCGCCAGGCGGCTTAAGCTCGGAATGTGGAGCCCGCCGCACCCCTAACGCATGTCGCGCAAAAGTGTTCAGCGGTTTTGCGATAACGGCATGCATAAACAAGAACCTAAAGCGCGTCGCATGAGGCCGGTCGAGCGCGACGCGCTTTAGGTGCGGCGGTGGGTCTACACGGCCATCCGCGCTTCGCGGAACGATACCAGCTTGCTGCGGCTCTCGTCCCACAGCGCCAGCTTGACGCAGCGCAGGCTGTCGAGGAGTGTGACGCGGCCGATCTCGCGCAACTCCGGATAGTCCCTCAGCACTTCCGGAAGCCGGTAGCATGGCACCTTGGCCGAGAGGTGGTGCACGTGGTGGACGCCGATATTGCCGGTGATCCAGTTCAGCACCGGCGGCAGGTCGTAATAGGACGAACCGTGCAGGGCAGCGTGCTGGAATTCCCACTCGGAGTCCTTTGTCCACTCCGTCTCTTCGAACTGATGCTGGACATAGAACAGCCAGATGCCGGCCGATCCGGCGAGGATGACGATCGGCAAATGCACGACCAGGAACGCGCCGGGGCCAACGAACCAGATGAGCAGCGCGGCGATGACCGCGATGGCTAGGTTGGTGGACATCGACGACACCCAGGGGGTGAGGCCGCCCCGCATCATGCCCAAGGGCAGTCTCTGCTCGAAAATGAAAATCCAGATCGGGCCAAGGCCGAACATCACCAGCGGATGGCGATAGAGGCGATAGGCGAGCCGGCCCCGCCACGACAGTTGCCGATATTCGGCGACGGTCAGTGTCTTGATGTCGCCGGTGCCGCGCTCGTCGAGATTGCCGGCGCTGGCGTGATGGGTTGCGTGGGCGCGGCGCCAGCAATCGTAGGGCGTCAGCGTCAGCACGCCAAGGACGCGGCCGATCCAGTCGTCGGCATAGCGATTGGCAAAGAAGGAGCCGTGGCCGCAATCGTGCTGGATCATGAAGATCCGCACCAGAAAGCCGGCGGCCGGAAGGATGAGGACCAGACCCCACCAATGGCCATAGGCATAAGCGGCCGAGGACAATCCCCACAGCGTGGCGAAAGGAATGAGGGTGATGGCGAGTTCGACGGCGCTGCGACGCCTGTCGGGCTTTTTATAGCGCGACAGGATTTTCAACCAGGCGCGCTTGCTGTTTGCCACAGCTTCGGGGGAAATCATGTTCATCATGAAACATAGGCGGAGCAGGGCGCTGCCGCAAGGCGGCGATCACGCAAAGTTACTGCGGGTAAATGTCGCGCGATGGCGAGGAATTGCGGCCGCAATCGCAGGTCGCGTTGCTGGCGACGGTGTCTACCGATGGCGCCCGCCTGCGACCACCTTGGCTTCGACGCCGTCCAGGCGGTCGAGCAATTCCTTCAGACGGTCGGGAATATCGGACTCCGTGCGGAAGGCCGGCAAGGTGCGCAGAAAGCGCTTAGTCGCCTCGGTGCCGAGCTGGCGCCGGATATCGGCGGCGAGCCCGACGCGTTTTTCGCCATTCCTGCGGGGCATCATCCAAAATCCTGTGTCGGCTTCGAAACTCTTCCAAGGGAGGAATGGTTCCCGCATTGTAGCATGCTGGCAAGCAAAGCCGTCGGGTACGGTAAAGTTTGAATTAAAATCGAGAGGTCTGCGCCGTCCGCAATCAAGCAGCGACAGCGGCTGCAGTATCGCTTGCCCCTTGATTTTTGGCCGCCAAACCTCGATATCGGGCGCAAATCACACCATTCGAAAATGACGGGAAACGGCGATGAGCGACCAGGCAAAAGACGAACGCGCGCCCGATGAAGCCGAGAAGACCGAGGCTGCCGCGGAGCCAAGGGAAGGTAGCGTCGACGGCGACTATGAAGCGCTTGTGCGGCTTCTGAAGGAAAACGAAGAGCTGAAGGATCGCGTGCTGCGCGTCGCGGCCGACATGGAGAACTTGCGTCGCCGCACCGCCCGCGACGTCCACGATGCGCGCGCCTATGCGGTTGCCAATTTTGCCCGCGACATGCTTTCGGTGTCAGACAATCTGCGCCGTGCGCTGGATGCCATCCCGGAGGAGGCCAAGGCTTCGGGCGATGCCGGCTTCAAGGCGCTGATCGACGGCGTCGAGATCACCGAGCGCGCCATGCTGTCGGCGCTGGAACGCCACGGCGTGAAGAAGCTCGAGCCCGAGGGCGAGAAATTCGATCCGAATTTCCACCAGGCGATGTTCGAGGTGCCCAATCCCGACGTACCGGCCAACACGGTCGTGCAGGTCGTGCAGCCCGGCTATTCGATCGGCGAGCGTGTTCTGCGGCCGGCCATGGTCGGCGTCGCCAAGGGCGGCCCCAAGCATGTCGCAAGCGAAGCGCCAGTGGAGCCGGGGCCAGTCAACGAGCAGGCCGAGAAGGATGCGTGAATGGTGAATGGTGAATAGTGAATGGTTAGTAGTGAGTAGCCAATTGCTGCTCCAGCAGTCAGTGCTATTCCCTTACTGCCCTACTCAGGCCGCAAACCGCTGCGCTTCTCCGCCATAATAATTGACGTAGCGGGCACCGATCTCCTTGACCGGCATCACCACGAACACGTCGACCGTCGAGAATTCACGGTCGATGACGCAACCGTCGCCGATGCGCGCGCCGACGCGCAGATAGCCCTTGACCAGCGGCGGCATCGCGGCGATCGCCGCCTTGGTATTGACGGCCTCGATCGGCATCAGATCCATGGAACAATAGCGCCCGGCGACGGCACGCACGTCCCATGATGAATTCGTCCGGCAGTGGTGGGCAAGATAGGTCAGCGCCTCCGCATGTGCCGCAGGCACGGTGCCGTGGAACGACGCGCAGCCGGTCATCACGCCGATGCCGTAATGGTTGATGTAGGCCCAGATGCCTTGCCACAGCGCCTCGATGGTGCGCTTCGAGCGGTATTCCGGCAGAACGCAGGAGCGGCCGAGCTCGAGGAAGCGCTGGCCGGGATGCCGCGCGATCAGCTTGGTCAGTTCGAATTCGCCTTCGGAATAGAAGCCGCCGGCGGCCGCGGCAATCTCCTGCCGCAGCAGGCGGTAGGTGCCGACGATGCGGCGATGCTCGGGGCCGGAAAGCGAAGTATCGAAGACCAGCAGATGATCGCAGAGGGGATCGAAGCGATCGGCATCGCGGCGGTCCTGCATCTGGAACAGGTCCTTCCTGGCACCAAGCTCGTCGTAGAACACCCGGTAGCGCACTTCCTGCGCGGCAGCGATCTCGGCCTCGTTGCGGGCGAGCCGCACTTCGAGATTGCCGATGCGGCCGAGCGATGCGCCTTTTATGACGGCATCGGCGTTCCGGCCGACGAGCAAAGGCCCGCTGGCGTTCGGCCGAGCATCACATTCCGGCATGACTGTATGCACGAGTGATTCTCCTTCGAGCCATCCCTCTTGGCACGGGGATACGGTGTAGGTGCAACAGGATTGTGACAGTACCGTGATACGCCTCTGCGGGCAATACTTCGTCGGCTGGGTAATCTATCAACCGTCTATGTTGTGCCTCAGGCGGCCGCTTGCCCTTCGACCGCATGAACCAGGGCATCGGGGTCGAGCGGCTTGGTGACGAAGCCGCTGGCACCGTGAGCGAGCACGGCGTGGCGGGTCTTTTCCTGGCTGTCGGCCGACAGCACCATGATCGGCACCGGCGGCACCGCGGTCTCCTCCTCATGGCGGCGGATGGCGGCGATGGCGTCCAGGCCGTCCATGACAGGCATATGCAAGTCCATCAGCACCACGTCGTAACGGTGCTTGTGGCCGGTGCTGATGACCGCCTCGACGGCGGCCTTGCCGTTGCCGACCACTTTCACGCGATGCCCGGCCTTCAGCAGCGTGGCGCGGGCCAGCATGGCGTTGATGTCGTTGTCCTCGGCGATCAGCACCGACAGGCCCTGCTGGCGGGCGCCAATGGCGTGCCCCGCCTGCGCGCCGCGCTTTTGCAGTTGCGGCTCGGCGATGACCGGCGCGTGGCTGGTCAAAAGCACGCGCAGCAATGTCTCGCCGCGCACCGGCCTCGCAAGGAAGGTGGCGTAACCATTGGCACGGAACTCGCCAAGCATGCCACGGTCGGTCGGTGCGATCAGCGTCACTGCCTCGCAATCGGCAAATCCGCTCTGGCGCAGGCGCCTGAGCAGCCTGCCGTCGCTTTGCTCCATGGCAGCATCAATCAGCAGCACGTCGCAGCTCTCGGCGAAAGGGGTGGCCTGGGCGGCGGCGGTGGCCAGATCGACCGTGCCGCCATTGGCGCGAATGGTGCGGGCGAGGGCTTCGGCCTCGACCAGGTTCTTCGATACGATCACCGCATGCCGGCCCGACAGCGCGTCCTGGCGGATCTGCGGCGCCTCGACGGCGGAAATAGCGGGAATCTCGAAGACGAATTCGGACCCCTGGCCAAGCCGGCTCGACACAGAGATAGTGCCGCCCATGGCGATCACCAGGCGTTTGGAAATGGCGAGACCGAGGCCGGCACCGCCATGCGCACGGGTCGAGGTGCCGTCAGCCTGTTCGAAGTCCTCGAATATGCGCTCCATGTCCTCCTCGCGCAGACCGGGGCCGGTGTCGGTGATGGTGAAGCGGATGCGGTCGGTGGTTTCGGTGCGGACGCGGGCGATGCTTGCCAGGACGCCGCCGCTGTCGGTGAACTTGACGGCGTTGCCGATGAGATTGAGCAGCACCTGCCTGACCCTGCCGGGGTCGGCGGTGATCAGCTGCGGCACGTTGGGTTCGACATGGCAGCCGAGGCCGATATCCTTGGCAAAAGCCCGCGCCGCCAAAAGCTCGATGACATTGTCGGCGATCTCGCGCACCGACATCGGCTGCGGTTCGGGATCGAAGCGGCCGGCCTCGATCTTGGAGTAGTCGAGCAGGTCCTCGATCAGCGCCAGCAGCGCGCTGGCCGAGGTCGAGATGGCGCCGACATAGGTCCGCTGCTCGGGCGAAAGGCTGGTGTCGGCGAGAAGCCGGGCCATGCCCATGATGCCGTTCATCGGCGTGCGGATCTCGTGGCTGACGGTGGCGAGGAAGCGCGATTTGGCCTGGCTCGCATATTCGGCCCGCTCGCGGGCGGTGATCAGCGAGGATTCGGCGCGCTTGCGAGCGGTGATGTCGCGGGCGATGGCGCGATGCGAAACGGCGCCGCTGTCCTTGTCGCGCACCGACAGCTCGATCCAAGAGAACCAGCGTGGGCCGTCCGGCGTGCGAATGGCGACGTCGGTGGAACTCAGGCATTCGTGGTCGGAAAACGCGGCGTCGGGGACGATGCCGACATCGATGCCTAGTTCGGCCAGGGTCTTGCCGGCAAGGTCGCGCTGGTCGGTTTCGACAAGGTCGGCGAAAACCTTGTTGGCGTAGACAATGTGGCCGTCGCGGTCACGATGGACGACGAGATCGCCGAGTGCATCGATCAGTCCGCGAAAGCGCTCCTCGCTCTCCTGCATCTCCCACATGCGGTCGGCCAGCGTCTCGATTTCGGCGCGGCTGCGGGCGGTCGTGGCATCGAGCAGGGCCACCGCGCGGCGCTCGGTGCGCCTGTTGCGCAGATGCATGGCGAGCCCGGCGATGGCTGTCGCCAAAAGGCCGATGGTGATGAAGATCGGCGCCCCGGTCAGATGCGAAAAGCCTGCCAGCACGACGATGGCGACGAGCGTCAGGAAGGGCAGGCCTTCGCGGTTGGAGGCCGGCAGTTCCGGCGCCAGCGGTGGCGCGGCGACAAGCTGCCGTCCTGGCGCCGCGGGGGCCGTCCCGTCGGCCCGTTCGGCTGGTTCCGCCTCTCTGATGCCGGGTTCCGCAATCATACGGAAATCCTGCCAGACAGAGCTTATCGAAGGTTGTGGTTGATCGCTCGAATTTTAGCGGTCGCGCTCTTTTTTATCCCTTGGGGGCTCACATATCCACCACCACGCGGCCGCGGATCTTACCCTCGACGATGTCATGCGCGGCGCCGATGATGCCGTCGAAGCCGATGCTCGTCGACAGGCTGGCAAGCTTTGCGTGGTCGAGATCGGCGCCGATGCGGCGCCAGGCCTCGAGGCGGACCGCCTTCGGCGCCATCACCGAATCGATGCCGAGCAGCGAGACGCCGCGCAGGATGAAGGGGGCGACGCTTGCCGGCAGGTCCATGCCGCCGGCGAGGCCGCAAGCGGCGACGGCGCCGCCATAGGAGGTCATCGACAGAACGTTGGCCAGCGTGTGACTGCCGACCGCATCGACGCCGCCGGCCCAGCGTTCCTTGGCGAGCGGTTTTGCCGGCTGGGTGAGCTCGTCGCGTGAAATCACTTCCGCGGCGCCGAGGTCGATCAGATAGGGGCTTTCGGCAGCGCGGCCGGTCGAGGCGATGACGTGATAGCCGAGGCTGGACAGGATCGAGACCGCGACCGAGCCGACGCCACCGGCAGCGCCGGTCACCACCACCGGGCCGCGATCGGGCACGATGCCGTGGCGCTCCAGCGCGATGACGCAAAGCATGGCGGTGTAGCCGGCGGTGCCGACCGCCATCGCATCATGCGGGCTCATGCCGTCCGGCAACGGCACCAGCCAGTCGCCCTTGACGCGGGCGCGCCCTGCAAAGGCGCCGAAATGCGTCTCACCGACGCCCCAGCCGTTCAATATGACCTTGTCACCTTCGCGCCAGTCGGGATTGGAAGACGAGATGACGGTGCCGGCGAAATCGATGCCCGGCACCAGCGGCCAGCGGCGGATTACCGGCGCCTTGCCGGTAATTGCAAGACCGTCCTTGTAGTTCACCGTCGTCGCCTCGACCGCGACGGTGACGTCGCCCTCCATCAGGTCTGCCTCGGTAAGCTCGGTCACCGCGACTGACTGGTTTTTCTCGGCGTCACGCGAAACGAGGATGGCTTTGAAGGTTTCGGGCATTTTTTCTCCTCTGGCTTGCAGATCAGAATGTGCGGCGCCAGGCGAGTGAGGTCAATCGCTCGACGCTCCGCGCCGCCAGCCAATGAGTTCGTCGAAGACGACCAGCACCGCACCAACCGAAATGAAAGCGTCGGCGAGGTTGAAGATCGCGAAGGACCAGACCGGCGTATGGAACAGGACATAGTCGATGACATGACCGTAGATTGCGCGATCGATCAGGTTGCCGAGCGCGCCGCCGACGATCAGCGCGAAGCCGATGCGGGCAAGCAGGTGGCCGGGCGGCGTGCGGGCCGCAAGATAGAGCACGAAAGCGACCACCAGAACCGCGACGACCACCAGGCCGGTGTCGCCGAAGGACGAAAACAGCGAGAACGCGATCCCGGTGTTGTAGGTGCGGTACAGCGCCAGGAACGGAAGCAGGTCGAGCCGTTCCTGAAAGGCAAGACCGGTTTCGACTAGGTATTTCACCCACTGGTCGAGCGCTATCGCGGCGACGACCAGAAGAGCATACGGCCTCCAGGACTTCATGGTTTGCAGTTTCACGGTTTGAGATGTCACGATCTGGCGTCCTCCGGGCCGAGCTTCAGCGCGCCGCGCCGGATCTCGAACAGCATGACGCCGGTGGCCACCGCAAGGTTGAGCGAATCGGCGCGGCCGGCCTGCGGTATCCGCAGCAGTTTGTCGCAGCTTGCGGCAAGCTCGTCAGGCAGGCCTTGCTGCTCGTTACCCATCATCAAAAGCACCGGGCCTTTTGAAAAATCGACCGAGCGGTAGTCGACCGCACCCTTCAGATGGGTGCCGGCGACGAGGCCGGGAAAGCTCTTTCGCCAGGCGAGAAAAGCTTCGGGCGACGCCTTGGCGACCTGCACGGCGAAAATCGAGCCCATGGTGGCGCGCACCGTTTCGACCGAAAAGGGATCGGTGGTCTCGCCGACCAAGATGACGCCCCTGGCCCCGACAGCGTCGACCGTGCGGATGACGGTGCCGAGATTGCCGGGGTCGCGGACGCGGTCGAGCGCCACCCAGACGTCGCCGTCACGGGCGCGGATGTCCTTCAACGGCAGGAATTTCTGCGAGAACACGCCGACGACCATTTGCGGATTGTCGCGGCGGGTGATGGCGACCAGCACTTTTTCCGAAACTTCAAGAACGGTGCCGCCAGCGGCGACCGTGCGCGCCGCGATCTTTTCAACCGCCGTATTGCCACGTCCGGCCTTGGCGAAGACCAATGTCCTGATCGACCAGCCGAGATCGAGCGCGTCGATGACCAGCTTCAGGCCTTCGGCCATGAAGGCATTCTGCTGGTCACGGAATTTCTTCAGCGCGAGCGCCTTGATGTCCTTGACCAGCGGGTTGGCGAGGCTGGTGACTTCCTTCACCTGCCCTGGCGCGCCCGCGTGCCGTTCGTACGCACTCATTCAGGCCACCCAGCGTGAGAACAGCGAGGTCGAAAGCGCCCGACCGGCAGATTTCTCGCAGATGATCAATTCACCCGACTCGACCGTGCCGCCCATGCCGGCGAAGGTGTCGCGCATCAGGGCATGGATGGCGAAAAAAGAGGCGCGGATCGAATAGGCGGTCAGTACCACGGCGAGCGGCTTCGGCGTCAGGATCGCGCGGCAGATATCGGTCAGCGCCGGCAGGTCCTCGAACAGCTGCCAGACCTCGCCTTTCGGTCCGCGGCCATAGGCGGGCGGGTCGAACAGGATGATGTCGTAGCGGCTGCCGCGGCGCTCCTCGCGTTCGGCGAATTTCACGGCATCGTCGACGATCCAGCGGATCGGCTTTTGCGACAAGCCCGCCATTTCTTGGTTTTCGCGCGCCCAGCCGATCGCCTTCTTGGAAGCATCGACGTGGGTGACCTCGGCGCCGGCACGCGCCGCCACCAAGGAGGCAAGGCCGGTGTAACCGAACAGGTTCAACACCTTCACCGGCCGTTTTGCCGCCGCGATCAGACCGGCCATGTGGTCCCAGTGCGAGGCCTGCTCGGGAAAGACGCCGACATGGCGAAACGAGGTGAAGCGGCCGAGATAATCTATGCCGTCATGCTTCATCGGCCAGGTCTCGCCGAGCGGCGTCTTGGGGAAGCGCCAGCGGCCGATGCCTTCCTCGTCGGTATCGCCGGTGAAAATGGCGTCGGCGCGCTCCCAGTCCCTGGCCGGCAAAGCCTTTTGCCAGATCGCCTGGCCCTCCGGCCGAACGATGCGGTAGGGGCCGTATTGCTCGAGTTTTTCTCCGGCGCCGCTGTCGAGCAGCGCGTAGTCCTGATTGGGGCCGACCTCGAGGATCAGCGGCAGATGTTCGGCAGGCAGCGCGCCATCGCGGCGGGATAGAGGGCGCGGCGCGGCTTTCGGCTCGGACCGGTCCTGCAGTTTAGGCTCCGAACCGGCGGTCAGGCCGGCGTCGCGCCGCCGCGGCTGCTCCGCCCCGCCCTTCGCGGGCGGGCGGCTGTCGCGGCGTTTGTCGCGAAAAGGTTTCAAGAAGGCGCATCTCCGGAAGGCGGCTCGCCGCTTCTGCCACAGCACATTGACCGGCGCAACAAAAGGGCTGCCGACGTTTGCAACCGGATCAGCCGCGCCTGATCGACAGCAGGCCGACTGCGAGCGCTATGAAACCAACGGCCTTGAAGCCGGTGACGACCATATGGCCGGTTTCCCAGCTGCTCCGGATACTTTCGAAATTGTCCGGGATCGGTCCAGGCACCCAGGTGGCCAGGACATCGTTTGCCGGTTTGACCAGGGTAAACCACGCCACGAGGGCCATCAGATAAAGCACGGTGGCGGCCAAAATCCACCAGAATGCCGGGCGGTCGCTGCGCAGCATCCAGGCGAGAAGCCCCGGACAGGCGATCGCGGCCACGTCCAGCGGTGCGCCGACAATCGCGAAGAATTGGAACTGAGCGTTGAAGACAGTGGTTTCACGCCAGAGCGAAGGCGGCCATCTGGTCAGCCGCGGCACCGATTCCAGCACATGGGCGAAGGATGGTCCGAGGCTGAGCGCAGCGACGATGGCGGTCAAAACCGACCAGAACAACAGGACCCCGCGCATATCCATAATGGCCAGACAACGGCGTCAGGGCGCAGACGTTCCCGTCCGCCACCATGTCGCTTGCCGCCGAAAGTGCTGGGGCTCTATCGTGATTGAAACTAGGTCATGATTCATGTCCCGTGCTGAACGCCTGCTCGACCTGATCCAGATCCTGCGCCGGCATCGCCGGCCGGTCAGCGGCCGCAGCCTTGCGGGCGAAATGGGTGTGTCGATCCGTACGCTCTATCGCGATATCGCCACGCTGCAGGGGCAGGGCGCGCCGATCGAGGGCGAGGCGGGGTTGGGTTACGTGCTCAGGCCCGGTTTCATGCTGCCGCCCTTGATGTTCACCGATGAGGAGATCGAGGCGATCGTGCTCGGTTCGCGCTGGGTGGCCAAGCAGCCGGACTGGCGGCTTGCGAACGCCGCCACCGACGCGCTGGCCAAGATCGCCGCGGTGCTGCCGGACGATTTGCGCGAAGAGCTCGACGCCTCGACGCTGCTGGTCGGGTCGCGCACCGAGGTCACCGAAGGCATCGATCTCGGCGTGGTGCGGCAGGCCATCCGCGAGGAGCGCAAGCTGAGCTTTGTCTATCGCGACGCCGGCGGCGCTGCCTCCGAGCGCACCGTCTGGCCGTTCGCACTCGGCTTCTTCGACAAGGTGCGCGTCGTCGCGGCCTGGTGCGAGATGCGCCAGGATTTCAGGCACTTTCGCGCCGACCGGATATCCGGCCTCAATGCCACCGAGATGCGCTATCCGCGCCGCCGTCAGGTGCTGCTCAAAGAATGGCGGGCGACGCTCGACACGCCAAGCTAAGGCTGCTGCTCAGTTAAGACTGCTGCCAGAATCTGGCAGTGGCATACGCTATGCTCCTCCAGTCGAAACCATCTGGAGAGCAATTCATGACACCGCCCAATTTCGTCATCCTCTATGTCGACAAGCCTGAGCAAAGCGGCGCCTTCTACAGCGCGCTGCTTGGGCGGCAACCGGTCGAGACCTCGCCGACCTTCGTGGTGTTCGTGCTCGACAACGACTTCAAGCTCGGGCTCTGGTCGCGTCACACCGTGGAACCGGCCGCCGCGGCAGCAGGCGGTGGCGCCGAGATCGTCTTTGCGCTGGACACGCCGGGTGCCGTCGACGCCACCCATGCCGAGTGGGCCGGCCGCGGGCTGAAAATTCTGCAGACGCCGACCGACATGGATTTCGGCCGCACCTTCGTCGCGCTTGATCCCGACAGCCACCGGCTGCGGGTTTATTGGCAAAGGGAGTAAGGCAGTAGGGCAGTAGGGCAGTAGGGCAGTAGGGCAGTAGGGCAGTAGGGGAGTCGTGGCAGGAAACATAGCTGGCGCGGCGCCGCACGATCAGTGCGGTTTCCTACTCCCCTACTCCCCTACTCCCCTACTCCCCTACTCCCCTACGTTTGCCCGACACACGGCAATGCCGGCGGCGAGGTCCTCGAGGGCTGCGCCGACCGACTTGAACAGCGTGATCTCGTCGTCGTTCTGCCGGCCTTTTTTCTGGCCGCGCGTGAGTTCATAAAGGTCGGCGACGATGGCTTCCGGCTTCAACACGCCGGATGCCAGCGGCTGGACGATGTCACCGGCTTCCTTGGTGGCGCCGGCGCGGGTGTCGACATAGACGCGGGCGCGTACGATCGCGTCGTCGTCGCTTTCGCGCATCGCAGGCGTGAAGCCGCCGACCAGATCGACATGGGTTCCGGGCTTCAACAGTGCCCCCTTGATCAGTGGCATGGTGGTGATGGTCGCCGACGATACGATATCGGCCTTTCCGAGTTCGGCGTCGAGATCGCCTGCTGCTTCGGCCGAAAAACCCTCGGCACGCAATTTTGCCGCGACCTTTTCGGCATTCGCCGGCGTGCGGTTCCAGATGCGGATGTTCTTGGTCGGACGCACCGCCGAATGCGCCTTTGCAAGGAATGGCGACAGCGCGCCGGCGCCCACTATCAGCAGCCGCGATGCGCCCTCGCGGGCCAGATAGGAGGCGGCCAGCGCCGAGGCACAGGCGGTACGCCACTGCGTCAGCCGCTGGCCGTCGATCAAGGCCTGCGGCTCGCCGGTGGCGCCGTCGAGCAACAGGTAAAGACCCATCACCGCAGGCTTGCCGACGGCATTGTTGTCGGGCGACACGGTGACGATCTTGACGCCGATATGGCCACCGGCCGAGGTGCCGGCGGCGTTGAAGTCCGTCCAGGCCGGCATCAAAAGCAGCGTCGAGGCGGTGCCGTCGGGCCGCTCGACCGTGTGATGATGCCTGACCGGCTGCACGGCGCCGTCGCGAAAAGCGGCGCGCAACGTCTCGACCAGCCCGGAAAAGGTCAGCGCGCGGTCGACCTCGGCGGCGGAAATGGTCAGCATGAAAGGCTCCGTGGAGAACTAGGCCGGTTGTGCTTCAGGCCCGAGCCGCGGCTCAGTTCGTCGGCTTCGGCAAGGCTGGGCTCTGCGACGCGGTGGGCGCGCGGCTGACCGCCTGGCGCAGGTTCTTTGCCTCGGCGCCGCGCTGGCGCGCCAGCTTGCGGTAGCGGCCCTGCTTGATCCAGGTCGCCAGGCTGCCGACGATCATGCCGATGGCCAGCGCCAGGAACAGGAAAATGAAGAGCGGCACGGTCAGCGTCAGCGCCGGATTGCCGGGATTGAACGGATCGAGTGTGAAGGCCACCGGTTCGCGGTTGGCTACGGCCAGCGCAATCAGGATGACGGCCAGCGGCACGAAAACCACGATGAGAATGAAGCGATTGAACATGTTTTTCCGTTCGGAAGCAAAGGCACCAGCGGTGGCGGGCGCCGCGCCTATTTGCCTCCGTTCAGCCTTTCACGCAATTCCTTGCCGGTCTTGAAGAACGGTACCCATTTCTCCTCGACCTCTACGGATTCGCCGGTGCGCGGGTTGCGGCCGGTGCGGGCAGGACGATTTTTCACCGAAAACGCGCCGAAGCCGCGCAACTCGACCCGGTTGCCCTCGGCAAGCGCGTCGGTGATTTCATCGAAGATGGCGCTGACAATGTTTTCGACGTCGCGCAGGAAAAGATGCGGATTACGCGTGGCGATGATCTGCACAAGTTCGGATTTGATCATGAAAAGGCTCCCCGTAAAAGCAGTGCCGCCGAAATTATCAGAATGATTTTATTTGGTTTTTCACTCGTCCCAAGCGGTTCCTCAAGGGTGCCAGACGGAAACGAGACCGTCAAGAAACAAGCGGTCCGCTCCAATTTCGTGAAGGACGTCGCCGTCATGGCCGGCCAGGCCAAGCGCAGCACCGACGGTCTGCGCCATCGCCTTGGAGAACAGGAAACCGCCGCGTTTTTCCGTGTCCTTCCATTCCACCACCTTGAGCTTGGCATCGACACCCTTGCCTGCAAGCCAGTCGATTGCTTCGGCCTCGCCGCCGACCGCGTCGATCAATCTGTTGGTGACCGCCTGCCGGCCGGTGAAGATCGACCCGTCTGCGAGCGCCAGCACCTCCGGCTTGGTCATGTTGCGGCGCTCGGCGACGATGCCGACGAACCAGTCGTAGCTGTCGAGGATGAGCTTGCGGACCATGGCGCGCTCATCGTCATTGGTCGGCTTGAAGGGAGAAGGCGAGGCCTTCAAGGGCGAGGATTTCACCTCCTCCAGCTTGACGCCGAGCTTGTCCATGAGGCCGCTGACATCCGGGTACTGGATCAGCACGCCGATCGAGCCGACGATCGACGATTTGCGTGCGACAATATGGTCGGCCGCAGTGGCGATCATGTAGCCCGCCGAAGCCGCGAGCGTGCCGACCTCGGCCACCACCGGCTTGTCGGCGGCGAGCTTGCGCACTGCCTCATAGATCGATTCGCCACCGACGGTGGTGCCGCCGGGTGAATCGATCGACAGGATCACAGCCTTGACGCGCGGCGACTGACGGATTGCCTCCAGCCGCTTGATCAGTTCTTCGTCTTCGGTGATGGTACCTTCGATCTTGACCTTGGCGATGTGGTCGACAGCCGCGCCGGTGAAGTCGTCACCATAGATCCACGCCGAGAAGGCGATCAGTCCGGCTGCTGCGACGACAATCGCCGCGACACGCCAGAATGTCAGCTTGCGGCGCAAGCGGCGGCGGTCGATCAGGTCGTCGGCTCTCAATGCCATGGTCAGCCTCGTAGTCGGTGGGAGCAGATGCTTTTAAAGCAACCATTCGCGCCCGGCTACCGTTTCCTGACGGCCTTGCGCCAAAGGCCGTCTTAGGCATTCGCGGCAAGCCTCAACCTGTCACGTTCTGCAGGCTCTAACACTGTGCGCCCATATCTGGTATGAGGTACAGGCTGCGCTGGGGCCATTTTCATTGTACAGGGGCGGCTGTCACATTTTTGCGGTTTTCCTCGGCTTGTGCTTGCTTGAGGGCGCCGGCACCCCACCTATAGGGCGGCCTGGCGGGCAGGGGTTTAGAAGAAGCAGTCATGTTAGCGGGACCAATCGAACCGACCAACACCGAGACGGAGTTGGCTCCCAAGGCCGCAGGCCGGGCGCGGGTCGACGCGTTTGACGTTGCGCAGCGTCATTCGCGCCGGGTCCGTATCCTCAAGCTGGCCGTGCCGCTGGTCGCTGCCGTGATTGCGGTCGCGTTTCCCGTCTATTCCTATCTCATGGCTCCCGCTGCAATCGAGGTGCAGGCCGACGGCGGCGCCTTTGCCGATGGCAAGCTGGTGATGGCCAACCCCAAGCTCAACGGCTTCACCAAACAGAACCTGCCCTATTCGATGACAGCCCTGCGCGCCATACAGGATGTCAGCAAACAAGGCATCATCGATCTGGAAGGCATCAAGGCCAAGCTGCCGATTGCGGCCGACAACACGGCCGCCATCGATGCCACGCACGGCACCTACGATCGCGACGGCAACACGCTCAGCCTGACCAGCGATGTGACCGTGTCGACCACGGATGGTGTGGTGGCAAAATTCAAATCAGTCTATCTCGACATGGGCGAAGGCACTATGAAGACAAGCGAGCCTGTCGATGTCAGCCGCGGCGGGTCGCGGATCAGGGCGGATTCGATGTCGGTCCAGGACAATGGCAAGGTCCTGGTTTTCGAGAACAAGGTGCGCGTCGACATCGATCCCGCCAGTTTGAAGGCGGCAGAGGCAAAGAGCGGAGAGACCAATGCGGTTCAGTAGTTCGGCACGGCGCCTCGCCGCGATTTCGGCGTTGACGCTCGGGTTGCCCTTGGGGCTGACCTTGGGGACGGCGCCGTCGCTGGCGCAATCCAGTGCCACCAGCCAAATGTCCGGCCTCAGGCTGTCGGGCGACAAGCCTATCCAGATCGAAAGCGACAAGCTCGAGGTGCGCCAGGCGGAAAGCGTCGCGGTCTTCACCGGCAACGTCAACGTCGTCCAGGGTCCAACCGTGCTCAAGGCCGGCAAAATGACGGTCTATTACGTCAGGGATGCAGGCGCCGCTAAAGGCGCCCAGCCCGCGGGTGCCGCGGCAATGACCGGATCCGCCAACATCGACCATCTCGAGGTCGACGATAAGGTCTACATCAAATCGGACAATCAGGTTGCTACCGGCGACCGCGGCACCTTCGACATGAAGACCGAAGTGCTGGTGCTTTCGGGCAGCAAGGTCGTGCTCTCGCAAGGCGACAACGTGCTTGTCGGCTGCAAGCTTACCGTGCAGATGAAGAGCGGCCTTGCCCAGGTCGACGCTTGCGGCGGCCGCGTCATGATGTCGATCACGCCGCCGGCGAAGTCTGGAGCAGCGAAACCCTGATGACCGGTATATCGTCGCTGCTGGCGCGTCTTCCAGGGCGCGCCGCCAGCAAACTTGCGGCACCGGCCAGGGTCACCGTCGAAGCGGCAAAGTTCAAGGGAACCTTGATCGCCAAGGGGCTGACCAAAAGCTACAAGGGCCGCAAAGTCGTCAGCGGCGTGACGCTGGGCGTGCGCGCCGGCGAGGCGGTTGGGCTGCTCGGCCCCAACGGCGCCGGCAAGACGACCTGTTTCTACATGGTAACCGGCCTGGTGCCGGTCGATGAAGGCACGATCGAAATCGACGGTTTCGACGTCACGTCGATGCCGATGTATCGCCGCGCCCGTCTCGGCATCGGCTATCTGCCGCAGGAAGCCTCGATTTTTCGCGGCCTGAATGTCGAGCAAAACATCCGGGCCGTGCTCGAAGTGGTCGAAAAGAGCCGCAAGGAGCGTGAGCGCCTGCTCGACGAATTGCTCGAGGAATTCCACATCAGCCATCTGCGCAAGGCTCCGTCGCTGTCGCTCTCCGGCGGTGAGCGGCGACGCCTCGAAATTGCCCGCGCCTTGGCAACCCGCCCCGCCTACATGTTGCTCGACGAACCTTTCGCCGGCATCGATCCGATCGCCGTCGCCGACATCCAGCAGCTCGTGCGCCACTTGACGGCACGTGGCATCGGCGTTCTGATCACCGACCACAATGTCCGCGAGACACTTGGCCTGATCGACCGCGCCTACATCATCCATGCCGGCCAGGTGCTGACTCATGGTCGAGCCGACGAAGTGGTCGCAAATGCCGATGTGCGGCGGCTTTATCTCGGCGAGGGATTTACGCTCTAAGTGCGAAATTCCGGCTCGAGCGGGATTTCCGGCGTAGTCCAGCAGCTTTTTCTTCAATTTTCTGCCTGAAAACGCGCCGGCAGGCGAGTTTTACCGCTCCTCGCCTTGACAAGCAAAAGCCGGGCCAGTTTCTATGCTGGCCTGGAAAATTCCTTCCAGCAGTGCGGGTGCGTAGACGGAGCGTTTGAAACCGAACCATGGCGTTGGCGGCAAAACTACAGCTACGACAGTCGCAGTCGCTGGTGATGACGCCGCAGCTGATGCAGTCGATCCGCCTGCTGCAGTTCACCCATCTCGAGCTGGAACGCTTCATCGACGACGAGATCGAACGCAATCCCCTGCTGGAACGCGCCGAACCGCAGGAGGACGCCGCCAGCGACCAGGCGCAGAAGGGCGACGCCGCATCGGAACCGGCTGCCGACGGCGACTGGTTCGAGGCGGAAACGGTGTGGAGCGCCGAGGCGATCTCGGAAAAGCTCGATACGTCGCTGGAAAACCTGTTTCCTGACGATCCTGGTACGAGCGAGCGGCTCGGGCCCGACCTGACGGCACAATGGAAATCGGCGTCCGGCAACGGTTCCACCTCTTCCTCCGACGGCTTCGACGTCGCGGATATGGCGGCGGCGGCCATCACGTTGCGCGACCATGTCGGCGAGCAGGTGGCGCTCGCCTTTGCCGATCCGGCGGCGCGCCTGATCGCCGGCGAGCTTGCCGACGGCCTCGACGAGGCCGGCTACCTGCGTGCCGACATGGCCGAGATCGCCGCCCGCCTCGGCACGGACGCCACGGCGGTGGCAACGGTCCTGGCGGTCTGCCAGACATTTGAGCCCGCCGGCATATTCGCCCGCGACCTCGCCGAATGCCTGTTGCTGCAGCTGGCCGTGCGCGACCGGCTCGATCCGGCGATGAAGGCGCTGATCGCCAATCTCGAACTTCTGGCACGGCGCGATTTCCAGACGCTGAAGCGGATTTGCGGCGTCGACGAGGAGGATCTGCTCGACATGCTGGCCGAGATCCGGGCGCTCGACCCGCGGCCGGGAATGGCGTTTTCGCGCGGTGCCAGCGATGCGATCGTGGCCGACATCGAGGTGCGTGCAGCCAATGACGGCAGCTGGACGGTCGAGCTCAATGCCGAGACGCTGCCGCGCGTGCTGGTCGATCACATCTATTTCGCCCAGGTCACGCCACATGCGAAAAACCAGGCGGAAAAGGATTTCCTTGCCGAATGCCTGCAGAACGCCAACTGGCTCACGCGCAGCCTCGACCAGCGGGCGAAGACCATTCTCAAGGTGGCCTCTGAGATCGTGCGCCAGCAGGACGCTTTTCTCGTTCACGGCGTGCGGCACCTGAAGCCGCTCAACCTGCGCACGGTGGCGGACGCCATCGGCATGCACGAATCAACGGTCAGCCGGGTCACGGCAAACAAATACATGCTGACGCCGCGCGGTGTGTTCGAGCTGCGCTATTTCTTCACCGCCTCGATCGCTTCGTCAGGTGGCGGCGATGCGCATTCGTCGGAAGCGGTGCGCGACCGCATAAAGCAGCTGATCGACGAGGAGAAAGCCATCGATGTGCTTTCCGACGATGCCATCGTGGACATGCTGCGGGAAAGCGGCGTCGACATCGCCAGGCGCACGGTGGCCAAATACCGGGAAGGCATGAACATACCCTCTTCGGTGCAGCGGCGGCGCGAAAAACGCGCTTTGGCCAGCGCCGGCCGTTGATCTCCGGCGGAATTTCCACAGCTTTCGCCCTTCATTGACAAGCGGCGACGAAGTGGCTAGAAGCCCGCCCGCATGAGACGGGCTGGCGAGTGGATTTGAGTTCGCCGATGCCCGCACGAGAGATGGTCCGTCACGACGTAGGCCACGGGACGGCCAAGAAGGCGGCTTGTGATCAACCGGAAAGTTCGGATCTAAAATCGGCGCAAGTGACGCCGCAAAAGCTTGTGCGCGCGGACCACGAGTATAAACTCAGGACAGTTTGAAGCCTGAGCAAGGAAGGTCAGTTTTCAGATGACACTGCGCATATCGGGAAAACACATGGATATCGGCGATGCGTTCCGTACGCGCATCAACGACCGTGTCGGGGAAGTGATCGGGAAATATTTCGATCGGGGCTTTTCAGGGCAAATCGTAGTCGTCAAATCGGGGTCGCGCTACACGGCCGATTGCATGATCCGGCTGGACTCCGGTGCTTCGCTGCAGGCGACCGGCGATGCCCAGGATCCAACGCTTGCCTTCGATACCGCGGCAGACCGTCTGGAAACGCGCCTCAGGCGCTACAAGCGCCGGCTGAAGTCGCACAATTCAGGCAATAGCAACGGCGAGCTCACCGACGTCGCCTATACGGTGATGGCGCCGCTTGCCGACGACGAGGAGGACATACCGGAGAATTTCGCGCCGGCCATCGTCGCCGAATCGACTATGACGCTGCGGACCATGTCGGTGGCGTCAGCGGTGATCGAACTCGACACCAAAGACAGCCCGGTCCTGGTCTTCCGCAATGCCGGAAATGACCATCTCAACATCGTCTATCGCCGGCCGGACGGGAATATCGGCTGGATCGATCCGTCCACGGCCAAGGTCGCGCAGGGGTAAAGACCAGCCGCACGCGAGCGTGGGGACTGGCGACGGCAGGCGAACAAGGGATTTCAAGCATGGATCTGAGCGATCTCGTCAGCGTTCCGGCAATCATGCCGGCGTTGAAGGCGAACTCCAAAAAGCAGCTGCTGCAATTGCTGTCCGAAAGGGCGGCGGCGATTTCCGGCATTCCGGAGCGAGAGGTGTTCGACACCATCCTGCAACGCGAGCGGCTCGGCTCCACCGGCGTCGGCAACGGCATCGCCATTCCGCACGGCAAGCTGGCTGGGGTGAAGCGGATCGCCGGCGTTTTTGCCCGGCTGGAGACACCGGTGGACTTCGAGGCCCTCGATGATCAGCCGGTCGACCTGGTGTTTCTGCTTTTGGCTCCCGAAGGTGCCGGCGCCGACCACCTCAAGGCGCTGTCGCGCATCGCGCGGGTGCTGCGCGACGCCGACACGGTTGCCAAGATCAGGGGCACGCGCGACGCCGTGGCCATCCATGCGCTGCTGTCGGACACGCAGGCCTCACACGCCGCTTGAGGTTTTGATTAAATCCGTTGAAGGGCCGCCGTGAGCGGCCCTGTCCGTTTCCAGCCAGATCGCTGCGCCATATTTGTCAGTGGATGGCGCCAATGTTGGTGGATAGCGACGTTAGTGGATAGCGACCGGGGTCAGATCGTTTTCCAGCGCGCCAGCCAGTGCCCGGTCGCGAGCGTCCGAAAGCAGGATCGGCTGGCCATTAGCGGCAAACAGGGCCCACAGTTCCAGACCCGGCGCGATTTCGCCGAGGCCCGGGAAACGGCCGCGCAGATCGTCGCTCGACACTTTCCTGAGATAGGCGACCGAACCTTCGCCGAGATGGGCGAATTCGCCGCTGGTCATGATGATATTCTCGTTAGTTCTGGTCATTTCAAGCCTCCTTGCCGCGAGACGCCGCTCAAGGCCATCCCGCATGAGAGCTATCGGCAAAAATCAGTCTTTCACCGATATGTTTATTTTTCGTACCAGCCGTTCGGATTCCGGCCGATCGAGATCGATCGACAGAAGGCCGTTCTTCAATTCCGCCGCAATCACCCGCATGCCGTCGGCCAGCACGAAACAGCGCTGGAACTGGCGCGCGGCGATGCCGCGGTGGAGAAATTCGCGCTCGGTGTCGTCGTTCTGACGGCCGCGCACGACCAACTGGTTCTCCTCCGTTGTGACATCGAGATCGCTTTCCGCGAAACCGGCGACGGCGAGCGTGATACGCAGCCTTTCGGTTTTGCCGTCGGCACCGCTGAGGCGCTCGATGTTGTAGGGAGGATAGCTGTCACCGGACTTTGCCAAGCGCTCCAGCGTCTTTTCCATGGAATCGAAACCGAGGAGAAGCGGGCTGGAAAAAGGCGTCATTCGGCTCATGTTACAGTGTCCTCTCAAGAGCGACATAAAGTGGAAAAACCCGGATGGCATTTTTCCCGATGGTCTTGATATGGTCCGCCGCCCGGCAGACTTCAAGCCGTCACACGTCCCGCCCAAAAAGACTTGCCAAAACAAGGAATTGAAATGCCCCAATCCCGCAGGATCATCATCGACACTGACCCCGGCCAGGACGATGCCGTCGCCATATTGCTGGCGCTCGGCAGCGCCGAGCTGGAGATCGTCGGCATCACCGCGGTGGCCGGCAACGTGCCGCTGAAACTTACCGAAAAAAACGCCCGCAAGATCTGCGAGCTGGCCGGCCGGCCGGACGTCAAGGTCTATGCAGGCGCCATCCGGCCGCTGGCGCGCGAACTGGTCACCGCCGAGGAAGTGCATGGCAAGACCGGCCTCAACGGGCCGCAACTGCCCGAACCAAAGATGAAACTGCAGGAAGAGTATGCGGTCGATTTCATCGTCGAGACGCTGATGAGGGAGGAGAGCGGCACGATCACGCTTTGCGCGCTCGGGCCGCTCACCAACGTTGCGCTGGCGCTGATTCGCGAGCCGAAAATCGCGCCGCGCATCAAGGAAATCGTGCTGATGGGCGGCGGCTTCTTCGAGGGCGGCAACGTCACGCCGACCGCCGAGTTCAACATCTATGTCGATCCGCATGCCGCCGATGTCGTGTTCAAATCCGGCATTCCGATCGTGATGATGCCGCTCGACGTCACCCACAAGGCGCTGACCACCGCCAAGCGCACGAAGGCCTTCCGCAAGCTCGGCACCAGGGTCGGCACGGCCACCGCGGACATGCTGGAATTCTTCGAACGTTTCGACGAGGAGAAATACGGTACCGACGGTGGCCCGCTGCACGATCCTTGCGTGATCGCGTATCTGCTGAAGCCGAAGCTGTTCAAGGGTCGCAACTGCAATGTCAGCGTGGAAACCGCCTCGGAGCTCACCATGGGCATGACGGTGATCGACTGGTGGGGGGTGACCAAACGGCCGAAGAACGCCATGGTGATGCGCGACATCGACCATGATGCGTTTTTCGCGCTGTTGCTGGAAAGGCTGGGGCGGCTTTAGGGCTGCTCAGTAGTTGAGCAGGCGGTAGGTGGTGGTACCGTCCTGGCGTTGCTGTTCTTCGATCGAGACTTCCGATCCGATCATGTGGGGTGTTTCCACCTCACCATCGACAAATATCCGAGCGTTGCCGTCATGGAGGCGGACTTCATATCTATAATAAAGTCCATGTCCGACGGAACCTTTCGGATTTAGAGGCATCGTCGCAACATCTTCGACGGTGCCTCCTACGAGTTGTGTGCCAGTGATCGGACTGTTCTGCCTAGTTACAATCGGCACAGCGATCGCGAGAGCGAGCGCGCACAAGATTGTGATGCCAACAACTCTGTCGCGAAACTCTTCCCGAAGCAAAAGAATGCGGGTTCTAAGAGAAATATTTGTCGGCCCCATACCTTAGAGTTGAGTAGCATAGGGGCTTTGTTCAAGAGCGATTCCCCGAAAAAGCCATGTCACTCGCTTCACCTTTGAAAACAGCTTATCGATCGATCGTCGTTCAATTTGCAAACCGGTAAAAGACGAAGCCATTGTCGCGCGTGACGCGCTCGATGCCGACGCGCGAGCCGATCAGATGCGGGAGGTCGTCGTAAACGAGGACCGTCGAACCGTTCTCAAGGACCAGCAGATATTGGATATTGCGCCCTTTACCCTGTCCACTTTTGATCGTTGCATCGACCGGGTCGACCGACCGGATCGGACTTGCGTCATTCGCCCATTTGTTCAGAGCCGACGGAACCATCACCGCGAACAAACCAATGAGCAGGATCACGCCGAACGCGTTCCTTTTCAAATCCGCGTAAGTCCACGGCATAGACATGAATCCCAAACTCTTGATCCATGTGGTGGCCTGAAGGCCGACTTTCAATCGGCCTTCCTATTCCAGGATGTTGCTGTTGGCGTCGCCGGGCTCGCGGCCGTTACTTCGCCTTGGAAAAGGCCAGCCACAGGCCGCCGCCGACCAGGAAGCTGCCGCTGATCCTCGACAAGAGCTTGACGCGGCCGGCCGACAGCAGGCGTCCGGCGCGGCCGGCGGCCAGCGCGTAGGTCGAATCCGAGACTGCGGCGAAGATCATCGCGGTGAGACCCATGACGCCGATCTGTAACGCGTAATTGCCTTCAGGCGCGATGAACTGCGGAAAGAAGGCGCCGAAGAACACCAGCGTCTTTGGATTGCTGATCGCCACCAGAAGCCCCTGCAAAAAGAAGCCGCCACGCGGCTTTTTTGCCGATCCGTCGGCGTTAACCTTGCCTTTCGAGCGGAACATCTGCACGCCCATCCAGATCAGGTAAGCGGCGCCGATCAGCCGGACCCATTCGAACCAGTGGCCCATGCCGGCGATCAGCGAGGTCAGCCCGATGCCGACAATGGCGATCATGATGGCTAGCCCGGCCTGGGTGCCGGCGACATTGGCGAGACCGGCGCGCGAGCCGTGGCGGATGCTGTTGGCGATGATCAGCGTCACCGTCGGCCCCGGCACCAGGATGATGACGATGCAGGCGACGACGTAGGTGGCGTAGAGTTCCAGCGACATTTTTCCCTCCACAGAATGCCGCTCGTGCGGCGCGCTGTCGCGATCAATGCATGACGATGAGTTGCGTGCAAGTCGGCGAGGCGCCGACAATACGGAGCTGATTTCAGCAGGCGCCGGCCTGCCATGGCAGCGTGGCCTCATACGCGGCAGCCGCCCTCAGCACGGATAGGTCACCGCGCGGCCGCCCGATCAATTGCATGCCCATTGGCCTGCCCCTGGCGTCGAAGCCCGCCGGTACGTTGACCGCCGGGCAGCCGCCCAGCGTGGCGAGCGCTGAGACCTGCATCCAGCGGTGATAGCTGTCCATGGCACGCCCGGCCACTTCCCTTGGCCAGTGGGTGACGACATCGAAGGGAAAGACCTGTGCGGCTGGCAGCGCAATCAGGTCGAAACGCTCGAAGAGCGACAGCAGCATTCGATGCCAGGACGAGCGCCTCACCGTGGCGGCGTGGATCTGCGGCGCGGTGAGGCGCAGTGCATGTTCCACCTCCCAAACGGCCTCCGGCTTCAGCAGACTTCGTTTCAGGAGATCGTCGTAATGCGCCTTGAGTGCACAACCGCTGCTCGCCTGGCGAAGCGTTACAAAGGCTTGCCACAGCGCTTCGAAGTCGAATTCCGGCATCAGCGGCTCGGCCTCGAAGGATACATCCGCGAACCGGCCGAGTGCTGCCTCGCAAAGCTGTAGAACGCCTGCTTCAACCGGCAGATGGCCGTTAAGATCGCCGAGCCAGGCGATGCGCCCGCCGGCCGCCGGTGCTTCCAGCCCTTCGAGGAACGAGCCTGGCTTATCATGCGACAGCGGCGCGCGAGGATGATAGCCGGCCTGAACGTCGAGCAGCAACGCCATGTCACGCACGTTACGCCCCATCGGCCCTTCGACGCCCATTTGCGCAAGAAACACATCAAGGTCAGGGCCGGCCGGCACCAATCCCTGCGATGGACGGAAGCCATAGACATTGTTGTAGGCAGCGGGATTGCGCAGGGAACCGCCAAAATCGCTGCCATCGGCAACGGGAACCATGTCGAGCGCCAGCGCGACCGCCGCACCGCCGCTCGAGCCGCCGGCGGTCAGCGCCGGGTCAAATGCGTTGAGCGTCTGTCCGAACACGGTGTTGTAGGTGTTGGAGCCGAGCCCGAATTCGGGAACGTTGGTCTTGCCGATGATGATCGCGCCGGCCTTGCGGACGCGCTCGACGAAGAAGTCGTCTTCCTCAGGCACGAAATCGGCGAAGATCGGCGAGCCGAAGGTGGTTCTCAGGCCGATTGTCAGCGCAAGATCCTTAATCGCGATCGGCAGGCCGAACAGCGATCCGGTATCTCCTCCTCGCGCCAGATGGGCGTCAGCGCTGTCGGCCTCGCGCAGGATGTCGGCACGCTCACGCAATGAAACGATAGCGTTGACCAGCGGGTTCACCGCCTCGATCCTGTCGAGGAATGCCGCGACCACTTCGCGCACCGAAAGCTGCCGGCGCCTGATCTTCCCGGCAAGCGCCACGGCAGACAGGCGGCAGATGTCGCCGGCGGGCGGCACCGCATGCTTGGTCTTCGGGCGCATGGCTGTCATCCGGCTTCAGCCTGTAGATTTCTGCAGGGCGGCATCGACGTCCCTGGCCAGCGGGATGGCCGGCTGTGCACCGGCCTTCAGGCAGGCCAGCGAACCGGCTGCGGCAGCGCGGGCAAGCGCCTGGTCGAGCGGCAGGCCGGCTGCCAGCCCGGCTGCAAAATAGCCGCAGAACGTGTCGCCGGCGCCGACCGTATCGAGCGGACTGATCTTCAGCGCCGGAACCATCAGGAGATCGTCCGGCGTTGCCGCCAGAACGCCGTCCGCGCCAAGCGTGACGACGATGGTGCGGCCGGTTCTCGCGGCATAGTCGCGCATCCGTGCCGGGCGGTCGCGGCCATTCAACGACAGCGCCTCGCCATAGAGGTCGAACTCGGTTTCGTTGGCGACGAGATAGTCGGCCTTGCCGAGGAAGCCGGCCGCGTCGCCATGGAAAGGTGCGGTGTTGAGCACTGTGATCGCGCCGGCCGTGCTTGCCGCGTCGAGTGCTGCCTCGACGGTCTGCAGCGGGATCTCCAGTTGCAGCAGCACGACGTCGCCGTTTTTTACGAAAGCCTTGGAAAGGTCACCCGGCACGACCGAATCATTGGCGCCTGGCACGACGGCGATCACGTTCTCGCCGTCGGCGCCGACCATGATCAACGCGGTACCGGTCGAGGCAAAGGTCTCGCCGACGCCGGACAGGTCGATCTTGCCGTCGCGCAGCAGCGCCAGAGCGTCGCTGGCGAAGCTGTCCTTGCCGACCGCGCCGACCATGCGCACCTTGGCGCCGGCGCGGGCGGCGGCCAGCGCCTGGTTGGCGCCCTTGCCGCCGGGGGCAGTAGCGAAACCGGAGCCGCGCACGGTCTCGCCGGGACCGGGCAAGCGGTCGACACTTGCGATGAGATCGAGATTGATGGAGCCGATGACGACGATCAAGAAGTGCCTCCCGCTAGCGCATACCACTCTAATTGCGCGGGAAGCTACTCCGTAAGATCGCTGCTTGTCACTCTAGCGGTCCTTGCATCGCTCCTATCGTTCCATTCGTTGGCTATTCAAGAAGAGACCTGTCCCGCCTCCCAGCCGAGGATGGCGCGTTTGCGGGTCAGGCCCCAATGATAGCCGGTGAGTGCGCCGGACTTGCCGAGAGCCCGGTGGCATGGCACAACGAAGGACATCGGATTGGCACCGACCGCGGCACCGACAGCCCGGCTGGCACTCGGTGCGCCGATGCGCGCGGCGATCGAGGAATAGGTGCAGGCCTGGCCCATCGGAATACGCAGCAAGGCCTCCCAGACACGGACCTGGAAGTCTGTGCCGATCATGACGACGCGCAGCGGCTGGTCGGCGCGCCACAGCGACGGATCGAAGATGCGCGCGGCATAGGGCGCCGTCGCCGCCATGTCCTCGACATAGGTCGCATTCGGCCAGCGGCTGGACATGTCGGCAAAGGCCGCACGCTCGCCGCCGGGGTCGTTGAAGGCGAGGCCGGCGAGGCCGCGGTCAGTCACCATGATCAGCGCGATGCCGAAAGGCGAGATATGATAGCCGTAGCGGATGGTGAGCCCTGCGCCGCGGGTCTTGTAATCGCCCGGCGACATCGCTTCGTGGGTGACGAACAGATCGTGCAGCCGGCCTGGGCCGGACATGCCGAGTTCGAACGAGGTTTCAAGCAGCGGCATGCCGGCATCGAGCAGCTTGCGCGCATGATCGAGGGTGACGGCCTGCAGAAAAGCCTTGGGCGACAGGCCGGCCCAGCGGGTGAACAGCTTCTGCAGCCCGGTCGGCGTCTCGCCGACCTCCTCGGCCAGCACTTCCAACGAAGGCTGGTCGCGATAGTCGAGGCTGATCTTTTCGATGGCACGACGGACGATTTCGTAGTCTCCACCTTCAGGCGTGATGTCTTTCTGAAGGATTGCTGTCGTTTTGAGAGGCATTTGGGCGTTCATGGCAGTATCTCCTTGAGTGCGAATATCGTCCTTCGCGGCGCCGATCACCACCCGAAACTTGCTTTCCCGCGGCATGTACCCAGATAGAGCTGGGCTTTAAATGGGGAGGACGGTCGTGGCTGGTGAAAAAGTAAACCTGACCGGGGCAAAGGAGACTTTGCTTTTGACACTTTACGGCAAGGCGCTGGAGAGCCGGCTGCCCAATTCGCTGCTCAGGGACTACTTTGCCGACGAAGTGGTGCGCAACATCGACTATGATTTCTCACGGCTCAAGGTCGACAACAATCTCGGCATCGGTCTAGCAATCAGGGCAAAGACGCTGGACGTCTGCGTTCAGGACTTTCTCGCCCGAAATCCTGACGCCATCGTACTGCATCTCGGGTGTGGGCTCGATACCCGCATATTCCGTATCGACCCGCCAGCCGGCGTGGACTGGTTCGACGTCGACTATCCCGAAGTCATCGACCTCAGGCGCAAGCTCTATCCAGTGCGGGATCACTACCACCTGATCGCTTCGTCGGTCACCGAACCGGGATGGCTGAACGAAGTACCTCGGGATCGCCCGGCCATAGTCGTGGCGGAAGGCCTGACTCCATACCTGGGCGCCGAGGAGGGGCAGCAACTGTTTTCTCGTTTGGTGGGACATCTTTCGAGCGGCGAACTGGTTTTCGATGCCTATAGTCGCCTGGGACTGAAGATCATTCGCCTCAATTCCTCCTTCCGCGCCACCGGCGCCGAGGTCCACTGGAGCATCGAGAACCCGCATGAATTGGAGCGAGCCGTTCCGAAGCTGCGGTTCGTCGAGGACATCCCTGCCTATAAGCCGGAACATGCCGCTCGCATGCGCTGGTTCGCGAAACTGTTCGTTCGCCTTTGGAAATACATTCCAGCATTGCGCAAGATCGGCAGGCTGTTGCGCTATCGGTTCTGAAACGCTGGCTCAGCGCGCCTTGGCGGTCGCCAGAGCGCGCGAAAATGCGGTGGCAAAACTTTCGCGGTCGGCAGGGTTGAGGAAGCCGCCGATCGAGACGGTTTTTCCTTGCGCCTCGACCGCCATTCTGGTGATGCCGATCTCGGCGTGGCGGGCGATCGAAAAGCGCGCCCAGAACGGATTGAAGCGGTGTGCTTCCGATTTGCCTGACGGGGCAGTCTTGCGGATGTCGAGGCTGGTGCGCGACACCGATACCTCCTCGCGAGCCCGGGCGGCACGATAATTGGCGCGGAAGGCGATGTAGACGGCGATCACGTCGAGGCCGAAGAAGCCGAACACCGGCCAGGCGCGCGACAGAAAAAAAGCTCCGGTCACCAGCCAGCCGAACAGCAGGGCGCCCATCAGGATGGCAAAGCCGGTCTTGCCCAGCGACCGGTGCGGTGTCAGCAGCGCCTGGAAAAATGGCTCGTCGGCCTGAAATGAGGCGTTTGTGTCGCTCATTGGGGAATATTATAGGAAGGCAATGACAAGCCCCAAGCCCAAAAACTCTTCTGCGCTAAAAAAAGACCTGTTGCCCGGCCGCCGCGACGGCTCGAACGTCAAGCCGCGTCCGCGGCCGGCGAGATCGCGGGCGCTTTACAGCGCGGCCGAGGTGCATGAGATTTTCCGGCGCTTTTCCGTTCAGCGGCCGGAACCGAGGGGCGAGCTCGAACATATCAACGCCTTCACGCTGTTGGTGGCGGTGGTGCTTTCGGCTCAGGCGACGGACGCCGGCGTCAACAAGGCGACGCGGGCGCTGTTCAAAATTGCCGACACGCCGCAAAAGATGCTGGCGCTGGGCGAGGCCAAGCTCGGCGACCATATCCGCACCATCGGGCTATGGCGCAACAAGGCCAAGAACGTCATCGCGCTGTCCGAGGCGCTGATCCGCGACCATGGCGGCGAGGTGCCTGAGGATCGCGATCAACTGGTCGAGCTGCCGGGTGTCGGCCGCAAGACCGCCAACGTCGTGCTCAACGTGGCATTCGGCCAGCATACGATGGCGGTCGACACGCACATCTTCCGCATCGGTAACAGGCTCGGCCTGGCGCCGGGCAAGACGCCGGAACAGGTCGAGCAAGGTTTCCTGAAGATCATTCCGGATGAATATATGCGGCACGCGCATCATTGGCTGATCCTGCACGGCCGCTATGTCTGCAAGGCGCGCAAGCCGGATTGCCCGGCCTGCGTCATCGCCGATATCTGCAAGGCCAAGGAAAAGACGACCAGCGTGCCTGCACCGCTGGTCGAGATCGCGCCGCTCGGGCCAGTAGAAGCGGCTACTGAGTCAGTGCCCGGCAAGTGACTGTGAAGTTCCTCCTATGTGGCGCCGTCCACATTCAGGAACTCTCCTCGAACACCTCCTCGCGCTTCTTCCTGACCGCGGGGAGAAACACGATGACGAGCACGGCAAGCGCGATGAGGAGCAGGCTGGCGCTGATCGGCCGCGTCACGAAGGTGCTCGGATCGCCGCGCGAGAGGATCATGGCGCGGCGCAGGTTTTCCTCGAGCAGCGGGCCGAGCACGAAGCCGAGCAGCAGCGGCGCAGGTTCGCAGCGCAGCTTGGTCAGGAGGTAGCCAAGCAAGCCGAAGAAGGCGACGGCATAGAGGTCGTAGACGTTGGTGTTGACGCTGTAAACGCCGATCGAGCAGAACGCCATGATGATCGGGAAGAGCACATAGTAGGGGATGGTAAGAAGTTTCACCCAAAGCCCGATCAGCGGCAGGTTCAAGATGATCAGCATCAGATTGCCGATCCACATCGAGGTGATGATACCCCAAAACAGCGCAGGCTGTTCGATGGCAACATTGGGGCCGGGCACGATGCCCTGGATGATCATCGCGCCGATCATCAGCGCCATTACCGGGTTGGCCGGAATGCCGAGCGTCAGCATCGGGATGAAGGAGGTTTGGGCGCCGGCATTGTTGGCCGATTCCGGTCCGGCGACGCCTTCGATGGCGCCCTTGCCGAATTCCCCGGGATTTTTCGAGACACGTTTTTCGACGGTGTAGGAGGCAAAGGCGGCAAGGATCGCGCCGCCTCCCGGCAGGATGCCGAGCGCCGAACCGATGATTGTCCCGCGCACGATGGGAGCCGCCATGCGCCGAAAATCTTCGCGGGTCGGCATAAGGCCGGAGATCTTTCGGATCAGCACGGAACGCTCATGCTCGTTTTCGAGGTTGCGCAGTATCTCGGCGACGCCGAAGACGCCGACCGCCACTGCGACGAAATTCAACCCGTCGGCATATTCGCGGATGCCGAGCGTGAAGCGGGGCGTGCCGGTGTAGATATCGGTGCCGACAAGGCCGAGCAGCAGGCCGAGCACGACCATGGCCAGTGCCTTGACGATCGAGCCGTGGGCGAGCGCGACGGACGAGACCAGGCCGACGATCATCAGCGAAAAATACTCGGGCGCGCCGAATCTCAGCGCTATCGCCGTCAGCGGTGGGGCGAAGATGGCGACGAGGAAGGTCGACACTGTGCCGGCAAAGAACGAGCCTATCGCCGCGGTCGCCAGGGCTGCTCCGGCGCGGCCGTTCCTGGCCATCTGATAGCCATCGATTGCGGTGACGGCCGACGAGGATTCGCCGGGCATGTTGATGAGAATGGCGGTGGTCGAGCCGCCATACTGCGCGCCGTAATAGATACCGGCGAGCATGATGAGAGAGGAAACCGGGTCGCCGATCTGGAAGGTGATCGGCAACAGCATGGCGATGGTTGCGGTGGCACCGATGCCGGGCAGGACGCCAATCAGCGTGCCGAGAAGGACGCCGATCAGGCAGAAACCGAGGTTTGCCAAAGATGTGGCTGTCGAAAAGCCGAGTGCGAGGTTGTTGAGGAGTTCCATTTCATCTCCTCACAACGACGTTGGCAACCACGGGCCGAAACGCCGAAACGGCAGGCCGAGTGCGTAGCTGAAGACGACGAATGCGAACAGCGTCAGGCCGGCTGACAGCACGAGTGCAGTCAGCGGCTTCATGCGGCCGCTGGCAAACGATGCGATCAGCGCCGTCAGGAAGATCGACGGGATGAAGCCGAGGCCGCGCACCGTCAGGCCGAAGAAGATCGGAGCAGGCAGGATGAACAGCATGCCGCGCCACGCAATGTAACCGATCGGCTCGCTCTCGAAACGCACCGCTTGGACGAGGATGGCGGCGCCAAGCAAGATCAGCACAATTGCCAGCACCAGCGGGAAATAGCCCGGCCCCATGCGAAAGGCGGTGCCGATTTCGAGGCCCAGCGACTGCAGCGCGAAAAAGGCGCCAATAAAGATCAACAGCGCGGCGCATATGCCGTTGGTTCTGTCGATTGCGAAAGGTTTCATGGCGTCCTCCCGGCCCGCCTCACGGGCGTGCCGATGCCGGTGTAAAAACGGGGCGCTGGCGGCGCCCCGTTAAAAACCTTTAGTCGGCGTACTGGCCGGCCGCTTCGATGATCGGCTTCCAGCGCGCAATCTCACTTTCCAGCTTGGCCTTGAGCGCGGCCGGCGTGGCATCGGCCTCGGGCGACGGCTTGGTGCCGAGTTCGGCAAATCTGGCGACGACGTTCTGGTCCTTCAGCGCCACCTGCAGAGATTTCGACAGGCGTTCGGTGATCTCGGCCGGCGTGCCCTTGGGTGCATAGATGCCGTGCCAGATGCCGACCTGCACCTGGGGAAGACCGGCCTCTATCGTCGTCGGCACGTCCGGCAGCACGTCTAGCCGTTGCGGCGAGGTTACGGCATAAGCCTTGATCGTGCCGCCCTGGATCTGCTTGGTGGTATTCGTCGTCTGGTCGCACATGATGTCGACCTGGCCGCCGAGAAGATCGGTCATGGCCGGGCCGGTGCCCTTATAGGGTACGGTGACCAGCGGCGTGCCGATGGCGCTCATAAACAGCATGCCGCACAGATGCGAGGCGGCACCGATCCCGGCATTGGCAACGGTGATGCTGTCCTTGTTGGCCTTGGCGTAGTCGACCAGCCCCTTCAGATCGGTCGGCTCGAGGTCCTTGCGGCCGACGATGGTCATCGGCACCTCGGTGACGAGGCCGACATATTCGAATGCGTTCAGCGTGTCGTAGGCGAGCTTTCTGTAGAGCGTAGCACTTGTCGCCATGCCGATGTGATGGAGGAGCAGCGTGTAGCCGTCAGGCTCGGCATTTGCGACGCGGCCCGCGCCCAGTGTGCCGCCGGCGCCGCCGACATTCTCGACGATGACCTGCTGGCCGAGGTCCTTCGACATGGCTTCCGCGACAAGACGCGTGACGGTGTCAGTAGGGCCGCCGGCCGAAAACGGCACGACAATGGTGATGGTGCGTTCGGGGTAGGTCTGCGCGCCAGCGTCCGGTGGGTAAAGCATGGCGGCCGCAGCGACAGCCAGCGCGGCGACGAATTTTCTCATCGTGATTCCTCCCAGGATACGAATTACCAACCGCTGCGCAGAGTTCCTCTCAAAACCGAATGTAGATGGAGCAATAACTAGCGCAACCCGACAAATGACAATCGGCCTCGAATGGCAAACTGCACGTTTGTCCGCGCAGATGAGTGGAAAGGTTGGGCCGCGCGATGCCCTTCCTCCGACCTATCTTAATAACCGTAGCCGCGCGCTATCGCCGCCGCGAACACCGGGATCAAGAGGAAGATGAAGGCCGCGGTGCGGACATAGGTGCGAACGGACGCTAGCTCCGCCGCAGGAACCTGGAAGCCGGGACTGACGCTCGCCTGCCTGTTCCAGGACAGGAAACGGATGGTCGGGATAATCGACAACAGGCCGACAATGGCGAAAGCGGCCATCTTTGCCCAGAACATCCAATTGTAGACGTAGAATTCCCAGCCTTTCAGACCATAGACGACGCGGCCGATGCCGACGACGATGATCAGCATGGCAATGATGCCGTAGTGGCGGTCGATGCCGACGAGCCGCTTCAGCGTCGCGGCCGACAAGTCGCTGCGGATCAGGACGAATTCGGCGCCGATGATGCCTGCCAGCGAAAACACCAGCAGATGATGGAAGATGGCAAGCACAAGGTCGGTGGTGTCCATGCTGTATTCCCTCTGTCGGACGGCAGCGCCGAAACCCAACGCGTCTGAACCAATACTGGAGAAAACTAACACCGCCTGGCAGGATTCACATCAGCCTGGAAGATGATCTACACAGCCTTGGCTCTTGTTTTTCGCAACGGATTTGGATTTCCCGTCTCGGGCGTGTCGCTGTCCCCACGTTTGGAAGACCTGCATTAGGCACCGGCAACACAACCGAGACATGACCATGGCCAGTCCGCATACAATTGTCGCCCCAGTGATTGAGACCTCGCGCACGGTCCTGCGGCCGCACCGGCTTGACGATTTCGACGCCTATGTCGCTATGTGGGCCGATCCCGTCGTCACCCGCTTTATCGGCGGCAAGCCGCGCACGCGGGAGGAAAGCTGGATGCGCTTCCTACGCCACGCCGGCCTGTGGTCGCTTCTGGGCTACGGCTTCTGGGCGATCGAGGAAAAGGCGACCGGCCGCTTCATCGGCGAGGCCGGCTTTCACGATCTGAAACGCGACATGACGCCATCGATCGAGGGCATTCCGGAAACCGGCTGGGCTCTGGTTTCGGGCGCGCATGGCCACGGGTTGGCCAGCGAAGTCGTCGCACGGGTGCTTGCCTGGGGCGACGAGACGTTCGGCGCCGCGAAGACCGTCTGCATCATCGATCCGGAAAACACCGGATCGCTGAACGTCGCGGCAAAATGTGGTTATGGCGAAGTGCTGCGAACCGTCTACCAAGGCAAGCCGACCATCCTGCTGGAGCGGCAACCCTGACGGATGCTGTTTGGCACTGCCTGCCACGTCGTCTTCGGGCGTCCGGTTCGCCAGCCTGAAAATCGCGCAGGCCGATTGCCGCATGCGGAGTGTTCTGTCTTTGACAGGAGGACGCAAACTCTGCATGAATTTTGTCGAGCGGGTCTGAAGTCAGGCCACGTTTCTGGCAGGCACCGGAGGAGGTGTCGCGATTTGGAGGAATCCCATGCTGAACAGACGCCGATTCTTGATGAGCACCGCGGCAGCAGGTGCTGCCGGACTCGCGCAATCGCATTTTATCCCCGCCTTCGCGCAGGACGCGCCGCAGCTGCAGATTTTCGTGCCAGCGGCGCCAGGCGGCGGCTGGGACCAGACGGCGCGCGCCATGGACCAGGTGCTGCGCAGCGAAAAACTGATCTCCGGCTCGCAGATCACCAATGTCGGCGGCGCCGGCGGTACTGTCGGCCTGCCGCAATTCGTCAACCAGTGGAAGGGCAAGGGCAATGCGCTGATGGTGGCTGGCATGGTCATGGTCGGCGCGATCATCGCCAACAAGGCGGCTAACAACCTTACCGAGGTCACGCCAATCGCCCGCCTTACTGGCGAGTTTGAGGCGCTTGTGGTGCCGGCCGCCTCGCCATTCAAGACTGCGGCCGACTTTGTTGCCGCCCTCAAAGCCGACCCGACGCAGGTTCCGGTCGCCGGCGGTTCGGCTGGCGGCTCGGACCACATCTTGTTCGGCCTCATCGCCAAGACCGTCGGTGTTCCGGCCACCAATCTCTCCTATGTGCCGTTTGCCGGCGGTGGCGAGGCGCTCTCGGCGCTGCTCGGCAACCAGGTCGCGGCCGGCATCTCCGGCTATGGCGAGTTCGCCGAACAGGTCAAGGCGGGTGCGCTGCGGCTGCTGGCCATCTCCGCAGATAAACGCCAGGAGGGAATCGATGCGCCGACGATGAAGGAAGCCGGCATCGATGTCGAGCTGTTCAACTGGCGCGGCGTCTTCGCACCGCCCGGCGTCTCGGACGCCGACAAGGCAGCAATGATCAAGCTGATCGAGACCATGGCCAAGAGCGACGCCTGGGCCACCGAATGCAAGAACCGCAACTGGACGCAGATCCTGCTCACCGGTGACGATTATACGAAATTCGTCGCCGAAGACACGGCCCGCATCGGGACGATACTCAAGGACCTCGGCCTGGCGTGATGCTCTCGGCAAGGGGCGGCCTGCGCCAACCCTTGCCGACTTTCGCCAGCCGCATGGACATACGCGGCGCCGGAGGTGAAACTAGGCCGAGATCGGCCGAGTAAGACCGGTCCAGGGAGAACCGGCCCTCGGGGCTGGCATTGGGAGGACGATGATGAGCACCAGCGACCAGCATGCGCCGCCGCGCCTTGCAGTGCCCGAACTGCTGATCGGCGTCGGGCTCCTCGCCTGTGCCGGTGCGGTTGCCTGGCAGACGCTGGCAATCCCGGTGTCGCCGCTCTATTCCAAGGTCGGTCCGACCGTCTTTCCCTACATCACCATGACCGGGATGATGATCCTGTCGCTGCTGCTCATCATTGCCGCCTTGCGGGGCGGCTGGCAGCCGGAGGACGAAAAGGAGACGCCGACCGACTGGAAGGCGATGGGCATCGTCGCCCTCGGACTGATCGCCAACCTCGTGCTGATCCAGCCGCTCGGCTTTACCGCGGCATCTGTCATCATGTTCGTTCTCATCTGCCACGGTTTCGGCAGCCGGCGTCCGCTGCGTGACGTGCTGCTCGGGCTGATCCTGGCGCTGGCCGCCTATTTCGGCTTTGCCAGGGCGCTCGGCGTCAATATCGGCGCCGGCTTCATCGAAAACCAGCTGAACGCGATCGTCGATTCGGTCATTGCCATGCTGAGGGGCTGACGCCATGGAAACGCTCGGCCATCTCGCGCACGGATTTTCGGTCGCCTTCTCGCCGATCAATCTCATATGGTGCCTGGTCGGCACCACGCTGGGGACTGCGATCGGCGTGCTGCCCGGCCTCGGGCCGGCACTGACCATCGCGCTGCTGTTGCCGATCACCTATCAGGTGGCGCCGGAGGCGTCCTTCATCCTGTTTGCCGGCATCTACTACGGCGCCATGTATGGCGGCTCGACGACATCGATCCTGCTCAACACGCCTGGCGAAAGCGCCACCATCGTCACCGCGCTGGAAGGCAACCGGATGGCCCGCTCCGGCCGTGGCGGTGCGGCCCTGGCGACCTCGGCGATCGGCTCCTTCGTCGCCGGCACGCTGGGCACCATCGGCGTTGCCTTCCTGGCGCCGATCGTCGTCAAATTCGCGCTGGCCTTCGGCCCGGCCGAATATTTCTCGCTGATGGTTCTGGCCTTCATCACGGTTTCGGCAGTGCTCGGCTCGTCGTCGGTGCGCGGCCTGACCAGTCTGTTCGTCGGCTTCGTCGTCGGCATGATAGGCGTCGACCTGCAGACGGGGCAGCCGCGCTTCACCTTCGGCACGAGCGAATTGCTCGACGGCGTCGACGTCATCGTCGTCGCCGTTGGCCTGTTCGCCGTTGGCGAGACGCTTTACATGGCCTCGCGCCGCTATGCCGGCAAGGACAATATCGTGCCGTTGAAGGGCTCGCTCTACATGACCGCGGCCGAATGGGCGCGCTCGTGGAAGCCATGGCTGCGCGGTGCCCTGATCGGCTTCCCGATCGGTGCCATGCCGGCTGGCGGCGCCGAAATCCCGACCTTCCTGTCCTATGCGATCGAGAAGAAACTCTCCAGACACAAGGAGGAGTTCGGCACCGTCGGCGCCATCGAGGGCGTTGCCGGGCCGGAGGCCGCCAACAATGCATCCGCGGCCGGCGTGCTGGTGCCGATGCTGACGCTCGGCCTGCCGACCTCGGCGACCGCCGCGATCATGCTGTCGGCATTCCAGAGCTACGGCATCAATCCCGGGCCGCTGCTGCTGACGACACAGGCCGACCTGGTGTGGGGGCTGATCGCCAGCCTGTTCATCGCCAATGTCATCCTCGTCGTCCTCAACCTGCCGCTGATCGGGCTCTGGGTGCGATTGCTGAAGATCCCGGCCCCGCAACTCTATGCCGGCATCCTGGTGTTCGCCACGGTTGGCACTTACGGCATCTCGCAATCGCCGATCGACCTCGCCATCCTCTATCTGCTCGGTGCCGCGGGCTTTCTGATGCGGCGTTTCGATTTCCCGACCGCGCCCGTCATCATCGGCATGATTCTCGGGCCGCTTGCCGAAACGCAGTTCCGCCGCGCGATGACCATCTCGAATGGCGACTGGACGGTGTTCTACAAGCATCCGCTGTCGCTGACGCTGCTGACGCTGGCCTTCATCGGGCTGGTCGGGCCGCATATCTGGGCTTACATCGAGCGCAGGCGCTTGCGCGGGCCGGAGCACGTGCCGGGCGATGCCTGAGCTGTTCGCGACGTCATGACCGACCTGCTTTCCGGCATCCGCGTTCTCGACCTGACCAATGTGCTGGCCGGCCCCTATTGCGCCTATCAGCTGGCGTTGCTCGGGGCCGACGTCATCAAGGTCGAGACGCCGCAAGGCGGCGATCTGGCGCGCCAGCTCGGCGCCTCTCCGGAGCTCAACCGGGCGGGCATGGGCGCTTCGTTCCTGGCGCAGAATGCCGGCAAACGCTCGGTGGCGCTCGATCTCAAGCAGGAGGCCGACCGCGAACGCTTCCTCGATCTGGTCGCTTCGGCCGACGCGCTGGCCGAGAATTTCCGCCCCGGCGTAATGGACCGGCTGGGGCTTGGCCACGCCAGGCTGAAAGAGGTCCGGCCAAGCCTTGTCTATTGTGCGATATCGGGCTTCGGCCAGACCGGGCCGATGCGCGACAATCCAGCCTACGACCAGATCATCCAGGGTCTTTCCGGGATTATGAGCATCACCGGTACACCGGAAACGGCGCCGCTGCGTGTTGGCTATCCGGTTGCCGATACACTTGGCGGGCTGGTCGGGGCGTTCGCCATTACCGCCGCATTGGTCAAGCAGAAGACGACAGGCGAGGGCGCGTTCCTGGACGTGTCGATGCTCGAATGCACGCTTTCTGCGCTCGGCTGGCCGGTGTCGAACTATCTGACGGCGGACGTCGAGCCGCAGCCGATGGGCAATGAAAACATGACGGCCGCACCGTCTGGCGCGTTTCGCACCGGCGACGGCTTGCTCAACATCGCAGCCAACAAGCAGGAGCAGTTCGTCGCGCTCTGCCGATTGATCGGCCGGCCGGAGCTGGCGTCGGATGTCCGCTTTGCCGAGCGAGAAACGCGCAAGCAGAACCGCATTGCATTGAAAGCGCTGATCGAGGATGCCTTGGCGAGCGGCTCGGCCGCCGCCTGGGAGGAGACGTTCAATCGCGCCGGCGTGCCGGCAGGCCGGGTGCTGACAATCCCGCAGGTACTGCAGGAGCGACAGGTGATCGAGCGCGGCATGACGGCGCGCTTCCCGGCAGTGTCCGGGATGGACAGGCCGCTGACCGTGGTGCGCGGCGGCTTCATGGTCGATGGCGAGGCACCTTTGCCGAGCAGGCCGCCGCCGGGGCTCGGCGAGCATATGGACGAGGTTTTTGCCGGCCTGCCGCCACGCGCCAGGAAAAGAGCGAAGGCATGAGCGGCACGGAAAAGAAGGCATGAGCGACACGGAAAACAAGACTGGCCGCGCGCGCGGCGAGGAATGGTGGCAGACCGGCATCATCGAGATGCGCCCCGGCGTCATCCGGCTGCGCGGCTATGAAATCCAGGATCTGATCGGCCGCGTCAGCCTTCCGGCAATGATCTGGCTGATGCTGCGCGGCGAACTGCCAAGCGAGGAGCAGGCGGCGCTGCTTGGCATCGCGCTGGGTGCTGCCGTCGACCATGGGCCGCAGGCGCCGTCGATCGCCATCGCCCGTATGGCGATCACCTGCGGCGTCGGCATCAACAGCGCCATGGCATCAGCCGTCAACGTGCTTGGCGATGTGCATGGCGGCGCCGGCGAACAGGCGCTTTCCTTCTACGGAGACATCGCTGCCGAACTGGACGCCGGCATGCCGCTTGCGGACGCCGTGTCGGCGCGGCTCGATCGTTTCCTTGCCGGGGAAAACGGCTATGTGCCCGGGCTCGGCCATCGCTTCCATCCGGTCGACCCGCGGGCGCCCCGCCTCATCGAGCTAACCCGCGACTTTGCCGCGCGCGGCGTTGTCAGCGGGCGCTTCGCCGATATCGCCGAGGCGATCGAGGCCGAGGTGGCGCGGCGCAAGGGCAAAAAAATCCCGCTCAATATCGACGGCGCCACGGCCGTCATCTACGGCGAGCTCGGCTTTCCGCCGCCGCTGACGCGCGGCCTTTTCGTGCTGTCGCGCTCGGTCGGCATCCTCGCACATGCGTGGGAACAGTCGCAGGAAAGCGACCGCAACAAGGGGCCGCTGCCGCGCGAATGGCTGTGGGCCTATACCGGCACGCCGGCGCGGCGGCCTCTGCCCGAGGAAGACGATGGCAGTCAGTGAGGCATCGGTTCAAGAGACGGCGGCGGCGGGCGCTGGAACCAATTCCATCCCGACACAGTCGGGGCAGGCCTCCATCTTCTATTGAGCGGGATCTTTTCCGAACGCCGGACCCTGCTTTTTGGGATTATGCTCCAGCTCGGCAATCCTGATGTTCCTCACCAGCGTCGAAAGATCCGGCTCGTCGATGAGCAACGCCGCGTCGGCTGGTGCCAGCCACGCACGCTGACGCCTCTTGGATTCCTGCCAGTCGGCAAGTTCCTCGGTTACCTCCAGCAAATAGACGACGACGTCGACACGGACGAAGAGGTTCGCCAGCCGCTTCCAGTAGCAATAGGTGCCGGCCGGTTGTTTCAGTGTCTTGCCGAGAACGCCGGCTTCTTCCTGTGCTTCGACAGTGGCCGCCTTGCGGCCGCTCTTGCCCTTCATCGGCCAGCCCTTCGGCACGATGAAGCGCCTCGTCGTTCGCGATGTGACCAGCATCACCTCGACATCGCCATGCTCGTTCAGCCGAAAGGGAATCGCCGCGACCTGGCGAACCCCGTCGCCCTTCCTTGCCTTGCGTACAACCTTCTTCTTGCTGGCTGCCATTCGATAATCCAGTCGAATCGGTGCCCAAACGGCAAGGGCAGCGTTGCAAAGTCGGCCGCTTTCAACGGGGGCGCAAGCGGAGCGGTTTCCACAATATATAAGTCGGCTAAATAAATGGAAAGGGCCGGTCGTCAGCGGCAGGTGCTGACAAAGCCGCTCCCCGACGGCAGCAACTGGCAAGTTGGCCTCATCTGCGGCACCTCCTGCCGTTGAGGTGTTGGGATTTGGCGATCCTGGGCACGGTACTGCTGTTGCTGCTGCTGGTATTGCTGCCGCCGCAGCCTGTTCTCCAACATCTGCAACTGGTCTTGCTGGATCAACACGTTGCGGTCGGCGGGACTGACGACCTGTGCCGATGCAGCAGGATTTACGCCCGACAGCATCGCCGCGGTCAGCATTGCCAACCCTAAAAACGTCAATAGACGAAGCCGTGACATCCATTCATTCCCGCACAAAACCGATCTTTCCTTAATATAGGGCTTTTGTCCGGCGACACCATGGCCGCCGCTGATTTGAAGCGGATTGGAAGAGGCATTTCGGCTTCGGATGCTCCTCGCGTCAATCGACTTCGCGCAGCCGGTATCCGACGCCGGTCTCGGTCGTGATATAGCGGGGCTGGTCGGGCGTCTTCTCAATCTTTAGCCTGAGTTGCCGGACATAGACTCTGAGATATTGAACGTCGGTGGAATCGCCCCAGACTTGCTTCAGCAGGAACTGGTGGGTGAGAACCTTGCCGGCGTGCTGCACCAAGGTGCGAAGAATGTCGTATTCCTTCGGCGAGAGCTTTATCTCCTTGTCCTCGATCTTGACGACGCGCTTCACCAGATCGACGGAGAGGTCGCCGGTTTGGAACACCGGTCTCTCACCCTGCTGCTGAAACTTGTGGCGAAGCGCTACGCGGATGCGTGCGACAAGCTCGTTCATACCGAACGGCTTGGTGACATAGTCGTCGGCGCCGAGTTCGAGGGCGGACACGATGCCGGCCTCATCAGTGCGGCTGGAAAGAATAACCACGGGAATGTCCAGGCCATCATCCCGCCATTTGCGCAGCAAATCATGGCCGCTCATGCCGGGGAGGCCGAGATCGAGCAGCACAAGGTCCGGCTTTTCCGTCTCGATGAGTTCAATCGCCGCCCTGGCGTTCGGCGCCTCGCTGATCGCATAGCCTTGGCTGCCAAGCCCGACGCGAAGCAGTTTCCGGATCGGCGGTTCATCGTCGACCACCAATATCCTGACGTCCAGGCTCGTCATGCCAGATCGTCCATATTTTGATGGCCCGCATCGGGTTCGCCGAGGTTGGGCAGTTCCGCCGGCACCACCTGCATCCTGATGGTGAAAACCGCCCCCGAGCGGTCGGACCTGTTTGCCGCCGAGAGCGTCCCGCCCATCGCTTCGATGAAGCCGCGGCAAATCGACAGGCCGAGCCCCGTGCCGGCACGCACCTGGTCACCCTTGCGCACACGGTAGAAAGTGTCGAAAACGCGCTCCAGGTCCGCTGGCGGAATGCCTGGTCCCTCATCCATGATCTGTAGGATGACGAAGCCGTTGTCGGCCCAGGCTTGCAGGCGGATCGTCGAACCTGGCGGCGCGTATTTTGCAGCATTGTCGAGGAGGTTGAACAGCACCTGTTCGAACAGAACGGGGTCGACCCGCAACATCGGCAGATCCGATGGAATGTCGATCTCGGTCTTATGCTCGCCGACGATTTTGCGGGCCCGATACAGAGCTGAACCGACAATGTCGCCGAGATAGTGAAACGCATAGTTCGGCTCCATCGTGCCGGATTCGATCTTGGTCATATCGAGCAGATTGGCAATGAAGCGGTTAAGCCTCTCCGCTTCATCGAGCACGGTCGACAGCAGTTCCGTCCGGTCCTGCTCGGGAAGTGCGGCCTCGAAGTCCCTGAGTGTTCCGGCCGCGCCCATGATGGCGGCAAGTGGCGTCTTCAAATCGTGGGAAATGGAGGTGAGCAAGGCCGAGCGCAGACGGTCTGCCTCGGCCGCGAGCTTGGCCCGGTCAACATCGGCGACGAGCTGGATGCGCTCGATGGCGACCGCCGCCTGGTCGGCGAGCGCATCGAGCAGACGCTGCTGCTCGGGTGTCAGCAGCGGACCTTGCTTGTCGTTGTCGAGGCCGACAACGCCCACCGCCGTGCGTCCGGTCCGCAAGGGCAGATAGAGGCGCTTTGCTCCGGGCAGCGTGTCGGCGCCGCGCCCGGCGGCGCGGTTATGCTCCCAGGCCCAGCGGGCTGCTGCGATGTCGGCCTCGGCCAGCGTGTCGTCGGGTGGGTAGCCGGCTTTGACCGCAATTGTGCCGTTCTCCGGCAGAAGCAGCACCACGCGCAGCTTCAGCATCGAGGCGATCTGGAAGGCAGTCGCCCAGAGAACGTCATCAAGCGTCCCAGCGCCGGCGAGCTTCTTTGAGAAGAGATAAATATCTTCTGTGGCGCGTGCCCGCGAGCGCGCAGCGACCGCCTGACGCTGCACGCGCGCTGTTAGATTGCTGGCAATGACCGCAACAACCAGGAAGACAGCCAGCGCAACGATGCTCTCCGGATCCTCGATCGTCAGCGTGTAGCGTGGTTCCAGGAAGAAATAGTTGAAGGCAATGGCGCTGATGAGGCAGGCATACAAAGCCGGCCAGAGACCGCCGGTCACCGCCGACGTCAGGACCCCAATGAGAAAGATAATCGCCAGATTGCGGACGTCGAGAAACTGGTCGAGAAGAACGGCGAAGGCGAGCGAGCCAACAACATAGGCCGTGGCCCTGAGATAGGGCCAGATCTCGAACTGCCACTGCTCGTCCGCCGCCTTGACGGTCCTCGACGTCGCCTCGGCGTTGCGTTCGTTTCCCGAAATGACATGGACGCTGATGTCGCCGGCATTGCGGATGAGATCGTAAGTGAGCGAGCCTTCGATCAATTCCCGCCAGCGCGATCGGGTCGGCCTGCCGATCACGATATGGGTGAAGTTGTTCGCCGTCGCATGCCGAACGATGTCTTGCGCGACGTTCTGACCCGGAATGGTCGTCACCTCGGCACCGAGCTGCTCGGCAAGGCGCAGCTGCGTCGCCAGCCGATCCTTGTCCTCCTCGGGCATGGCAGCTGAATGAGGGGTATCGACATGAAGCGCCGTCCAAGGGGCGCGGAGCCGGTCGGCCAACCTCCGCGCATAACGTACACGGGCCGCCCCGCCCGGACGCGCATCGACGCAGACGAGAACCCTTTCCCCCGCCGCCCAAGGCCCGGGTATCGCGTGGGCCTGCATGTGGGTCAGCAACTGCTCGTCGACCCGCTGGGCAGTGCGGCGGAGCGCCAATTCCCGGAGCGCCGTCAGATTGCCCGGCGAGAAATAGTTCTCGATGGCGCGCTGGGCGGTGCTGGGGATGTAGACCTTGCCTTCCTCAAGCCGCTTGATCAGATCGTCGGGAGTGAGGTCGATGATCTCGATGTCGTCGGCCTGGTCGATTATGGAGTCGGGGACAGTTTCCCGCACCCTGACGCGGGTGATCTGCGCCACCACATCGTTGAGGCTCTCGACGTGCTGGATATTCAGCGTCGTGTAGACATCGATGCCGTGCGTCAGGATTTCCTGGACGTCGAGATAGCGCTTAGGGTGACGGCTGCCGGCGACGTTGGTGTGGGCGAGTTCGTCGACCAGAACTAGCGCCGGGTGCCGGGCGAGGATGGCGTCGAGATTCATCTCCTCAAGGATCCGCCCCTTGTAATCGATCTCAAGGCGAGGAATGACCTCGTAGCCTTCGACCAGCGTCTGGGTTTCCTTGCGGCCGTGCGTCTCGACGATGCCGATCACCACGTCGACCCCGTCGGCCAGCCTGGCGCGGCCCGACATCAGCATCTCGTAGGTCTTGCCGACACCGGGGGCGGCGCCGAGAAATATCCTCAGGCGACCGCGCTCCTCCCGCTCGGCATGCTCGAGCAGCGCGTCGGGAGAGGGCCTGGTTTCGGCGGTGCGGCTGTCGTCTGGCATAAGGGTCAATCATGGACGGCGCCGGCTTCGGTGTCGATCCCGGCGCCGGTCCTTCACTGTTTCATCGCATCGTCCAGCGCAAGGTTGAGGGCCAGCACATTGACCACCGCCTCGCCGATGAATCCCAATTCGCGATCTTCGACATGGCTGTCGACAAGCGATTTGATCCTGGATTCATCGACGCCCCTGGCCTTGGCCACCCTGGCAACCTGAAAATAGGCCGCATCGGGGCTGATATGCGGATCGAGGCCGCTGCCGGACGTGGTGACCAGATTCATCGGTACCGGCTGGCTCGGTTTTTCGGCTCTCAGCTTTTCGGCGTCGCTCTTGATCCTGTCGATGAGCTTCGGGTTGGTCGGGCCGAGATTCGAGCCTCCCGAGGCGGCGGCATTGTAGCCGTCGCCGGCAGCCGACGGGCGGCCATGGAAGTAGCGGTCGCTTTCGAAAGCCTGGCCGATCAGCTCGGAACCGACGAGCTTGCCGTCCTTCTCGATCAGGCTGCCATTGGCCTGGCGCGAAAACAGCGCCTGGGCAATGCCGGTCATGCCGATCGGATAGACCAAACCCGTCAGAATGGTGAAGAAGACGATCATGACGATCGCGGGCCTGATTTGATTGAGCATCGACGTGGTTCCTTAGGCGAGACCGAGAGCGGTGATGGCCATGTCGATCATCTTGATGCCGACGAAGGGCACTACGACGCCGCCAAGGCCATAGACAATGAGATTGCGGCTGAGCAGCGCACCGGCGCCGACCGCGCGGTATTTGACGCCCCTCAGCGACAGCGGGATCAGCGCAATGATGATCAGCGCGTTGAAGATGATGGCCGAGAGGATAGCGCTCTGCGGCGTCGCCAGATGCATGACATTGAGCGCTTGCAGCGGCCCGGCGGTCTGGCCCGGGGCGATGTAGAAGACGGCGAATATTGCCGGGATGATGGCAAAATACTTGGCCACGTCGTTGGCGATGGAGAAGGTGGTCAGCGAGCCACGCGTCATCAGCAGCGCCTTGCCGATTTCGACGATCTCGATCAGCTTGGTCGGATCGCTGTCGAGATCGACCATGTTGCCGGCCTCGCGCGCCGCGACCGTGCCGGTGTTCATGGCAACGCCGACATCGGCCTGCGCAAGGGCGGGCGCATCGTTGGTGCCATCGCCGCACATCGCGACCAGTTTGCCTTTAGCCTGCTCGTCGCGGATCAGCTTCAACTTGTCCTCGGGCGTCGCCTGGGCAAGGAAGTCGTCGACGCCGGCTTCCGCCGCGATCGCCGCCGCGGTCATCGGATTATCGCCGGTGATCATCACCGTGCGGATGCCCATGCGGCGCAATTCGGCAAAGCGTTCTGCGATGCCGCCCTTGACGATGTCCTTCAGATGGACGACGCCGAGCAGGCGCCCGTCGCGCTCGACCGCGAGTGGAGTGCCACCCGATTTGGCGATCTCGTCGGCGATCGCCTGAAGGTCGCGGACGGTGTCGCTGCCGGGGCGCGTACTGCCTGTGGCAACGGTCGAGAGGTTGACGTGGGCAAGTACCGCATCGACTGCGCCCTTGCGGACCGAGGAGCCTTCCAGATCGACACCGCTCATGCGGGTTTGCGCGGTGAAGGGCACGAAAGTCGCGTGCAGGCTTGCCATGTCGCGGGCGCGGATGGCGTATTTTTCCTTCGCTAGGACGACGATCGAGCGGCCTTCCGGCGTTTCGTCGGCAAGCGAGGCAAGCTGAGCCGCGTCGGCCAGTTCCTGTTCGGTGACGCCCTTGACCGGACGAAATGCCGTCGCCTGACGGTTGCCCAGCGTGATGGTTCCGGTCTTGTCGAGCAGCAGCGTGTCGACATCGCCGGCCGCCTCGACGGCGCGGCCCGACATGGCGAGCACGTTGAAGCGCACCAGGCGGTCCATGCCGGCAATCCCGATAGCCGACAGCAGGGCGCCAATTGTGGTCGGGATCAGGGTAACGAACAGGGCGACCAGCACGGTCACCGAGATATAGCCGCCCGAATACGAGGCGAAGCTCGGGATCGTCGCCGTCGCCAGCACGAAGATCAGCGTCATGCCGACGAGCAGGATGTTGAGCGCGATCTCGTTGGGTGTCTTCTGGCGCTCGGCGCCCTCGACCAGCGAGATCATGCGGTCGAGGAACGTATGACCGGCAGCCGCAGTGATGCGTACGCGGATCCAGTCGGACAAGACCTGCGTGCCGCCGGTCACCGCCGAACGATCGCCTCCGGATTCGCGGATGACCGGTGCGGATTCGCCGGTGATGGCCGCCTCGTTGACCGACGCCACGCCTTCGACCACCTCGCCGTCCGAGGGGATGATGTCGCCGGCTTCGACAAGGACGATGTCGCCGACCTTCAGGCTGGTGCCGGGCACCAGTTTGAACTTGCTGCGGTCGCCACCGTTCAACAGCTTGGCCTGCGTCTCGGTTCGCGCCCGACGCAGCGAGTCAGCTTGCGCCTTGCCGCGGCCTTCGGCCACCGCTTCGGCGAAATTGGCGAAGAGCACGGTGAACCACAGCCAGATGATGATCTGCAGCGTGAAGCCAAGATCGCCGCCGCTGGTAACGAGATCCTTGACGAACAGCACGGTGGTGAGCGCCGAGACGACGGCGACGACGAACATCACCGGGTTTCGCATCAAGGTGCGCGGGTTCAGTTTTCTGAAGGAACCGCCGATAGCGGGCCACAGAATGCGGGTATCCATGATGCTCACGGATTTCGACGGGCTCATTTGGTAGCTCCAGTGTCGATGTTGTTGACCGGTCGATCGTGTGCCGAACGAAGGTGCGGCGGCCCGTAAGCCAGCAGCCAGATCATGATCAAGGCTGCCGCAATAGCGAGGAATGTGGACAGCGTCGGGAAAGGAGGGGGCGTTTTCTCCCCCTCCGGCTCGGGGCGATGCCGGACCTTTCGAGGTATGATCTTGAACCAGGGCATCGCCGTTTCAGAATGTCTGACCGTGAATCATCGCCAGGTGCTCGACGATCGGTCCGACCGCCAGGGCCGGGAAGAAGGTCAGGCCGCCGACGATCAGGATGACACCGGCCAGCAGCCCGACGAACAGCGGACCGTCGGTCGGGAAGGTGCCGGCGGAGGCAGGGACGGTCTTCTTCGCAACCAGCGAGCCAGCAATCGCCAACGCCGGAACAATGACCAGGAACCGGCCCATCAGCATGCCGATGCCGAGCGTTACGTTGTACCAGGGCGTGTTGCCGCTGAGGCCGCCAAAGGCGGAGCCATTGTTCGCCGCGGCCGAGGTGTAGGCATAGAGAACCTCTGAGAAGCCGTGCGGGCCGGCATTGGCGATGGAAGCAACGCCGGTCGGCAGCACCACCGCGATAGCGGTGAAGATCAGCATTGCAAGCGGCAGGCAGAGCACGGCCAGCATAGCCATCTTGACCTCCTTGGCCTCGATCTTCTTGCCGAGATATTCGGGCGTGCGTCCGACCATCAGCCCGGCGACGAAAACGGCAATGACGATGAACATCAGGATACCGTAGAAGCCGGCGCCGACGCCGCCGACAATAACCTCGCCGAGTTGCATGTTGATGATGGGGATCATGCCGCCGAGTGCGGTGAAGCTGTCATGCATGGCGTTGACCGCGCCGCAGGATGCGGCCGTGGTGATGACGGCAAACAGTGCCGACAGGGCGATGCCGAAGCGGCTCTCCTTGCCCTCCATGTTGCCGCCGTCGACGCCCAGCGCATGGACGAGCGGATTGCCGGCGGCTTCCGCCCAGTAGCAGACGGCAACGCCGGCGATGAACAGCACGCCCATAGCCGACAGAATTGCCCAGCCCTGGCGCTGGTTGCCTACCATGCGGCCGAAGACATTGGTCAACGCCGCGCCGAGGGCGAAGATCGTCACCATCTGGATCAGGTTGGAGATTGCATCGGGATTTTCGAAGGGATGCGCTGCATTGGCGTTGAAGAAACCGCCGCCATTGGTGCCGAGCATCTTGATGGCAACCTGGGAAGCGACCGGCCCGACCGCGATAGTCTGTTGCGCGCCTTCGAGCGTCGTCGCGTTGACGTAGGCAGCGAGCGTCTGCGGCATGCCGAGATAGACATAGACCAGAGTCAACACGATGCAAAAGGGCAAAAGCAGGTAGAGCGTGCCGCGGGTCATATCGACCCAGAAATTGCCGATCGATTTGCCTGAGGCTCTAGCAAAGCCGCGGATCAATGCGACCGCAATGGCGACGCCAGTCGCCGCCGACAGAAAATTCTGCACGGTCAAGCCGGCCATCTGCACGAGATAGGACATCGTGCTTTCGCCGCCGTAGTTCTGCCAGTTGGTGTTGGTCATGAAGCTGGCGGCGGTGTTGAAGGCCAGCCCAGGTTCGACGGCGGTCATGCCGGCCGGATTGTAGGGCAGGCCGCCTTGCAGCCGTTGCAGCGAATAGAGCACCAGGAAGCCGGCCAGGTTAAAGAACAGCAGGGCCGCCGCATAGGAGGTCCAGTGCTGCTCCTCGCGCTCGCTGGTCCCTGATATGCGGTAGAGCCCGCGCTCGAGCGGGGCCAGAATTGACGACAGGAATGTGCGCTCGCCGCTGAAAACGCGATGCATGTAGCCGCCGAGCGCCTTGGCCAGCAGAACGACGATCCCGCAATAGACGAGGATCTGCAGCCATCCGTTGATTGTCATGGGGTTGGCTCCTTGCCAGCGGAGATCAGAAGCGTTCCGGGCGAACGAGGGCGTATGTCAGGTAGGCGAGAAGAAACAAGGTCACGGCGCCGCCGAGGATATAGTCGAAAAGCATGTTACGATCCCGTAAACTTACAGCTTGTCGCAGGCTTTTATATAGCCGAAGCATAGAGCAAAGAACGCGATTCCAATCGCGACAACAACTATGTCCACCGCGCATTTTCCTTATGTTGTTTGTTTACTTTAACAAAGTATCCAAACCCGTCGCCGCATCATATCGGCGGCTGGATACACCGCTCCTGTGAATATGGGTCAAAGTGCCATAAAGGTTCGAGACGGGACGCGGAGCAAAGAAATCAAAATCCCATAAGGATTTCGCCGCCTCGGCGCTGGCCACAGCTTCAGGAGGGAGGTGCGCACCGGCGCGCGAAGCTGCCGGGGCTTAGTCCGCGCGGGTGTAGATCACCGCGTAGTCGTCCGCATAGGCCCGCTTCCAGCCCAGTTCGTCGAACAACGGAATGCGGCTGTCGTCGGCGGTCAACAATGCCCAGCCTATCGTATATTTCTCGAGTTGGGCTTTCAGGATCGGCTTGCCCCGGCTGTGCCCAGTCTGCTCATCCTTTTCCGTAAAGCCATTCAGGAAGAGCTGATCCGCGCGGCCGTCAATAAACGTCCTGATGCCATGGAAAATCAGCGTACCGCCGAAATCGTAGGAGTTCAGCAGATTGCCCGACAGATTATGGGTTTGGGCGAAGGCCAGTGCGTCCCTGGCCGAGGTCTTCTGGCTCGGCGCGACCGGATAGGTCGTGAAGGCGGCAGCCGCCAAAACCAGCAAAACGGCAAGTCCAGCGCAAATCCTGGAAAATTGCCGTGCGAAAAATTGTTCAAGTCCGTCGCGCTTTTCCGCCGCCCATTTCTCGGCTGAAAGCACTGGATATTGTTGCGCGACCTCGACGGCAAGGACCACCGGCACGAGAAGAAAGAACAGATACATGAACCGTATGTGGGTGAGATAGACGTGCAACGTGAAGACAACGAACAGCGCCTTGGCCCAGCCAATGCGCAATCTCGACACGAGCAGCCCGAAAAACGCCACCAGCAGGGCCACCTCCTGGAGGGTGTGCCGCGAGGCGTCGAAGGGTTGCCACTCCGCAATGTAAGGCACCGCCTCATTGCCATAGGCCACGGTGAATGTGGCGAGTATGGCCTTGACGCCATAGGGGTTGAGCAGGCTGACCAGCGGGCAAAGCAGCCCGAAAGCAATCCACTTGGCCAGCAGCCGGGGGTTCGATAGGCGCGTGCGCATAAGCAGATCGAGGCCGGCGAAGGCGGCGATGACGAAACCGAAGGTGAAGGTGGCATGGAGATTGGCCCACACGCAAAGCAGCGCCAGCAGCCATAAAGGCGGCGCTTTCCCGTCGCGTGCGGCCTGGAAAAGACCGGCGGTCCAGACGACGATAATGGGCAAGGTAAAGATGTGGGGTCGGGCGACATAGATTGGTCCGATCACGAGCGCGAGCACCAGCGTCAGTCCTATCGCCAGCGTCGGCTTCAACCACGCGCTGAGATACCACGACGTCAAGAAGGCCGTCAGCGCGATTACCGCAGTCGCCAGCAGCACCACGCCGTTCCAACCGCCGGCTTCATAGGCAATTGCAAGGAGAACCTGGCTAAGCCATTCCTTGGCGATCCATGGCTGGCCGGCAAAAGTGTAGGAATAGATGTCGACGGTGGGGAATGTGCGGCTTGCCAGCATATCCATGCCGACCTTGATGTGCCACCAGCTATCAGGATCCTGCAGGAGGGAGGTGGCAAAGGCGAGGAGTGCCGCCGCCATCACGACCGCCGCCAGCAGGCAAAACATCAGCCTCACACGCCGAATGTCGTCTATCGACGGCCTCGCCTCACCAGATATCCCGCGCATATGGCATCCCTGAGCCGCGATAACGGAAGGGATAGGCCGAATTTGTTAGAAAACCGATAAGCTGCAGGATTGCGGCCACAACCCTGTGCCGCGCGTCCAATCGGCTCGGCGGCTTAGCCCTCGGCCTTGAAGTTCTTGGCTTCCTTCTCGACCTTCGGGTTGTCCTTGCCGTGCTTGCGCATCAGATCCTTCGCCTGCTTCGGCGAAACGTCGGTGGTTTCGGCCAGACGCAGAGCCTCCTTTTCGTCCGGATCGCGCGTCTTGCGGTCGGCCATTGTGGTTTTCTTGTCAGCCATTACGACGCTCTTATGCTTTCGGCGATTTCGTTCAGCACCTTGCGGTCGGTGCCGTGGCGCTTGATCAGCGTGCGTGCCTGATCCGCGGTGATGCCCGCTTCCTCGGCGAAGTGACGTACCTCGTAGTCTTCGCCGCCCGCCATTCGTGAGCGGTCGCGACTATCGGTCTTGGTTTTGTCGTCGGCCATGGCAGCTCTCCTCATCTCGACGAGAGCATAACGGGCAAGATTTCAGCGAGTTCCTTCGAGCGTGTCGCCCAGTTGCCTGCCCTCGGGCATGACCCGGCATGCGCGGCGGTTTGCTCAAAGCAGGGGCTTGGCGTCAGGCCGGCCTTCGCGCACAAATAGGCTGGCCTCTTTGGCGGCGCTGCCAACCGCCCGCCACTGCTCCTGGGCGCAGCCTGGTATTCGTTCCGGATTGCTAATGGGAGCGATGGTCGAACACGACGCCCATGGTCCTACCAACGGCCGTCATGACGATAAGTTCGACCAGATCGTCGTCACTGTTGCCGCAGGCCGGAGCCGTCCTGCGAACGATGTCCAGCATCGCCCTCGTCGATATGGTGTCGCCGGCACCGAACCGTGAAAGCGCAGATGAAACAAGCTCTTGGGCCGTCAGGTCGGCGACCGTCACCCGCTGCACCACGTTCATTGGCTTCCTCCCACCATGAACCCTCTCCCGGGAGAATGATACGCCGAACGTCGCGTTTCGCCAGCAAAATGGTGGTCCTACCAGCGCGTGGGCAGCGACCGAAATCGTCGGTTTTGCGGGAGGCAATCCGGGCGCGAGGCGGCAGCGCTTTTGTGCCATGCGACTTCGCCATAGACCCAATCCCGGCGGCCGGGATCGGTCTCAATTTAATTTATTGGCAGTCTGATGCTTGGCAGTGTGGTCTGCTCGGTTGCGGCCGAAGCCAGCGCAGCAAGAACCACGGTGCGGGCAGGACCGGGACGGTTCGTCGTTTCACGGAAACGCCGAACCGGTCTGTATTTTTTGTTTGACGCAATTCCGGACGGAAAACCGTTCACAAGTTTCCTGGAATTGCTTGTCTTGTGACTCTAGGCGGCCAGGTCGCTCGGAAGCTTGCCGCCATTCTCGGCCAGCTTTTTCATCAGTGCGTCGTGCAGCCACAGATTCATCGTTACAGTGTCGTTCATATCGCCGGTGTAGTTCAGCTCGTGGGCAAGCTCCTTGCGGGCGCCGAGGCTGCTGTCGATATTCAGAGCCTTCATCAGGTCGACGATCGAATTCTTCCAGTTGAGTTTCTGCCCCTTCGCGGCCACCGCCTTGTCGAGAATGGCAGCGATGTCCGGGGCAGAGGACGGCGCGGCCGGCGCGGCCGGAGCCGGGGTTGCAGCCGGGGCGGATCGGGTAGGCGCCGTCGGCTGGGTGGCCGTGCTCGAAGCAGGCGCGGGAGACGGTTGCGCCGGCGGCGCTTCGGCCGCAACCGCGTTTCCGAAAATCGCACCTTTGATACTGTCGAAAATGCCCATTGCTATCTCCTGTGTTGGCTCGACGGTGTGTTGCCTTGACGGTCGGTGGGGCGACCGTTGCCGAATGCCGCATTGAGCGCCCTGGTTGTACCGGACCACGAACGCAACGCAGGGGCAACTTAAAACTGGCTAAAAGGTAAAGGCTTGGTTGCATTGGGGAATCGGCTCAGTGATCCGGCCCGAGAGTAGAATAGGTCGGATCGCGGCCCGACAAATCGTCACGCTATGGGCGAGGGAACGGTCAGCAGCCAGTTTTGCTGACGCAGACCAGAAAAATCATCTAGATTCGTGTTCGCAATTCGCTGAGAGGAACGAAGCCATGACAGCAGTCGTCGCATCCGACAGGCTCGAACGTTCGCTGGTTTGGGCAGAGGACGATCCGTCGGTCAAATGGGCCGGCGCTTTCGCGGTTTACGGCGGGCACGGCACCACCCAGTCCTCGGTCATTGTCTACGAGATCGAGCCCGGCAAGCGGCTCGGCTGGCACAGCGACGCCACCGAAGAGACGCAATACATCATCGCCGGCACCGGCGACCTGCACATCGAGGGCGGCAGCACCCACCCGGTCGGGCCCGGCAGCGTCCTGGTACTTCCGACGCCGGTCAGGCACGACCTCGTCAACACCGGCACCGAAACCCTGCGCGCCGTCGCTTTCTTTGCGGCGGCGATGTTCACGCAGACATTCGACGACGTCATGCTGCCGCCGAAATCCCATGTCCTCGGCACGCCCAATCGTGCGGGCTGAATGCGTGCCGGCGAGAATCACCAGGCCTGCGGATTGCGGACTCGGAGCTGAGATGAGCGCGCACGCGGCCGGCAACCGGTTCGGCGTCGTTACGCGCCTGCGTCACGGGCGGACAGTCTGATGGCGCCGGTCAAGGTCGACCCCGCCAAGGTGCGCGAGTTTAGCGATGCCGAAAGCTTCCATGCCTGGCTTGGCGAGCATCACGACAGCGAGGATCAAGTCTGGATCAAGATCCATAAGCTCGATTCGGGACTGCCGTCGATCACTCCGAAGCAAGCCATCGACGTGGCGTTGTGCTGGGGCTGGATCGATGCGGTGCGCAAGGCCTTGGACGGCAAAAGCTACCTGCAGCGCTACACCCCGCGCGGCAAGAAGAGCACCTGGAGCCAGATCAATGTCGACAATGTCGCCCGGCTGATCGAGGAGGGCCGGATGACCGAGCACGGGCTGAGGCAGGTCGATGCGGCCAAGGCCGACGGCCGCTGGGCGCGCGCCTACAAGAGCGGCAAGGAGATGAAGATCCCCGACGACCTCCAGGCGGCAATAGACGCCGAGCCCACGGCGAAAGAGATGCTGGCAAAGCTCAGCGGCCAAAACCGCTTCGCACTCGCCTTCCGCATCCACAACATGAAAACCGAAGCCGGACGCAAGAAGAAGATCGCGGCGTTCGTGGAGATGCTGAAGCGCGGCGAGACGATCTATCCGCAGGGCAGAAAGTAACATCTGACGAGGCGTGCCGGCGCTGCGTCTTGTGCTTGTCCCGGTCGGCGAGCCTCGAATGCGGCCGGATCACTGCTCAGGCCCACCTTCGATCCAGGCGATGTCGCCGACGATTTGTTTTCGACGAGCGTCGCCCGGCACTTCGACACCAGCTCTCATTCGTTTAGTTGATGCAGGAAAAAGTCTCGTCCTCACAGTCGGCATAGTATATTAGCAGGCGCTGTTATGAGGTTTTTGCCCGTTCAGGAGCCGACTGGCACGTGGGCCGTGTTTGATGCGACTGTGGACGTGCCTGCGGATTTCGCTGGCAGTTGCCTTATCGGCTTGCCGCGGGAGCGGGCGGAGTGGCTCGCAGCAAGAGCCAATCGAGATGCTGCTGCAAAAGGCACTTCGATTTGCCGGTTGTCAGCTGCCGGACCGGCACAAGCCACGGTTCTTAGACTTAGACCGATAGGAGAGATTTCGATGATGCAAGAAAGGGTAATGGCGGCTGCGTTGGCAGCCAGGAATCAGGAAGCGGATATTCTTGGTGTCTTCGACATCACCAACAAAACCGATGCGCCAATTGGCCCCCGCCGATTGGGCGAGGCTATCCACTTTGTCGCCAATGCACCTATCGTTGGCTATGATGTTCACGCCGCCGTCATCAGATATGGCCCACTTGGAACCCCCAGCCTCAGAGCAACAGATTGCGCACAGCTGTGGGAGAAGTTTGGCGAGGCCTTGCTGCAACACTGACGGGCAGACCTTTGGCGCGTATGGCACCACCATCGTGCAGGACACTTCGCTAGCGAGAACGACATGGAGCCTTGCCGGTAATGTTGCAATTAAATTAGCGTGAGTGCATATTTTTTGCTGGCTGGACTCGCAACCGGCCAAGCCCGGCGGCCGGCCGCCAACGGGCTGTCAGGCCGGTGACAAATGGCTCCGCAGGCCCGACGGTCCCTTGGCAAGATCGCCGGAACCACAGCATGATGCGGCGGCAAAACGGGTTTGGGAGAATGACATGCCTAAGGTTTCGGAACTCTTTTTCAAGACAGCCATCATTTTTCTTATTCTGGGAATTGCAGCTGGCCTGCAGATGGCAATTTCAGGCGATCACGGCGCGTTTCCGGCTCACGCGCACATCAACCTGCTGGGCTGGGTCACCAGTGCAATATTCGGCGGCTATTATGCGCTGAACCCGGCGAAGGCTGCCCGCAGGAGCGCGATGATCCACTATGGCGTCTACAATCTCGGCCTGGTCGTAATGCTGCCGGCGCTTTACCTGATGCTGCAGGGAAATCCGGCGCTCGAGCCGATCGTCGCCACTGGCTCAATGATTGTCGCTGCCGCCGTGCTGATCTTTGCCTTCGTGGTTTTCTCCGCCGAAACAGAGCGCTCAGTCTCGGAAATACAAGCGGTCCCGCGCTAGACGGGGCGGCGACAGTGCCGTGTCGACTAAGCCCGTGCTTCTGGTGAAGCGCGGGCCGATCGGTTGTGGGCTGATCTGAGGTAAGGGTGCGGCGAAGATGAAAGCCGCTCCGTAGCCTTCGCGCCCCCTCTGCCTGCCCCAAGATACCTGCACCGCAGCGGCAGTCGCCGTCCAGTGTCCCTTCAGACTCGGCGAGCCGGTGAGATTTAACTGGCGGAGAGAGCGGGATTCGAACCCGCGTTACGGTCTCCCGTAAACACACTTTCCAGGCGTGCGCCTTCAACCACTCGGCCACCTCTCCATCCTTTAGCATTTTCGCCGCGGCCGGTTTCGCCGTGCGGGTTGGGGAGATGCCTCTCCCTTGGGATTCCGGCCGGAATTCCGGCCGTGGGCGCCGTCAACCAGCGGATACCCTTTCCCGCACCTGAGCCGTCAAAGCAACAGGCGCGGGGCTCATCTAGTCGATCCGGTGCCGAATGCCAAGACATAACGGCAGTCTATTCGCTTTGCCGGATAGGGATGCTCAGCCCATGTTATCGGAGCACCCGTTGGGAGCCTATCGAAATGATCGGCGGAGGTGTGCTTGCCGTCCGACGGCGCCACCGGTTCCGGCGAACCGGCGGTCGCGGGTTCAACTTCACGTGTCGCGATTGTGCAATAAGCGGGTAGATCCTATCTAACAGTCCGACACGACATTCTGATAAACTCCTGGGGAGGAAGGGTCCGGATGTTCCGCTTCGTCTTTCGTCTCGCTGCAATGGTCGCGCTTTCGGTTTCGGTCATCATGGCCGTGCTCGATGCGACCCGCTCGGTGGCGGCTTCGGCGCTGGTGATGACCCCGCTCAACACCAGCTGGCTCGCTGTCTCGCCGGATACGCGCGGCGCCTTCGAAAGCTTCGTCCGCGATAAGATCAACCCGCTGCTGTGGGATGGTGCCATCGCCTGGGTGCTCAGCCAGCCCGGCTTTGCCGTGTTCGCGGTGCTGGCGTTCATTCTTTATGCCATCGGTTACAGGCGGCAGCGCCCCAGCGGGCGGTTCGCCGCAACCTGACATTTCCAGCCTGACCCGGTGTTCCCGTACCGGGGAGGCTCAACCAAGAAGAAAAGGAACCCACACATGTTTCTCAGCGACATGCTGAACAAGAAGCTCAACCTGCCGAAACCCTCCGAGGCGTTGCCCGGCCGCGACCGGCCGATCCCGACCGCATCGAAGCACTTTGTCTCGAACAGGCCGCTCAAGGGTCCTTATCCCGAAGGGATGGAAACGGCGATGTTCGGGCTGGGCTGCTTCTGGGGCGCCGAGCGCCTGTTCTGGCAAGTCGAGGGCGTCTGGGTCACGGCGGCCGGCTATGCCGGCGGCGTCACGCCCAACCCGACCTATCAGGAAACCTGCACGGGCCTGACAGGCCATGCCGAAGTCGTGCTCGTCGTCTACGATCCCAAGATCGTGTCCTATGCCGAGCTCTTGAAGCTATTCTGGGAAAGCCACGACCCGGCGCAAGGCATGCGCCAGGGCAATGATGTCGGCACCACCTACCGTTCGGCGATCTATACGTTCAACGACGCGCAGTACCAGACGGCGCTCGCCTCGCGCGATGCCTACGAGGCTTCGCTGCGCGGTGCCGGACGCGGCAAGATCACCACGGAGATCGCACCGGCGCCGGAATTCTACTTTGCCGAGGAAGACCACCAGCAATATCTGGCGAAGAACCCCTACGGCTATTGCGGCCTGCAGGGAACCGGCGTCTCCTGCGCCATTCCGGTCGCCGTCTCCGCCTGATTTTATGCCCCTGACGCAAGGAACATGCTGTGGCGCCGCGATGCGGCGCCATGCTTTTCCAAAGGGTCAAAATTCCACGTGAATTTTGTTTCGGGCCGTGCCAGATTGACCCGAAGCGGGAGGAAGACACTCCTGCCCGACACCGTATGCCTGCCGGAGAACCGGGCCGGCATGCGGTGCATAATGGACAAATAACCGACAGGGGTGTGGATCACATGAAACGTATCGTTCTCGGCCTTATGGCCGCAGCTGCAATGGTTCTTCCGGCCTTCGCCGCGGACATTCAACCCGCGATCCTCTATGATCTCGGCGGCAAGTTCGACAAATCGTTCAACGAGGCGTCGTTCAACGGCGCTGAAAAGTTCAAGACCGAGACCGGCATCCCCTATGTGGAATTCGAGGTCAGCAACGCCACCCAGCGCGAGCAGGCGCTGCGCCGCTTCGCCGAGGACGGCCGCAACCCGATCGTCATGGCGGGCTTCTCCTGGGCAGATGCGCTGGACAAGATCGCCACCGAGTTCCCCGACACCAAATTCGCCATCATCGACATGGTCGTCGACAAGCCTAATGTCCGCTCCCTGGTCTACAAGGAGCAGGAAGGCTCCTACCTCGTCGGCGTGATGGCGGCGATGGCTTCCAAGACCAAGAAGGTCGGCTTCGTCGGCGGCATGGACATTCCGCTGATTCGCAGGTTTGGCTGCGGCTATGTCGGCGGCGCCAAGGCGGCCGGCGCCACCGACGTCATCCAGAACATGACCGGCGATACGCCGGCAGCCTGGAACGATCCGGCCAAGGGCGGCGAGATCGCCAAGACGCAGATCGATCAGGGCGCCGACGTGGTCTACGCGGCGGCAGGCGGCACCGGTGTCGGCGTGCTGCAGGCAGCGGCCGACGCCGGCAAACTCGGCATCGGCGTCGATTCCAACCAGAACGGCCTGCAGCCCGGCAAGGTGCTGACCTCCATGGTCAAGCGCGTCGACGTTGCCGTCTACAACACCTTCATGGATGCCAAGGACGGCAAATTCACGGCCGGCGTCAACGATCTCGGCCTCAAGGAAGGGGGCGTCGACTACGCCATGGACGACAACAACAAGGCGCTTGTCGACGATGCGATGAAGGCGGCGGTCGAAAAAGCCAAGGCCGACATCATAGCCGGCACCATCAAGGTGCACGACTACATGTCGGACAATGCCTGCCCGTATTGATCGATTGCCGTTATTGATCGACTGGCACTGCTGAACTGACGAGCCGCCGGGTGGAAGCCCGGCGGTTTTGTCTTGTCGGCCCGCTCACCAGTGCGGCGGCTTTGTCACCGGCACATCGGGTGCGGCCTGTTCTTCCAGCGCCAGGAAGCGCTCGGCCAGCGCGTCGAGCTTGCGCTGCATGCGCTCGATCACCTTCCACTGCTCGGCGATCTGGCCCGACAGTTCCTCGATGGTCTTCTCCTGCTCGGCGGCGCGGATTTCCAGCGTCGTCAGCCGGTCCTCGGGCATGGTCATTTGAAATCCTCGATCAGGCGATTGTGCAGGGTGCGGCCACGTTGGAAATTGACAAGCATGGCGGGATTTGTCGAGAGTGAACCCTGCTCCAGCCAATTGGTAGGGACCCGATTGGCACAGACTGGGCGTCATGCTAGGCGTTTGACCAAGCGGTAAAAAAATAACTGTGGGAACAGGCTGCATGGCGCAAGCCGCAATCGAGCTGATCGGCATCGACAAGAGCTTTGGCGCCGTGCGCGCCAACCGCGACATCAATCTGGAGATTATGCGCGGCACCATCCATGGCATCGTCGGCGAAAACGGCGCCGGCAAGTCGACGCTGATGTCGATCCTCTATGGTTTCTACCAGGCCGATTCCGGCGAGATCCGTGTCGGCGGCCAGCCGGCATCGATCAAGACGCCGAACGATGCGATCGCGCTCGGAATCGGCATGGTGCATCAGCATTTCATGCTGGTCGACAATTTCTCGGTGCTGGAAAACGTCATTCTCGGCGCCGAAAGCGATGCGCTGCTGAAGAAGAGCATCGCCAAGGCGCGTTCCGAGCTGGAGCGGCTCGAGCGCGAATACGGGCTCGAAGTCGATCCCGACGCCATCATCGAGGAGTTGCCGGTCGGCCTGCAGCAACGCGTCGAAATCCTCAAGGCGCTCTATCGCGGCGCCGAGATCCTGATCCTCGACGAGCCGACGGGCGTGCTGACGCCGGCCGAGGCCGACCATCTGTTCCGCATCCTCAGGCAGCTGAAGGAGCAGGGCAAGACGATCGTGCTGATCACCCACAAGCTGCGCGAGATCATGGCGATCACCGACACCGTCTCGGTGATGCGCCAGGGCACGATGGTGGCGACACGCGAAACCAGGAAGACCACGGTCGAGGAACTGGCCGAGCTGATGGTCGGCCGGCGCGTGCTGCTGCGCGTCGAGAAGGGCGAGGCGAAGGCCGGCGGCGTCAAGCTCGCGGTCAAGAACCTGACGGTGAAGGATTCCCGCGGCGTCACCATGGTCGACGACGTCTCCTTCGACGTCCATGCCGGCGAGATCGTCGGCATTGCCGGCGTCGCCGGCAACGGGCAGTCCGAATTGCTCGAGGCGATTTCCGGCATCAGGCATGCCGTTTCGGGCTCGGTCATGCTCGACGGCAAGCCGATCGACCTCACCGGCGCCGCCGACCCTGGTGAACTGCGCGAGCGCGGCCTTGCCCATGTGCCGGAGGACCGCCATCATGTCGGCCTGGTGCTGGCCTTTGAGGAGAACGAGAATTCGATCCTCGGTTATCAGGACGACGAGCGCTATCTGAAGGGGCCGTTCCTTGACATCGATGCCATCCGTAACGATGCCAGGGACAAGATCGTCAAATATGACATCCGCCCGGCGGACTGCCGCCTCAAGACCGCCAATTTCTCCGGCGGCAACCAGCAGAAGATCGTGCTTGCGCGGGAAATGGAACAAGATCCCGGCGTGTTGATCGTCGGCCAGCCGACGCGCGGCGTCGATGTCGGCGCCATCGAATTCATCCACAAGCGCCTCATCGCCATGCGCGACCAGGGCAAGGCGGTGCTGGTGGTTTCGGTCGAGCTCGACGAGATCCGCTCGCTGTCCGACCGCATCCTGGTGATGTTTGCCGGCCGCATCGTCGGCGAACGCGGCCCCGACGCGACCGAGGGCGAGCTCGGCCTGCTGATGGCCGGCGTCGAGCAGCGCGAGGCGGCGGAATGAGCACTCCCTATGCCAAGCTGCCGGCCTGGGCCGACTACGTCCTGATCCCGCTGATCAATCTGTTCGTCGCCTTCGTCGTTGCCGGCTTCGTCGTCATATTGGTTGGCGAGAACCCACTGCGCGCAGCCGTCGTCCTGGTCGAGGGTGCCTTCGGCCGCGGCCAAGGCATCGCGTTCACGCTTTTCTATGCCACCACCTTCATCTTCAGCGGGCTTTCGGTGGCGGTTGCGGCGCATTGCGGCCTGTTCAACATCGGTGGCGAGGGCCAGGGCTATATCGCCGGTCTCGGCATTGGCATTGTTTGCCTGGCCTTCGACAGCGTGCTGCCTTGGTGGCTGACCTTCCCGATCGCCATTATCGCCGCCGCGGCGATGGGCGCGCTGTGGGCGCTGATCCCGGCCTATCTGCAGGCCAAGCGCGGCTCGCACATCGTCATCACCACCATCATGTTCAATTTCATCGCCGCCAGCGTCATGGTCCGTGCGCTGGTCGGGTACTTGAAGCCCCCCGCCTCGATGGCACCGCAGACGCGCACCTTCCTCGAAGGCGCGCAACTGCCGAAGCTCAACTGGGTCATCGAATTGTTCGGCGCCAAAATCCGTTCGGCGCCATTCAACGTCAGTTCCCTGCTGGCGCTAGCCATGGCCTTTCTGGTGTGGGTGCTGATCTGGCGCACCAAGCTCGGCTACGAGATGCGCACCTATGGCCACAGCCCGAAAGCGGCGCGCTATGCCGGCATTTCGGAGATCCGCATCATCATCATCGCGATGATGATCTCGGGCGCGCTAGCCGGCATGATGGCGCTCAACCCGACGATGGGCGACCAGCACAATGTCGCGCTCGAATTCGTTTCGGGCGCCGGTTTCGTCGGCATCGCGGTGGCGCTGATGGGCCGCCTGCATCCGGTCGGCATCGTCATGGCGGCAATATTGTTCGGCATGCTCTACCAGGGCGGCGCCGAGCTCGCCTTCGAGATGCCGGCGATCAGCCGCGACATGATCGTTATCATCCAGGGCCTCGTCATCCTGTTCGCCGGCGCGCTCGAGCATATGTTCCGGCCCTACGTCCAGGCGTTGTTCGCCTCGCTCAGCCCGAAATCGGTCGGCATGGAAGCGGTCAAGGGGAAGGGCGCCTGAGATGGATTTCTTCAACGCCATCGTGCAGGTCCTGGACTCGACCATCCGCCTTTCGGTCCCCTTGCTGCTCGCCTGCCTCGCCGGCCTCTATTCGGAGCGGGCCGGCGTCTTCGACATCGGGCTCGAGGGCAAGATGCTTGTCGGCGCCTTCGCCGGTGCGGCCGCCGCCTCGGTCTTCCACTCGGCCTTAATCGGCCTCGGCATGGCCATCCTGATCTCGGTCGCCTTCGCGCTGATCCACGGCTTTGCCTCGATCACCCATCGCGGCAACCAGATCGTTTCCGGTGTCGCGATCAATTTCATTGCCGCCGGATCGACGATCATGCTCGGCCAGGCCTGGTTCCAGCAAGGCGGGCGCACGCCGGCGCTGGCCGCCGGCGAGCGGTTCGAGGCAATCACCTGGCCGGGCGCGGATGCGCTCAGGAGCGCGCCGATCCTCGGGCCGATCTATTCGGAACTCATCTCCGGCCACTCCGTGCTGGTCTATCTCGCCTTCCTGGCCGTGCCGTTCACCTGGTGGGTGCTGTTCCGCACCCGCTTCGGGCTCCGCCTGCGCGCTGTCGGCGAGAACCCGGCCGCGGTCGACACCGCCGGCATATCGGTCGCCTGGCTGCGCTACCGGGCGCTGATCTGCACCGGCGTGCTCACCGGCATTGCCGGCGCCTATCTGTCGATGGTGCAGAATGGCGGCTTCGTGAAGGACATGACCGCCGGCAAGGGCTACATCGCGCTGGCCGCGCTGATCTTCGCCAAATGGAAACCGGTCAACGCCATGTTCGCCTGCCTGCTGTTCGGCTTCCTCGACGCCGCGTCGATCCGCCTGCAAGGCACGCCGCTGCCGCTGATCGGCAAGGTGCCGGTGCAATTCATGCAGGCGCTGCCCTATGTGCTGACCGTCATCCTGCTTGCCGGCTTCATCGGCAAGGCAATCCCGCCGCGCGCCGGCGGCGTGCCTTATGTCAAGGAACGCTGATCTATCATGGCTCATGATCTGTTCGAAGCGGCGAAAGCCGCCATGGCCAAGGCCTATGCGCCCTATTCGAAATTTCCGGTCGGCGCGGCGTTGCGCACCGAGGACGGCCGTATCTTCACCGGCGCCAATGTCGAGATCGCGTCCTATCCGGAGGGCTGGTGCGCCGAAACCACCGCGCTCGGCCACTACGTCATGGGCGGCGGCGGCAAGATCACGGAAATCGCCGTGATCGCCGAACGCGTGGCAAAATGCTCGCCCTGCGGCGGCTGCCGGCAGCGGCTGGCGGAATTCTGCCGGCCGGAGACGAAGTTCTATCTCTGCGATGATAGCGGCGTGGTTGAGACCGTGACCATGGGCGAGTTGCTGCCATACGGGTTTGAAGGCGATGTGCTGAAATGAAGGAAGCGCTCGATCACCTCGTCGAAAGGCTGGACGGGCTGGCGCCGGCCACCGCCTTGGTGCTGGGGTCAGGGCTTGGCGGGCTTGTCGACCAGGTCGAGGATGCGGTGCGCATCTCCTACGCCGACTTGCCGGGGTTTCCCCGAAGCGGAGTCAGCGGCCATGCCGGCGAGGTGGTGGCGGGGCTCTTTGCCGGCACGCCGGTGCTGATGCTGTCCGGCCGGGCGCATTATTACGAGCACGGCAACGCGGCGGCGATGCGGCCGGCACTCGAGGTGCTCGCCGGCCTCGGCATCTCCAGGCTGATCCTCACCAACGCCGCCGGTTCGGTCGATCCCGGGATGGGCCCGGGCTCGGTGATGCTGATCACCGATCACATCAATTTCTCGGGCTCCAACCCGCTGATCGGCGAACCGAGCGACCGCCGTTTCGTCGGCCTCACCGAAGCCTACGACGCCGGTCTCCGCTCCGCCATCGAGCAGGCGGCGAAGGCCACCGGTACCACGCTGCACAAGGGCGTCTATATGTGGTTCTCCGGCCCATGCTTCGAGACGCCCGCCGAGATCCGCATGGCGCGCGTCATGGGCGCCAACGCGGTCGGCATGTCGACGGTGCCCGAGGTCATTCTCGCCCGCTTCCTCGGGCTGCGCGTCGCAGCGTGTTCGGTCGTGACCAACCTTGCCGCCGGCATGACCGGAGCCGAGCTGTCGCACCAGGAGACCAAGGACATGGCGCCGGTCGGCGGCGCGCGGCTGGCGACCATTCTGCAGCGTGTTTTTCAGGACGGGCTTCCGGAGCACAGGGTCGACGCCTGATGCTTCCCCAGGAAATCATCCGCCGCAAGCGCGACGGCCAGAAGCTCTCGGCTGAGGAGACAGCGTTCTTCATCGAGGGTCTGACCGCCGGCACAGTCACCGACGCGCAGGTCGGCGCCTTTGCCATGGCGGTGTTCTTCAACGGCATGAGCCGCGACGAGGCGGTGGCGCTGACTATGGCGATGCGCGATTCCGGCGATGTGCTCGACTGGTCGGATCTGCCCGGCCCTGTCACCGACAAGCATTCGACGGGCGGCGTCGGCGACAATGTCTCCTTGATGCTGGCGCCGATCGTCGCTGCCTGCGGCGCCTATGTGCCGATGATTTCCGGCAGGGGTCTGGGCCATACCGGGGGCACACTGGACAAGATGGATGCGATCCCCGGCTATATCAGCCAGCCGGATGTTGCGCGGTTCCGCAAGACCGTGCTCGAAACCGGCTGTGCCATCATCGGCCAGACCGCCGATCTGGCACCCGCCGACGCCAGGCTCTACGCCATCCGCGATGTGACGGGAACGGTGGAATCGGTGCCGCTGATCACCGCCTCGGTCCTGTCGAAGAAGCTGGCCGCCGGCCTCAATTCGCTGGTGCTTGACGTCAAGGTCGGCAACGGCGCCTTCATGGAGAAATCGCGCGACGCAACCGCACTGGCCAACAGCCTGGTCGACGTCGCCAGTGGCGCCGGCCTTAAGGCCTCGGCGCTGGTCACCGGCATGAACGAGCCGCTGGCGTCCGCCGCCGGCAATGCGGTCGAGGTGCGCAACGCCGTCGATTTTCTCACCGGCCGCTTTCGCGACCGGCGGCTGGAGGACGTGACGCTGGCGCTGGCCGCCGAGATGCTGCAATCGGCAGGCCTGGTGTCGTCCAACCAGGACGGCCTGCGCCGCGCCGCCGAAACGCTGGCCGGCGGCCGCGCCGCTTCCATCTTCGCGCGCATGGTGGCGGCACTGGGTGGTCCCGTCGACTTTGTCGACAATCCGGAAAAATATTTGCCGAAAGCGGCAACGGAATTCGCGGTCAAGGCGAGCGCGAACGGCTTTGTCACCGGCATCGCGACCCGCGAGATCGGGCTTGCCGTGGTCGGGCTTGGCGGCGGGCGGACGCGGCCCGACGACAGGATCGATCACGCCGTCGGCATCACCAGGCTGTTGCCGGTCGGCGCTGAAGTGCGGACCGGCGAAGCGCTGGCGCTGGTCCATGCCCGCAATACCGGGAATGCCGAAGCGGCCGCGGCCGCCGTGCTTTCGGCCTATACCATCGGCACTTCCAAACCGGCCACGGAGAAAACCGTCATCCGGCGGATCCTGCCGCGCGGGTAGAGCCATTCCGATGGTATCGGATGGTCTCTATCTTCCTTTGGACCACGATCTTGTCCGAAAACCGGTCCCCACTTTTCGCTGGCGAGGACCTGCGGTTCGGGATCACGTTCTACTGAACCAGCAGCAGCTTGCCGTCTTCGACCTGGTATTTTTCGAGCCGCTGCAGAAAGCTCATGCCGATCAGGTTGGTGTGCAGCGCCCTGTCGTCGAGCACGACGGCCTCGACGCCCTCGACGGTGATCTTGCCGATCTGCAGGCGATCAATCGTCACCACGGCGGCCTTGATCGCACCATTGGCGGTGTTGACCTGATGGCTGAAGTCCGTCGAATTGAGCGAGATGCCGATCCTGCGCGCAGTCGAGGTGTTGATGGCGACGAGCGTGGCACCGGTATCGATCATGCCGTCGATCTGGCGGCCGTTCAACTTGAAGACCGACATGAAATGCCCGCGCGAGTCCGCGGTGACGACGACCTTGCGGCCGAGCGGCTGCGGCGTTGTGGGCCTGTCCGGGACGGCGGCGAGATTCAGGTCGGTTTGGGTGTCGGCCGGCCTGGCTCCGATGGCGGATTTCAACAGCCGCTCGATTACCTGTGAATTGGACTGATAGACGATCGGCAGCGATGCCGACGTTCCGGCAAACACGCCAAGGATGAGGAGCTTGCGCAGCATGGACCGGCCTTTGTGGTTGCCGATCCTTAGTCCGACATGGTGATTGCCGCTTTAACGAGTGCGGAAACCAGCCGTTTGCGTAAACAATCGGTAAACGGATCTATTTGGTGCCGTACATGCGGTCGCCGGCATCGCCGAGACCCGGCATGATGTAGCCCTTTTCGTTGAGCTGGCGGTCGATGGAAGCGGTGAAGACCGGAACATCGGGATGCGCCTGGGTAAACCGCTCGAGGCCCTCTGGTGCCGCCAACAGGCAGAGGAAGCGGATGTTGGTGGCACCGCGGCCTTTCAGCTTGTCGATCGCCGCGATCGCCGAATTGGCGGTCGCCAGCATCGGATCGACGACGATCACCAGCCGGTCGGCGAGGTCGCCCGGCGCCTTGAAGAAATACTCGACCGCTTCCAGCGTCTCATGGTCGCGATAGAGGCCGATATGGGCGACACGCGCCGCCGGCACCAGATCGAGCAGGCCTTCGAGCAAGCCGTTGCCGGCGCGCAGCACCGAGGCGAAGACCAGTTTTTTGCCCTCCAGCGTCGGCGCCTCCATCGTCTCGATCGGCGTCTCGATCGTAGTCGTCGTCAGTTCCAGGTTGCGGGTGACCTCGTAGCCGAGCAGCAGCGAGATCTCGCGCAGCAGCCGCCGGAAGCCGGCCGTCGAAGTTTCCTTCTTGCGCATGATGGTCAGCTTGTGCTGGACAAGCGGATGGTCGACGACGGTAACGCCCTTCATGGTGTTCTCCAACTGCGCAAGTGGATGGTGAATGGTGAATAGTGAATAGTGAACTGGTTTGCGAGTCCTTGGTTGCGCGGAAAACTCGCGTTTGACGAACCGAAGCGCCGGGTGAACCATTCACCATTCACCTGCCCTTGGCGCCGAGCCTGCCCAGCAGCACCGCCCTGGTCTTCCTGTCGACGAAGGCTGCCTCGATGGCCGTCCTGGTGACGGCGGTGAGCGCCTTGTCGTCCATCGCAAAATGCTCGGCAGCGATGTCGTATTCGCGTTTCAGCGAGGTCCAGAAATAGGGCGGGTCATCGGAGTTGAGCGTCACCTTGCAGCCCGCTGCCCGCAAGGCGGGGAAGGGATGGTCGGCGAAGCTGTCGAAGATTTTCAGGGCGATGTTGGAGCCAGGGCAGCATTCGAGCACGACGCCTTCGTCGGCGATGCGCCGCACAAGCTCGGGGTTCTCGATGGCGCGCACGCCATGGCCGATGCGAGACGGGCGGATGTGGTCGAGTGCCGCCTCGACGCTCTCCCAGCCCATCAATTCGCCGGCATGGACGGTGATGCCGAGGCCGGCCTCGCGGGCGATCTCGAAGGCCCTGACATAATCTTCCAGGTCGCCTATCCGCTCGTCGCCGGCGACGCCGAAACCGGTGACCAGCGGATGCCCGCAGCGCGCGGCGAAACGCGCCGCTCGCTCGATCGATTCGACACCGAAATTGCGCACGCCGGTGACGATCATGCGGCCTTCGATGCCGGTCTTCGCCTTGGCGCGGGCCATGCCTTCGCCGAGCGCGTCGGTATAGGCCTTCGGCGACAGCCCGGCCTTGCTGGCATGGTCGGGCGAGGTGAAAACCTCGGAATAGATGGCGCCGTCGCGGGCGAGGCTGGTCAGGTAATGGTCGGCCAGCCGCGCATAGTCTTCTTCGGTGCGGAACAGGTCCGACGAGAAGTCGTAGGCGGCGAGGAAAGAGGTGAAGTCGTGCCAGACGAAGGAGCCGTCCTGGATGTAGGGCGAGGCATCCTTGCCGTATTTCTCAGCCTGGCGGAGGACGAGTTCAGGCGCCGCTGCCCCTTCTATGTGGCAGTGCAGTTCTGCTTTCAAAGGCATTCAATTATCCCGTCAGGCTTTTTCTTATGACGCAAGTTCCTGTCGGAAAACCGTGTGACACTTTTCCGGAACCTGCTTCGAAGCGCGGCCGAACACCGCGCCTTAAACAATAGCGCCCGCACCATCGATCGGCTATGGTCCCGCCGATTTTATGGCGGATCAAAATGATGTCGGGTGAAAGAACCACTGCTGCGGGCGGCATGGAAACCTCCTATGGTTTCAAGCGGGTAGGGCCAGGCGACAAGCAGTCTCTGGTCAATGATGTTTTCCACAAGGTGGCGAACCGCTACGACCTGATGAACGACCTGATGTCGGCCGGGTTGCATCGGTTGTGGAAGGACGCCATGGTCGCCTGGCTCAATCCACCGAAGCGGCCGGGCTGGAGCGTTCTCGACGTTGCCGGCGGCACCGGCGATGTCGCCTTCCGCATCGTCGAGGCGAGCGGCAGGCACGCTCATGCAACGGTTCTCGATATCAACGGCTCGATGCTCGCCGTCGGCCGCGACCGGGCCGAGAAAAAAGGCCTGTCGGCAAATACTGATTTCGTCGAAGCCAATGCCGAGGAACTGCCTTTTGCCGACGCTACTTTCGACGCCTACACCATCGCTTTCGGCATCCGCAACGTGCCGCGCATCGATGTGGCGCTTGCCGAAGCCTATCGCGTGCTGAAGCCTGGCGGGCGCTTTCTCTGCCTTGAATTCTCCGAGGTCGAGATGCCGCTGCTCGACAAGGTCTATGAAGCATGGTCGTTCAACGCCATTCCGCGGATCGGCAAGGTGGTGACCGGCGATGACGAGCCCTATTCCTATCTGGTCGAATCGATCCGCAAGTTTCCCAATCAGCAGAATTTCGCGGCGATGATTTCGCGCGCGGGCTTCGAGCGCGCCTCGTTCCGCAACTACTCCGGCGGCATTGCCGCGCTTCATTCGGGCTGGAAGCTTTGAGGCTGGCCCGCATTTTCCGACGTGCCTTGCGCCAGTTCAGGAAACCGGCAGGGCAAAGCCAGCCATGAGCAGCATCGGCGCTGCTTTCAGGCTCGTGCGGGCCGGCTGGGTGCTCGTGCGCGAGGGCGTCATCGCGGCGTTGCCCGGTGACGAGCTCTTCGGCTTGCCGAAATTCGGCTGGCGCATGGCCCGGCTATTCACCCGCCGTCGCGCGCTTGCCTACGAGCGCGGCGACAGGCTGGCCAAGGCGGTCGTGCGGCTCGGCCCGTCCTACGTCAAGCTCGGCCAGTTCCTGGCGACACGGCCGGACGTCGTCGGAAACGATATCGCGCTCGATCTCGCCATGCTGCAGGACAAGATGCAGACGTTTCCCAAGGCCGAGGCCATAGCGGCGATAGAAGCATCGCTCGGACGCAAGATCGACGAGCTCTATGTCAGTTTTGGCGAGGCCGTCGCCGCCGCCTCGATCGCCCAGGTTCATACCGCCGAAGCCCTGCAGGACGGCGTCATTACCCGGGTAGCAGTAAAGGTCATCCGGCCGGGCGTGCGCCGCCGCTTCTTTCGCGATCTGGAGAGCTATTTCCTCGCCGCCCGGCTACAGGAAAAATACATCCCGTCGTCGCGCCGGCTGCGGCCGGTCGAGGTGACGGAGACGCTGGCCCAGACCACCAAAATCGAAATGGATTTGAGGCTGGAGGCGGCGGCTTTTTCGGAGCTCGGCGAGAATACCAAGGACGATCCCGGCTTCCGTGTGCCGTCGGTCGACTGGGAGCGCACCGGTCGTGACGTGCTGACCATGGAATGGGTCGACGGCATCAAGATGAACGATATTGCCGGCTTAGCCGCCGCCGGCCACGACCTGAAGGCGATTGCCGCCAACCTCGTTCAGTCGTTTCTGCGCCATACGCTGCGTGACGGTTTCTTCCACGCCGACATGCACCCGGGCAACCTGTTTATCGAGGCCGACGGCACCATCGTCGCCGTAGACCTCGGCATTGCCGGCCGGCTCGGCAGGAAGGAGCGCCGGTTCCTCGCAGAAATCCTCTACGGCTTCATCACGCGCGATTATCAGCGCGTCGCCGAAGTGCATTTCGAGGCCGGCTACGTGCCGCGCCAGCACAATGTCGCGGCCTTCGCCCAGGCGATCCGGGCGATCGGCGAACCGATTCACGGCCAGCCGGCCGAGACCATCTCGATGGCCAAGCTGCTGACGCTGCTGTTCGAGGTGACCGACCTATTCGACATGGCGACGCGATCCGAACTGGTGCTGCTGCAGAAGACCATGGTCGTTGTCGAGGGCGTCGCCCGCACCCTCGATCCGGCCTTCAACATGTGGAAGACGTCGGAGCCGGTGGTCAGCGGCTGGATTGCCCGCAATCTCGGCCCGCGCGCGCTGCTGGCCGATGCGCGCGACGGTGCCAACGCGCTGCTGGCGCTGGCCCGCCAGGCGCCAGACCTCGCCGCCCGCACCGAGCGGCTGTCGCGTGAGATCGACCTGATGGCCGAAAACGGCCTGCGCTTCGACGAAAGGACTGCGCGCGCCATCGGCAAGGCCGAGGCACGCTACACCCGCTCCGGCCGGCTGGCGCTGTGGGTGATCGCGCTGACGCTGGTGTATATCGCCTGGCGTATATTCTAGCGCTTGTTGCAAAGTGATTGCATTGCTATCATTGCACTCAGCAACTCCGGGCAAGGTGCAATCAGATGGCCAGCATCACGATCCGCAACCTTGATGACGAGGTCAAGGACCTGCTGCGCCGACTGGCGGCGGAGAATGGCCGGTCGATGGAAGACCAGGCGCGGGTGATGATCCGCGCAGCGGTCGAAGGTCAGTTCGGTTCGGCCGGTCGCATCGACCAGATCGAGAAAACACTGCGCGAACTGACGAGTTCGCAGAGTCCAGCAACGCCGGTGGTCGGCGTCTCCAGCCCGCGAGGCATCCTCTCCGGCAAGCGCATCCTGCTGATCATCGGCGGCGGCATCGCCGCCTACAAGGCGCTCGACCTGATCCGCCGGCTGCGCGAGCGTGGTGCTTCGGTGCGCGTGGTGATGACCGCGGCGGCGCAGGAATTCGTCACCACGCTGTCGGCCGGAGCGCTGTCGGCCGACAGCGTCTTCACCGAATTGTTCGATCGGCAGGACGAGCACGACATCGGCCATATCAGGCTGTCGCGCGAGGCCGACCTTTTGGTCGTGGCGCCGGCCACCGCCGACCTGATGGCAAAGCTCGCCAATGGCCATGCCAACGACCTTGCCTCGACCGTGCTCATCGCCACCGACAAGCGAGTTTTGATGGCGCCGGCGATGAACCCGAAAATGTGGGCGCATCCGGCGGTCCGCCGCAACTGTGCGACGCTGAGCAAGGACGGCGTCGCATTCGTCGGCCCGGCGAAGGGCGAGATGGCCGAAAGCAACGAGGTGGGCGAGGGCCGCATGGCCGAGCCGCTGGAGATCGTCGCCGCGATCGAGGCGCTGCTCGACAGCCGGCCAAAGCCGCTGGCGGGCAGGAAAATCATCGTCACCTCTGGGCCGACGCATGAAGCGATCGATCCTGTGCGCTACATCGCCAACCGCTCGTCGGGCAAGCAGGGGCACGCCATCGCGGCAGCGCTGGCCAGGCTCGGCGCCGACGTGCGTCTCGTCTCCGGCCCGGTCGGCATTGCCGATCCGGCCGGCGTCGCCACGCTGCACGTCGAAACGGCCGTCGAGATGAAGGACGCCGTCGAGCAGCTGCTGCCGGCCGACGCGGCAGTGTTCGTCGCGGCTGTCGCCGACTGGCGCACACAAAGTTCGGCCGGGGAAAAGATCAAGAAGATGGCGGGCGAGGGGCCACCGGCGCTGCAGATGGTGGAAAATCCCGATATTCTTGCCGGTGTCGGGCACCACAAAAAGCGGCCGATGCTGGTGGTCGGTTTCGCCGCGGAGACGCAGGACCTGGTCAGGAACGCCCAGGCCAAGCTTGCAAAAAAGGGTGCCGATCTTATCGTCGCCAATGATGTCTCCCATGAAGATGGTTCCCCAGGCGTGATGGGCGGCGACCGCAACAAGGTGCGGATCGTCTCGAAGGCCGGCGTCGAGGAATGGCCGGAGATGAGCAAGGACGAGGTGGCGACGCGGCTCGCGACACTAATCGCCGAGCGGCTGACGACGGTCGTGGTTTAGCGATCTCCCCGCTCGTGGGGCCACGAGGGGGGAGATTGGCAGCGGCTACGCGGCGCTCGCCCCCGAAATCCGCAAGGCGGCAAGGCATCCCAGGATTCCGAGCGGGATAAACGCCAGGAACAGCCAGGCGGCGACGTTCGCCGCGGCCTCGCGGTTCAGGCCTTCGGAAAAGCCGCTGGCGTTGGCGACGATGCCGGTCAGTGCCGCACCCACGGCATAGCCGATGCGCTGCATGGTCGGCACGGCGGCCGAGGCGATCGTCTGCTCGCCTTCCTTGGCCGATGCCACGATGACACGCGTGACAAACGGCCAGGCTATGCCGAAGCCGCCGCCTTGCAACAAAGCACAAAACAGGATCAGCGGGATCGAGCCGGCCGGCACCGTATAGGCGAAACCGGCGACGCCCGTGGCGATCATCAGCGCCCCGCCGACGATGATCAGCCGCTCGCGCTCCGGTGGCGCATTGGCGACGAGGATCGACAGGATCGACCAGGCGATCGATTCGGCGGCGATGATGTAGCCGGTGGTCAGGATCGGAATGCCGTGCAGGCTGGTCAGAAGCAGTGGTCCGTAGACCGCGAACGAGCAGGTCGCCACCGAAAACGCCGCGACCATGGTCATGCCCGCGCCGACCGGCGAGCGCCATGAGAACAGCCGCGACGGGAACAGGCGCGAGCGCGGCTTCAGTGCGTCGATATAGATAAACAGCGCCAGGCCGATCAGGCCGAGGGTGAGTAGCAGCGACGAGCGCAGCAGGGCGATGTCGACGCCGGCAGTGGCAATCAGCACGACGCTGCCGGCGAGGCAGCCAAGTGCCGCAAAGGGGAAGGGCGGCGCCGAGCCGCCCTTCGCCTGCCTCGTTGCTTCAGGCGTATCGAGCACGAGGAAGCTTGCCAGCGCCATGGCCGTGCCGCCGAGGGTGAAGACGCCGAAGGCCCAGCGCCAGGACGAGAATTCGGTCATGACCGCGCCGAGCACCGGCCCGCTGAAGGCGGCGACACCCCAGATCGCCGACATGACGCCGAAAAGCTGCGGCCAGATCGCGCGGGCAAACAGCCGCTCGACCGAGACGAAGGCCAGCGACACCAGCGCGCCGCCACCGAGCCCTTCGATCAGGCGGCCGCAGAGGAACAGCGGCATCGAAGGCGCGGTGGCGCAGACCAGCGCGCCGACGGCATAGAGCATTGCGGCGACCATCATGTTGGTACGCAGCGCGACATAGCTCGCCAGCCGTCCGGCGGCCGCACCGGCAACGATGGCGCCGAGCTCGTAGATCGCCAGCGACCAGCCGACCAGTTGCACGCCGGCGAGTTCGCCGACCATGGCCGGCATGACCGTTGCTACCATGGTTTCGTTGGTGGCGTGCAGCAGAATGCCGAGGCCGATAAAGCAGAAGCGCGCCAGGTCGCCGCTCGCCCACAGCGCGCGCCAGTCGACCCTGTTTGTGCTTGTCTTGGTCATCCGGTCCCCCAGGCTTTCTTAGACGCTGGTCTAAAATATTGGAGCGCTCTTCGTCTCCAAATGGGCACGCGGCGCTTCGGGGATGGCTTGTAAAACCTCAACCGCAGTTGAGTTCAAGCGGTTTTTCCGGTGTGCTGAGATGATGATGTAGGCGGGAAGCCAGGGTGATCGTGCATCTCGGCTCCACGATCAACCCGCTCTGCGGCGCAACTGATACTGGTTGACGCCGATTGCGATGTTCACGCCGTTCTACCAATCGATTTAGCAGCACCTCAACCGACGTATATCCCAGATACTGGTTGCCAGCTTCCGCAAATATGGTTAATATATTAGCAAGAAGAAATATTCCCGCTTACAGTCGTACTGGAGCACGACAATGGGCGCTGCCGATTTGCGCAGGCCAAGTATTGCGGCGATTCTGTGCGCCGCAGAGGGCCCTTCATCCGAAAGAGTCTTGTCACCCGAAAGAGTCTTGGGAGGCCCGGCGGCTTAAAGCCGTTGCTGGCGGCCTCATAACTTCCGCATCCCCCACAGCATAATCGATCGAGCCGAATCGAGGGCTTTGTTGCGCCCTCATGCTGCCGACCAGTGCCAGAGATGGCCTGCGCAGCACACTCTAGCTCTGGCAAAATCGGAGGAGAACATGATTATTGGATGTAGATGTAGTGGTTTAAAGGTGGCCGCGGCTGCGGCTTTCATGGGTGGGGCACTGTTGCTTGGAACAGGCGGAGCGCTAGCGCAGACCTGTCCCGGCGTATCGCAGACACAGTGCGAAGACTTCTGCGCCGCCGGGGGATCCACGGTGGCGTCTTGCACGAAGACCGGCGCCACTCCCGACTGCGTATGCACGGAGACAAAGAAGGATGTGAATGGCAATGCATTCGGCACGGCAACGCAGGATACGGCTGAAGGCCAAGGCAACATTGGCAACAAGACCGAGACGGCCTGCGAGGGTAATCCCGGCCACTGCAAGTAGTAATATCCGAAATTTCGAATAAACATCTATGTATTTGGCTGTTGACGGGTTTATTCTATAGGTTTGTAGAATTCCTCTGCGGCACTGCCAAGTGCAGATTAAAGAGCTGGAAGGGATTACCTTTCCCTTCCGGCTCAGAGGTGGTCAGAACATGATGCGCAGCGTTTTGTTCGTTACGGTAATCCTCGGCGCGGCGGTAACGCCCGGGAGTTCCATGGGACCGACACCATCGGCGACTTCCGGCCAGGTTTTGTCGGCCTTCAATCAGCTCTCAGCTCTCCTCGAGCCGTCCTCGATCCGGCCCGATACCCCCGCCTATCGCACGCAAGCCGTGGAGCGCGGCGATATCGTCACAACGGTGCAGGCGGCTGGCACGCTGAACGCGCTAGTTATGGTGGAAGTCGGTTCTCAGCTCTCGGGTCGGGTGAAGGAACTCTATGTCGACTTCAACTCCAAGGTCACCAAAGGCCAGGTCATAGCCCGGGTTGAGCCGGAGATTTACGAAGCGAGAGTAGCGCAAGCCCTTGCCGAACGGGAGATGGCGCAAACGCAGGTTTCGGTACATCGGGCGCAGATCGAGCGGGCCAGGGCAGAGATGGAGACCGCCGAGGCCAGATATGATTCTGCCGCCGCACAGACTACACGCGCCGAAATCGCGCTCGATGGTGCGGCGCAGGAAGTGAATCGCAAACGTTCCCTGGCTAAGCAGAAGATCATCGCGGTGGGTGAATGGGAGCGGGAGAATACCGCGCATAATTCTGCCAAGGCGCAGGCGACTGCCGCCCAGGCCGAGGAACTGTCGCAATCGGCAGTCGTTCGAGCCGCCAAGGCGACCCTCAACATGGCAGAAGCGGAGCTCGCCAACACGCTTGCCCAGGTGAAGCAGAAGGAAGCGGTGCTTCAGCAGGCCCAAATTGATCTTGACCGCACCTATGTACGCGCGCCGGTCACCGGCACGGTGGTCAATCGCGCCGTCAGTGGCGGTCAGACCCTGGCGGCTAGCCTGCAGACCCCGATACTGTTCACCATAGCTCAAGACCTGACTGAGATGCAGGTGGAAGCTTCCGTGGTGGAAGCCGACATTAGCCGTTTTGCGCTCGGGCAGCCGGTTACTTTCACTGCCGATGCCTATCCCGACCGAATTTTCACCGGCACGGTAAAACAGATACGCAAGGCACCGCAGGTCGTTCAAAACGTCGTCACATACATAGTGGTGGTCGGTACGCAAAATTCCGATGAGCTGCTGTTGCCCGGCATGACCGCCAATCTGAGCGTGGTAATGGCTAAGCGACATGGGGTCTTGAAAGTGCCCAATGCGGCCCTGCGTTTTCGGCCGCCGAGTGATACCGGGGACGAGGCGCGATCGACCGCGCCGGCCATTGCCAAAACGGGCGTAGAGGCGGGAAGCCCGGGCGAGGTATTTGTATTTGGGCCAGACCGCGAGCCGAAGCTTGTTTTGCTCCGGCTTGGAATCACCGACGGTCGTGCAACAGAGGTGCTGGCAGGCGACCTGACTGAGGGGCAGCAGGTCATTACGGGGCTTGCCACTGCTCCGCGTCGGGACGATGACGCGTCTTCCGTCCTGGTCAAGTTCCGGTTGTGGTGAGGTCAGGTATCCATGGCTCTGATTGACGTCGACCGGCTGCGCCATTGCTACCGTGTTGGCGGAGAGCCGGTGTGGGCGCTCGAAGGGGTGACCATGACGATTCAACGAGGCGAATTCGTCGCGGTGATCGGATCTTCAGGATCGGGCAAGTCTACCTTCATGAACATACTGGGCTGCCTCGACAGTCCGAGTGAAGGCCGCTATCGGCTGAACGGGGTAAACGTCGGTGGACTCCATCACGATGAACTCGCTGCGATCCGCAATAGGAACATCGGTTTCGTGTTTCAGTCGTTCAATCTGCTGCCGCGGGCCAGCGCACTAGAAAATGTGGAACTGCCGCTTGTCTATCGCCGCATGTGGGCTGGTGAGCGGCGGCGCGCAGCGCTGGCGATGCTGGCCAAGGTAGGGCTCGCCGATCGGGCCAGACATACTCCTGCCGAACTCTCGGGCGGACAACAGCAGCGCGTTGCCATTGCCCGCGCCCTGGTGACGGAGCCTTTACTTTTACTGGCCGATGAACCCACTGGTGCGCTCGACAGCCAGACAGGGCTGGAGATCATGGCAATTTTCCGCCGACTCAATGGAGAGGGCCTGACCATTGTGCTGGTCACCCATGAGGCTGAGATAGCTGCCCATACGGATCGCATTGTAGCCTTTCGAGACGGCCGCGTTCTGTCAGACACCCCTGTCATACAGCAGGTCCGACCTTTGGATGACACTCGCCGTCTAGCGCTGGCGTACAACAATGTCCGGTAGCACAAGAACCGCCCTGCGATCATTACGCTCCCATCATATGCGCAGCGCGCTCACCATGTTGGGCATCATCATCGGTGTGGCCGCTGTCGTGGTGATGATCGCGATCGGGGTTGGTGCGCGCGAACGGATCACTGCGCAGATCCGCAGCCTCGGCGCCAACCTCATCAGCGTCAGTCCGGGCAGTGCGAAGATGGGCAGCGTGCGGCTTGGGGCCGGTGGCGCGCCGCGGCTGAGTGAAGAGGACGCGGCGGCGATCGGAATGGAAATCCCCGGCGTCGTGGTGGCGGCGCCACTCCTCTACGCCCGCGAGCAGTTCACGATCGGCTCCGCCAATTGGCAAGGCGTGCTTCGCGGCGTGACGCCGGAATATTTCTCAGCGCGCGAGTGGAGGGTTATTGCCGGGCAGGAGATGACCCCGGAGGACAACAACCGCGTCGCCAACGTGGTGCTCCTCGGAACGACGATGCGGGAGAAGTTGTTCGGAAAAGCCGATCCGCTGGGCGCCGCGATCCGCATCCGCGACGTGCCGTTCACGGTGATCGGACTGCTGGAGCGGAAGGGCCAGAGCGTGTGGGGCGATGATCAGGACGATGTGGCACTTGTGCCGCTGAGGACGGCGCGACGTCAGTTCATTGGCACGAGCCGTGCCAATCCGACCTTCGTACACAACATCACCGTCAAGTTCGCCGATTGGACCTCGGCCGAGGACACGATGGCAGCGATCCGCCAACTCCTGTGGCAGCGTCACCGGTTGCGGACGGGTCAGGAAGACAGCTTCATGGTGAGCAACCTCGCCGAAGCTGCGAATGCCGAAGGTTCGACCACACGCGTGGTGTCGCTGCTGCTTTCGGCGGTGGCCTCAATTTCGCTGGTCGTGGGCGGGATCGGCATCATGAACATCATGCTGGCGACGGTGACGGAGCGGGTCCGCGAGATCGGACTGCGGCTTGCGGTGGGCGCGCGACGGCGAGATATCCTTGCCCAGTTTCTCGTTGAGGCAGCAACGCTTGCCCTGCTCGGGGGTATTCTAGGTGCTGGTATTGGGATTGTTGCTGCAATCGCCCTTGGGTCTATCGCTCAATGGCCGGTGATCATCGATCTCAGCGCCGTCCTGCTGGCTATCGGCTTTGCCGCGGCTGTAGGCGTCTTTTTCGGCTACTATCCCGCCCGCAAGGCCGCAAGCCTACAGCCGATCGAAGCGCTGCGCGCAGAATGAGTTTGGCGCCACCGCGCGATCATCGGTCAATTTCGAAGCCGCACGGCGCCCAATCAAAAGGCTGCCACGCGCCGGCGACTACGCGGCGCGGAACCGTCCTATCCCGGCGCATGATGAAAGGCCACGGCCGTATTTGCCAGAGGCCGCTATTTGAACGAATGGATCAGGTCCAGCGAAGTGACGGCGACCGCCAGGTTGACGCCGGTCTGTGCCTGGACACTGAGCGGCTGCAGCGAAAAGGCGCTGTCGAGGCCGCCGACCAGGAGATTGGCGCCGCCACCGGTGACCACGCTGGCCTCGGCGTTCACGCCATAGTAGCTGCCGGCAAGGTCACCTTCATCGTGGTTGCGGGTCGCCGCCAGAACCGCCCATACCAGCTGGCCCTGATGCGTCCGGCCGACATCGACGCCGAGCTTGGAAATCACCCCTGTATAGACTTCAGAGGGGCCGCCACGATGCGGACGAAAGACACAGGAGACACCCTTGTTGGAGGTGACGAGATAGGCCGTGCCGCCGTCGATGGTGCAGTCGAGCACGCCGAGCTGGAGCCTGCTGGCGCTGGCGGGAGCGGCAACGACGGTCGTGGCGAGAGCAGCGGCACAAGCGAGTTTCTTGATCATGGCAGGGTCCTTTCGAAATTGCCTTGTACAAACGGCTGAGCACGCCGAGCGTTCCGCCGAAAACTTGGCGCCGGCAAGGCGGAGCTAAACGCAGGGTTGTCGGAGTGCGGAAACGGAGGCCCGATTAACCGGCCGCTCAGCCGGCACTGGTGCGGGCCAGGCCGTCCTTGGCCGGCTGGTAGGTCGGATTGAGGTGCACGGCTTCGCGGTAGGATTTCGCGGCCCTGACCTTGTCGCCGCGCCGCTCGTAGATCAACGCCTGGTTGGACCAGGCCTCGGCATTCTTGCCGTCGAGCTTGATGGCCATGTTGAAGTCGGCGAAGGCATTGTCCTCGTCGTTCATGGCAAGGTAGGAGAGGCCGCGCCCGTTGTAAGGCTCGGAGGCATCCGGCGCCAGCGAAATGGCGGTCGAGAAATCCTCGATGGCAAAGGCGTGCTGGCCCTGACTTTGGTAGATCAGGCCGCGATTGTGATAGGCGCGCGCATCGGTCGTGTCGAGCTGGATGGCCTTCTGGAAATCGTTGAAGGCTTCCTGGACCCGGCCCGCTCTGCGGTTGAGATTGCCGCGGCCGATATAGGCGGCGTCATAGTTGGAATTGATCTGGATCGAGCGGTTGTAGTCGGCGAGCGCGCTCGCCTGATCGCCGAGGAAGCGCTGGATGAGCGCACGGTTCGAATAGGCCTGGTAAAAATTCGGATTGAGCTGGATGGCGGTGTTGAAGTCCTTCAGCGCCGCCTGGTACTGGCCGCCGCGGCCATAGGCCGACCCGCGCACATTGTAGGCTTCCGGATCCTGGGGGTTGCGCTGGATCACCGCCGACAGCGAGGAGATGTTCTCGCTCGAGGCTTGCGCCTTGTCGATGTTGTTGAACTCGCCGGTCGGAACGCTCTGGCAGCTGGCAAGCGCCATCCCGGAAAGCAGGGCTGCCGTCAGGGCGAGGCCGCGCCACGCGGTTCTGCGCTCTACGGTGATTGCGTCCATGTCTGCCCTGTCCTTACTGCGCCGTCTGGTCCGTTCCCCCTCCGAACCGGCATCTCTCCCAACCGGTCCTCTCGGACCGGGTCGAACTCACAACAAAAAGGTGGCGGCGATTCCGCATCGCGCCACCTTGGATATCCTTGGAAAAGGACGAAAAATTGACGTCAGAACCGCGGCGGACGCGGAGCACCGGCACCGGCAGCACCGGCCGCGACCGGACGCGGCGTCATCGGCAGCAGGCCTTCGCGCTGGGCGCGCTTGCGGGCCAGCTTGCGGGCACGGCGCACGGCTTCCGCCTTTTCACGGGCGCGCTTCTCGGAGGGCTTCTCGTAATGTCCGCGCATCTTCATTTCGCGGAAGATGCCTTCGCGCTGCATCTTTTTCTTGAGCGCGCGAAGCGCCTGATCAACATTGTTGTCGCGGACGAGTACCTGCACGTGCAATCCTGTCTTTCGGGTTTGAAATCAACAGGCAAGCGGCCATAGCCGCAAGCCTCCGCGGCGCGTTACACCACGAATTGGGGCGGCTGATAGCAGAATCAAGGGGCGCTGTCCACAGCCGATTGAGAGGCGGTGCCGATCCCGAAACGAAAAACCCGCCTCGGCGGGGGTCGTTGGTGTGAATCAGCACCGTATCGAGATTAGTAGCATAGCTGCCGGCACAAAGCAAGAACAAAATTCGCCTCGGCCCAGATAGGCGCCGCTACGCCGTGGCCAGGTGGAGCTGCTCGAAACCCTCGAAGAACTCGCCGTAGTCGCAGGTTATTTCCTCGCCGGCGGCGATGTCGCGGGTCGCGGTGGCGCCGCCATATTGCGAAAAGTCGGTGTTCGGTTTGTCGGCGTGGTTCATGAAGCGGCCATTGTCGACCTCATAGACCATGAAGCCCGGCCGGTCCGGACTGGGATAGGCATATCTGTCGAGCAATTCCTTGAGGTGCGGCGGCGCCGTCTCGTATCTTTCCATCGGGATCAGCCGGTCGAAGTCCGGATCGAGCCGCCAGATCTGCGCCCCTTTCCGGATCGGCTCGGCGGCGAACACGCCGACGCCTTCGATTGCGCTTGCAGCGATATAGGTCCTGATCAGCAGCATGTTTCCAACCCGTTTTCGAGGAGAAGACGGAATCGTCAAATCGCCGGAAAAAGCAAGGCCGGTTTTTCCGGCATTGCGGCTGGCAGGCCCACGCCAACCGCGAAACGCTTCACGTGCGGGTGATCGAGACACCGCCGTCGGCGAACAGTGCCGTGCCGGTGGTGAAGCTCGATGCATCGGAAGCCAGGTAAAGCGCCGAGCGGGCGATCTCCTCTGGCTCGGCGACGCGCTTCAAGGCATGCAGGTTTTCGACGAACGCTCGCGATTCAGGTGTGTTGAATGTCGCCGAAGGCGTGTCGGTGCCGCCGGGCAGCAGCGCGTTGACCCGAACGCCTTTGGCGCCATATTCGGCGGCCAGCACCTGCGTCAATCCGATCAGTCCGGCCTTGCTCGCGGCATAGCTGGTCATGCCGGGCATGCCGATGGTGTGGCCGACGAAAGTGCAGGTGAAGATCAGCGATCCGCCGCCGCGTTCGACCATCGCCGGCACCTGATATTTCGCGCCGAGGAATGCGCTGGTCAGGTTGGTGTCCAACGTCTCTCGCCAGCCCTCCAGCGAGAGGTCGGAAATCGGACCCATCTCGCCGACCGAGCCGGCATTGTTGAAGGCGATATCCAGCCCGCCGAAGTTCTCGACCGCCACCTCGACAAGAGCTTTTGCATGGGCTTCGTCGCGAACATCGCCGGCAAGCGCAATGGCCGTCCCGCCGGCGTCCGCGATTTCGGCAACGAGCGCATCGAGTTCGGCCTGGCGGCGGGCAGCGACGACCACCCTGGCGCCTTGCTCGGCAAAGAGCTTTGCCGTGGCGCGGCCGATGCCGGAACTGGCGCCGGTGACGATGGCGACTTTGTTGGTGAGTGTGAACATTTTCTGCATCCTTTTTTCGCGCCGGTTCTGGCCGGCAATTGGATGCTTGGTCGCAAATCTGGGCGGTGCGGACCACCCGATACTTGCGCAGGCATCTGCGAAGATTTCTTGACGCCGGAGGGGCAGAGGGCTACCAAGTCACCATTCAACCTTGCGGGTGGACGCGCCACCCATTCCAATGACCCCCCAAGACATAATGAGCAGGTTGTTGGCCCCCGGCTTCGAGGGCGACAGCGAGTTGACGTCCGCCCTTCAATCGGAATTTGGCAAAGGCTTTCCGATAGAAAATCTCCGGCCGCTGCTGACGTCCGGCAACCTTCATACCCAAGCCGCCGCCGCTTTCTTGGTGGCCGAAGCCAGTCCCAAAACAAGCTACAAGATGAATTGCGTTGTCGCGGAAATAGCCGATCTGCTCGACAGCGAATCTTCGGGCATCCGGTGCGACGCGATCGAGGCGCTTCTAGGGTGCACCACGCCTGCGGACGGCACCATTCTCGGCCGCGTGATGCTGCGGCTGGATGACGAACATGCCGGCGTTCGGTGGAGGGTCGTCCAATTCATCTGCCTTGCACAGCGCTGGCAGCTAAGGCTTGCGGTGGAAAATGCCGCCGCGCTTCGTCTGGACTCAGCTTTCACGACACTGGTCGACGCCTATGGTCACTATGTCATGCCGAGTTCCAAGGACCTGCCACGGTTACTCGAACATCCGGATGCGGTTTTGCGGCGCTTTGCGGCGGCAGTGGCGATCAGGCCACGCGAGGTGATCGTCGAGCGCTTCGTTGCCATGGCGGAGCAGTCGAACGACGCGGAAGTTCGCAAAATCGCGACCGATTGCCGTGAGGGTTATTTGCGATCGATCTATGCAATCGGGCCGTGCATCGTGAAGCGTGCTCCGGCTGACCCAACGAAAAGCGAAGCTCAGAACAGCGACCAGTGAAAGCACGGCGCAAACGGCAAGCGCCGTCGCAAACGGTGCAAGGCCACTATTGCCTAAGCAGCCAGCCGAGCCGATCGAGCGAAAATGCGTAGCTGACGGCGATCAGCAGGGCGACGGCTATGCCGGCCGTCGTGTAGCCGGCCAGGTGGAATCCGGCAGCGCCGCCGAACAGGATGACGAGTTCGAGCACCAGCCGCAAACCGCCCGGCACCGGAACCGGTGCCCGCCCCGAGCGGCTCGGATCGTTCGGCACCGCGAAGACTCCCCAGAGCGCGGCCGCAACGAACGGCAATGCCACGGCAAGGATCCAACTCCACATGCCCGCTGCGAGGCTCCAGCCCGCCATGCCGAGGCCGAGCAAAGCGGCGAGCTCCAGCAAGAAGCGCAATGTCAGGTTCCACCAGACGTTACCCACCGCCATAATCCTCCGATCGTCAGGCGACGGATAGCGGTGGAAGGCAATTGCATCAACCTGCCCGGATGCGGCTTTTTCGCCACGGCGCAAAACGGCAAGCGCCGTCGCAAACAGTGCAAGGCTGGCAGCACGGTTTCGCTAGTGATACAAGCTCGCGCGCCGGGGCTGGCTGATCTGCCCGGCCGCCATTTGCGAGGCCTGCGACGTTGAAGAAATACTCGGTATTCGCCATCGCCCGCGAGGCCATGCGCGGCCATAAGGGTTGGGAGGAACAGTGGTCCTCGCCGGAGCCGAAGAAGGAGTACGACGTCATCATCGTCGGCGCCGGCGGCCACGGCCTGGCCACCGCCTATTATCTCGCCACCGTGCACGGCATCACCAATGTTGCGGTATTGGAAAAAGGCTGGCTGGGCGGCGGCAATACCGGGCGCAACACCACCATCATCCGCTCGAACTATCTCTACGACGAGAGCGCCGGCATCTACGACCATGCGCTGAAGCTGTGGGACGGGCTCAGCCAGGAGCTCAACTACAACGTCATGTATTCGCCGCGCGGCGTCATGATGCTCGCCCACAACATCCACGACATCCAGGTGCTGAAACGCCACGTCCATGCCAACCGGCTGAACGGCATCGACAATGAATGGCTGACGCCGGAGCAGGCCAAGGAATTCTGCTCGCCGCTCAACATTTCGCCCGGTGCGCGCTATCCGGTGATGGGCGCCTCCCTGCAGCGCCGCGGCGGCACGGCGCGTCACGATGCGGTTGCCTGGGGCTATGCGCGCGGCGCCTCGGCGCGCGGCGTCCACATCATCCAGAATTGCGAGGTCACCGGCGTCAAACGGGCGCCGAACGGCGCGGTCACCGGCGTCGAGACGACGCGCGGCTTCATCGGCGCCAGGAAGGTCGGCGTGGTTGCCGCCGGGCACTCATCGGTGATCATGAACATGGCCGGCGTGCGCATGCCGCTGGAAAGCTATCCGCTGCAGGCGCTGGTGTCGGAGCCGGTCAAGCCGGTGGTGCCTTGCGTGGTGATGTCGAACACCGTGCATGCCTATATCTCGCAATCCGACAAGGGCGAGCTCGTCATCGGCGCCGGCACCGACCAGTATGTCTCCTATTCGCAGACCGGCGGGCTGCACATTTTGCAGCATACGCTGGACGCCATCTGCGAGATGTTCCCGATCTTCACGCGCATGAAGATGCTGCGCTCATGGGGCGGCATCGTCGATGTGACGCCGGACCGTTCGCCGATCCTGGCCAAGACGCCGGTGCCCGGCCTCTATGTCAATTGCGGCTGGGGCACAGGCGGCTTCAAGGCGACGCCGGGTTCGGGCCATGTCTTTGCCCATACGATCGCCAGGGACGATCCGCACCCGATCAACGCGCCCTTCACCATCGAGCGCTTCCGCACCGGCCGCCTCATCGACGAGGCGGCGGCGGCGGCCGTGGCGCACTGATGGCCGCAATGACGCGCAAGACTCACACCATGCTTTTCGGATTGGCCCTCGTGGGCGTCACGGTGCTCTTCATGCAGTTGGTGGTCAGGGAGCTTTTGGTTCGAATAGTCGGGTATGAGGCCAACGGGGTCGATCCCGTCATGTTGGCCATGTTTGTAATTGTGAGCGTACCTACTTTTTTCTGCGTATGGGCGTTTGCCATACCGAAAATGCTCGAAAACGCGTTTCTGAATATCGGTTCCCCAAGAATCTTCTCTGGACCACGAACGCAGGCTGATGTCGATCGAGCCAAAGTGAATTTGCGGGCGGTAGGATTGCTCGTCGAAGACCGCCCTGCCGAAGAAAATGTTGTGACCAATCGTGGCAGACATGACGGCTCTGCACATGATGGGTCGACTAAATCCAAGAAAGTCGATTGATGCTTCTTATCCGCTGCCCCTATTGCGAGGAAGAGCGTCCGGAGCTCGAATTCCGCAACGCCGGCGAGGCGCATATCGCGCGTTCCCCAAACATCGCCAGCGAGAGCGACGACGATTTTGAAAAGTTCTTCTTCATCCGCTCCAATCCCAAGGGGATCATCTATGAGCGCTGGCGGCACATGCATGGCTGCGCGCGGTTCTTCAATGCCGTGCGCGACACCGTCAGCGACAGGTTCCTGATGACCTACAAGGCCGGCGAGCCGAAGCCCACCAAGCTGCCGGGAGCCGCCAAATGAGCGCCACGTTCCGCATTGCCGGCGCCGGGCGGCTCAAACAGGCAAAGATAGCTGGCTTCAGCTTCGACGGCCGCCCCTATACCGGCATCGAGGGCGATACGTTGGCCTCGGCGCTGCTTGCAAACGGCGTCCATCTCGTCGGCCGCTCGTTCAAGTACCACCGGCCGCGCGGTTTTCTGTCGGCCGGCGCCGAAGAGCCGAACGCGCTGGTCGAGATCAAGCGCGACGCGGCACGCAAGACGCCGAACGTGCGTGCCACGGTGCAGGAACTCTATGACGGATTGACCGCACAGTCGCAGAACCGCTGGCCGTCGCTCGCTTTCGACATCGGTGCCGTCAGCAGTATTGCCTCGCCGATGCTTTCGGCCGGCTTCTACTACAAGACCTTCATGTGGCCGAAGGCCGCGTGGAAAAACCTCTACGAGCCCAAGATCCGCGCCGCCGCCGGTCTCGGCGTCGCTCCTGACCAGCCGGATCCCGACCACTATTCGGCGCGCTTCGCCCATTGCGAGGTGCTGGTACTTGGCGGCGGTGCCGCGGGCATCGCCGCGGCATTGGCCGCGGCCGAGACCGGCGCGCGCGTTATCCTTGCCGACGAGCAGGCGGAATTCGGCGGTAGTCTGCGCTTCGAGAGCGGCGCGAAGATCGAAGGCCAGGACGGCTTTTCCTGGGCGCAATCGGCTCTCGCCAAGTTGAGCGCGATGGACAATGTCCGCGTGCTGCCGCGTACCACGGCCTTCGGCTATTACGCGCAGAATTTCGTCGGGCTGGTCGAGCGCGTCAGCGACCATCTGCAGAACCCCGGCCGCGACCTGCCGCGCGAGCGGCTGTGGCAGGTTCGCGCCAAACGCGTGGTGCTGGCGACCGGCGCCATCGAGCGCCACATGGTGTTTGCCGACAACGACCGGCCGGGCATCATGCTGGCGTCGGCGGCGCGCACCTATCTCAACCATTACGGCGTCGCGGTCGGCAGGAATGTCGGCGTCTATACGGCAAACGACTCCGCCTATGCGGCGGCGATCGACCTGAAAAAGGCCGGCATCAATATAGCGGCGATCGTCGACCTGCGCGACAACCCGACCGGGCCGGCGATCGACGAGGCGAGGGCGCTCGGCATCGAGGTCAATTTCGGCCGCGCGGTGATCCGCGCCGGCGGCAAATTGCGGGTGTCGTCGATGACTGTGCAGCCGAAGAATGGCGGCGGCGAGCGCACCATCCCGGTTGACGCAATCCTGATGTCGGCCGGCTGGACGCCATCGGTGCATCTGTTCTCGCAATCACGCGGCAAGGTCGCCTTCAATGACGAGACCAAGCGCTTCGTGCCCGGAATTTATGCGCAGGACTGCGTCTCGGTCGGCGCCTGCAACGGTACCGACGGGCTGTCGGCGACGATCGACGAGGCCCATGCAGCGGGCGCCAAGGCGGCCAAGGACGCCGGCAGCAGGCCGGCCAAGGGCACCAAGCCGAAGGTCGACGCCGGCGAGAACTGGTCGCGCGGCATGCTGGGTGCAGCACCCGGTGCCGGATCGGATACGACGGTCAAGGCCTTTGTCGACTTCCAGAACGACGTCACCGCTAAGGACATCCGCCAGGCAGTGCATGAGGGCATGCGCTCGATCGAGCACGTCAAGCGCTTCACCACCAATGGCATGGCGACCGACCAGGGCAAGACCTCCAACATGCACGGCCTGGCGATTGCCGCCGAGACATTGGGCAAGCCGATCCCGCAGGTCGGGCTGACGACGTTCCGCGCGCCCTATACACCGGTGACATTCGGCTCGATCGTCGGGCACGCGCGGGGTCCCCTGTTCGACCCGACCCGCAAGACGGCGATCCATCCCTGGGCCGAGCGCCAGGGCGCTGTATTCGAGGATGTCGGCCAGTGGAAGCGCGCCTGGTATTTCCCGAAGCCGGGCGAGGACATACATGCCGCCGTCGACCGCGAATGCGTCACGGTGCGCAAGACAGCCGGTCTGTTTGACGCCTCGACGCTGGGCAAGATCGAGGTGGTCGGGCCGGATGCGGCCAAATTCATGGAACTGCTCTACACCAATCCATGGGAGAAGCTCGAGCCCGGCCGCTGCCGTTACGGCATCATGCTGCGCGAGGACGGCTTCATCTATGACGACGGTGTCGTCGGCAGGCTTGCACCCGACCGTTTCCATGTGACGACGACGACCGGCGGCGCGCCGCGCGTCATGAACCATATGGAAGACTATCTCCAGACCGAGTTCCCGCATCTCAACGTCTGGCTGACCTCGATCACCGAGCAGTGGGCGGTGATTGCCGTGCAGGGACCCAAGTCTCGCGACATCATTGCGCCGCTGGTCGAGGGCATCGACATGTCGGATGAGGCGCTGCCGCATATGTCGGTGCGCGAAGGCCGGATCTGCGGCGTGCCGACCAGGCTGTTTCGCATGTCGTTCAGCGGTGAGCGCGGCTTCGAGGTCAACGTGCCGGCGGATTACGGCGAGGCAGTCTGGGAAGCGCTATGGGCCGAGGGCCAGAAGCATGGCGCCTGTGCTTACGGCACCGAGTCCATGCATGTGCTGCGCGCTGAAAAGGGCTACATCATCGTCGGCCAGGATACCGACGGCACGGTGACGCCGAACGACGCCGGGCTCGACTGGGCGGTCGGCAAGAAGAAGACCGACTTCGTCGGCATTCGCGGCATGGCGCGGCCGGATCTGGTCGCCAAGGGCCGCAAGCAGCTTGTCGGCCTGAAGACCAGGGATCCCAAGGTGGTGCTGGAGGAGGGCGCGCAGGTCGTCGCGGACCCGAAGCAGGCAATCCCGATGAAGATGATTGGCCATGTCACCTCGAGCTATTGGTCGCAAAATTGCGGCCGCTCGATCGCGCTGGGGCTGGTCGCCGGCGGCCGCGATCGCACGGGCGAGAGGCTCTATGTGCCGATGCCGAACGGGGTGATCGAGGTGGAGGTCACCGGGATGGTGTTCTTTGACGAGAAGGGGGAGCGCCTCAATGGCTAAGGCCGCTTTGAAAACCGACGCCGCCGGACCCTCAGTCGAACGCCGTCCGGCTCTCGCCGGCCAGTCGCTTTCCGCCGCCGGCGTTACACTTGCCGTGCTGCCGCCGGCCGAGCGCATATCGCTGCGAGCGCCGGAAGCCTCGACTGCGGCACTTTCGAAAGCGCTCGGCGTCGTCCTGCCGCAAAGGCCGAAAACCTCGGCGGCAAAGGCCGGACGCTCGGCCTTGTGGCTCGGGCCGGACGAATGGCTGGTCATCGACGAGATCGGAAAAGATCCGCTCGCCGACTGCGCCAGCATTTCCGTACTGCATTCGGCGGTCGGCATCTCGCACCGCAACGTCGCCATATCGGTTACCGGTCCGGCTGCCGCGGCGACGATCAATGCCGGCTGCCCGCAGGATCTGTCGCTCGACGCCTTTCCGGTCGGGGCGGCGTCGCGTACCATTCTCGGCAAGGTCGAAATCGTGCTGTTGCGCACGGCGGCCGACGCGTTCCGCGTCGAATGCTGGCGTTCCTTTTCCGATTATGTCTTTACTTTTCTGTCGGAGGCAGCGCGCGACGCGGCAGCATAGGCATGTTCGCCGCGCCCGACCGTTCTGCGACAGCGAGCCGAGGGAGAATGCAAATGCCGCCGAACTCCGCGCCGAAGTCGCCGGTCAAGACGCCGGCCGTGCGCTCTTTCGAAGACGAGCAGAGCACTGGGACGGATATCGAAGAGGAACTCGAGGAAGGCCTCGAGGATACATTCCCGGCCAGCGATCCGGTGTCGATCACCGGAACGGCCATTCCCGGCGCACCGGCAAGACCCGGCAAGCCCAAAAGCGTGGTGGGACAGAAGCGCAAGAAGTGATCTGCGCGGGGTGACAAAAAGCAGGGCTGAGGCCGGCACGATGGGCGGCCGGAAATTGCTGCCGCCCTTTTGTTTCCTCACCGCGTATTGTCGCCGATCGGCTCAGAAGCTGCTTGGCACAATCCACGGGTCGATGCCGATGCCGAGCCTCGGGCCCTTGCTGCCGGCCTTGTGGGCCGCGGCATCGGCCTTTTCAAGCGATCCGGTCGGCGCGCAATCAAGCGTCGCACCGGTCTTGGTATCGATGCAGGTCACTTCTTGCTTGCCTGACTGATTGCTGTCGGCAAATGCGGCGCCAGAGAGCGCCAGCAGGGCGGCGAGCGTGAGGATTGCCTTCTTCATCGTCGGTCTCCGGTTTCCAGTTATTGGATTCGTACATGTACGGCATCGCGTACAGATACGCCCAAGACTTATGGAGTTCAAGCAAAATCGTACATGTACGGAGAAATGCCGAACGCTCGGCGCCGGGGCGCGGATCGTTCGGAGAAGATCCTGCAGATCGGGAGGAGCGCCGCTCTTCAGCAGTTGACCGGCGGCGTGAGCGGCGCAATCTCATTCGCGGCGATGGCTTCGAGCATGATGTCGCCGATCCGTGTGATGAACGTCGTCTGGTCGCCGAACGGGTAGAACGGGAAGGTGATCAGCAGCGAGATGGCGCCGTGGCCGACCGCCCACAGCAAGGTGGCGATGGCGCGTGGATCGCCTTTGAGCCTGCCGGCGGCAACGCAGGCTTCGACCCTCGCGATCAGCACTTTCATCGCCGGGTTGCCGCTCTCCATTTCGGCGAAGGTCTTTCCGGCTGGCGGCCTGACTTTTTCGGTCATGAAGACGGTGCGGTATTCGTTGGGATTTTCCAGTCCAAAGGCGGCGTATTCGACAAGCACCGCCTTGAGCGCCTCGATCGGGTCGTCGGCCGTATGATTTGCGATGCGCCTGGCCAAGGTCTCGAAGGCATCCTCGGCCAGCGCGAACAGGATGTCCTGCTTGTCGGCGAAATAGGAATAGACCGACATCGGCGCATAGCCAACGCGCTTGGCGAGCTTGCGGATGGTGAGGCCGTCATAGCCTTCTTCCTGGACAAGCTTGTGCGCGGCGTCGACAAGTTCGGAACGCAGTTCAGCCTTTTGTTTTTCGCGGCGCTCCTGGACGCTTAGCTGCAACTTTCTACTGCCTTATGACTGATGGCTGGATGCAGCATATATACGCTGTACGGCGTCGGGCAAGGGTGGCACGAAGCAGAAGCTTGACTGTCGCATGGCTGGCGATCGCGCTCGGCTTCGCCATGGAAGCTCTCATTCTGACCGTCAGATTTGCGGCAGGTGCCTACCCGGCGACGACGCAGGTTCTGATCGAACTGGCGCAAGGCGTGACCTGGTCGTTCTTCGTCTGCGCCGGCGTCAGCCTCGGCACGACGCTCACCAAGGTGCGAGCCTCGCTCGGTGGCCTGATCGGTGCGATTTCGGCGTCACTGGCGATGGGCATCGCCAAAGGGACGCAAAAGGTTATGGTCAGCGCGCTGGACGCGGCGGCAAAGCCGGCCATCCTGTCGCTCACGACGCTCGGTGTGCTGCGGGCGATCGAATACGGGCTGCTCGGCTGGACACTGGCGTCGCTGGCATCGAAGGAAGAACCGCGTCCGCTCCATTTCGCGCTGGCAGGCGCCCTGATAGGCGCGGTATTCGGTGGCGGCATCACGGTGCTGACGATTGAGACGGCCGCGGCGAACGACGCTGCTCTGGCACTGCCACAGGCTATCGCAACCGGCCTCAACGAGATCGTGTTCCCAATCGGTTGCTCACTGGTCGTCTACATTGCGCTGCAGGTCAGCCGCCACATGAAGTACGTCGCGGCCGAAGCCAAATAGATTTGGCACAGATAGGCTTCTCCGCCTGACGAGAGTCAGACCGCTTCCGGCTGGCGTTCGATTAGCGTCAGCGTCAGCCAGCGCGCGGTCAGCGCCGGTTTTCTCGAGCCCTCGATCTCGATCGTCACGTCGTGCGCCGTCTGTACCCACCCCGACGGCCTGACCTTGACGTCGGCCAGCACGAAACGGGTGCGGATGCGCGAGCCGGTCTTCACCGGCGCCAGGAAGCGCAGCGAATCGAAGCCGTGATTGACGCCCATCTTGCTGTTTTCCAGCGGCGGCATGGTTTCGAAGGTCATCGCCGACAACAGCGAAAGCGACAGGAAACCATGCGCGATGGTGCCGCCGAACGGCGTTTCGCGGCTGGCGCGTTCCGGATCGCAATGGATGAACTGATGGTCGTCGGTGGCATCGGCGAACTGGTCGATCATGCGCTGGGTGACGACCCGCCATGGCGACACGCCGACTTCCTTGCCGACGTTGGCCAGAAGCACATCGAGACTGATCGGTTCCACGCTGATGTCCTCCATCTTCACCCCCGGCATTTCACTCGCCGGATGGCGTGCGTCTCATTCCTTGAACAATGTCAGCCCGTGTTGCACCGACTGCCCGCCATCGATCGGCAGGATGGCGCCGGTGACATAGCTGCCGGCCCGGCTGCACAAATAGAGCGTTGCGCCGGCAATGTCATCCGGTGCGCCGATGCGGCCGATCGGAACGTGGTTGCCGATATGTCTTGCCTGGTCCTCGGTGCCGGTGGCGAAGGCCGTCATCCGGCTCTGGAAAGGGCCAGGCGCAAAGGCGTTGACGGTGATGCGGCGGGCGGCGAACTCGATTGCCAGGATGCGCGTCAGGTGGTGAACCGCGGCCTTCGAGGCCGAGTAGGAGTAGGCATCTTCGGCCAAAGGCTGCGTGCCCATCACCGATCCGAGGTTGATCACCCGGGCCGGGTCGGCATCGCTGGCGGCGGCCTCGAGCAGAGGCAGCAATTCGCGCGTCAGGTGGAAGACCGCGGTGACGTTGACGCCGAACACCTTGGCCCAGGCATGATAGGGAAAGCTTTCCAGCGGCGCGCCCCAGGAGATGCCGGCATTGTTGACCAGGATATGCAGCCGCTCGGTCCGCGCCCTGACCTCGGCCACAAGCGCCGCAATGCCGGCCTCGCTGGAGACGTCGCCGGCAAAACCTTCCGCCCGGCCGGATGCGCCAAGGCCGTTCAACTCGCCGGCTACCCCGACGCAATCCTCGCTCTTGCGCGAGGCGATCATCACGGTGGCGCCGGCCATGACCAGAGCGGTCGCCGCCATGCGGCCGATGCCGGTCGCGGCGCCGGTGACCAGCGCCGTCTTGCCGGCGACTGAGAACAGCTCGTCCAGATAGCTCATCGAATTCCTCCGCGCAGTTCACTGCGCTTTTGCCTGGTTATCAAGCGAGCGGCGTCGCGTCGACAAGGCTAGCCGAACTACGATTATCCTTGCCACGGCTAAAGTATCCGGACCGAGGCGATGGTGCGCTTTGCGGCTGAAATGGTTAAGCCCCAGCGGCAAGGTGGTCATTCGGCCGTGACATGGGTCGGATGAATGATGCGGCCATTTCCGTTAACGAGCACCTTGTAAGCGGTTAATTTCGCACGTGAAGCAAGTCGTCATTACTCCTCCGCCCAAGCCGCAGGCGGGTCTTGAGGAGTTGGGAGGTGGCCGAGCAGTGGGGCGGGACTGACATTCGTATTCGTGGACGGGGACTATGCTTTCGGGGGGAAAGCCATGGGTAAGAAACAACGCACCGTCCTGCTGGCAGCGATTTTTGCGACTGCCTTTGGCGTCTTTTTGCTGATCCTGATCCTGCAGATGATCAGTTTTTTAGTGGACTAGACCGAAGCGAAACGCGTCCCTTTCCGGAGGGGCTCTACCGCAGGCTTTCCAGTTCGCGGATGCGTTTGGCGCCGTCGGCTTCGAGCTGCCTTGTGACCGCGCCGATCAGCGCTTCGGCAACGACGAAAAGTGCGGCGGATGAGTCCCACGCCGAAGGCACTGCGGTGCGCCCGGCGATGACGTGGCGGGCGAAGCGGGCGATCGGCGACAGCCACTGGTCGGTAAACAGCACGATCTGCACGCCGCGCTGGTTGGCGGTCTCGGCAAAGCGGACCAGGCTGTCCTGATAGCGCCTGATGTCGAAGATCACCAGCACGTCGCGCTTGCCCATGTCGATCAGCCGGTCGCGCCAGACGCTTTCCTGCCCGCCGAGGTGAAAAACGTTGGGCTGGATGATGGCGAGGTGGGCGGCCATGTAGCGTGCCAGCGGGTCGGTGAAGCGGCCACCGATCAAGAATGTCTTGCCGCGCCGGTCGGCCAGCTTGGCGACGATGTCGGCAAGCTGCTTGTCCGAGAGATGCCGGAATGTCTCGCGCATATTGTCGAGCGTCGCCTCCAGCATCGGCGAGACGGCGCTAGCGCCCTGCGATGGCGGATTGAGCGTGCGCGAGGCCGGCGACTGCAATTGCGCCGCCAGTTCGTCTTGCAGCGTCGACTGGAATTCCGGATAGTTCTGGAAGCCGAGCCGGGCGACGAAACGCAGGATCGTCGGCGAGGACACGCCGGCGGCAGCCGAGAATTCGGCGACCGTCTTCAGCCCGATCAGCGGATAGCTGGCGATCAGCGTTTGTGCTGCGCGCCGCTCGCCTGCCGGCATGGTGCCCATGCGGTCGGAGATCAGTTCGGCAATGCTGGAAACCATGTTTTTCCCCACCCTGGCCGTGCCGTTACCGCATTATCGAAATCGCGTTTGACAAAGCCGGCCAAACTGTATGAAATCATCCGCAGGGACGCAATGAGGCAAAATACGTAACATACGATACAGCGCTCCCCGGGGACAGCAGACAATGGAGACAGCACGGCCCGCCAGCCTTGCATCGCCTGAAACCGTAAGGGTGACGAACCCCGGCGGATCGAGCCCCTTCGTGCTGACCTGCGACCACGCCTCCAATTTCCTGCCACCGGAATTCGGAACGCTCGGCCTTGCCGCCGAGGATCTTTCCCGCCACATCGCCTGGGATCCCGGCGCCTTGCCGGTGGCGCGCCGCATGGCCGAGGCGCTCGATGCGACGCTGGTCGAGACCTGCATCTCGCGGCTCGTCATCGACTGCAACCGCCCGCTCGACGCGCCGGACCTGATAGTGACGGTCAGCGCCAGCGAAAAAACCGTGGTCCCGGCCAACCAGGGGCTTTCCGCCGACCAGCGGGAGGCGCGCATCGCGCTGGCGTGGCGACCGTTTCACGAGCGGATCGCAACGATCGTCGACGAGCGCCTGGCGGCCAGGCGGGAGACCAGGCTGGTGTCGATCCATTCCTTCACGCCGCTCTACAAAGGCAAAAGCCGGCCCTGGCACATCGGCATCATCCATGACGAGGACCGCCGGCTGGCGGCGCCGCTGATCGCGGTTCTGAAGCGGCTTGCCGGCGTCACCGTCGGCGTCAACGAACCCTATTCGCCGGCCGACCGGGTCTATTTCACGCTGGAACGCCATGCCCGCTCGCGCGGGCTGCCCTGCGCAATGATTGAAATCCGCAACGACGAGATCGCCGGCGCGGCCGGGCAGCGGAAATGGGCGGATCTGCTCACCGGTATTTTTCTCAATCTGGAGCCCGAAGCGGCCAAGGCCTCCAGACCAAGCGCAGTCGGAAAGTCAGTTCAATCGGCCAGCTAAGAAACCAAAAGGGGACTTTAAAATGGTAGCACCGGGTTACAGCGAAGTTGACAAGAAGGAGGACCTGAAAGTTCTCCACGGAATGGGCTATGCCCAGGAACTGTCGCGAAGCATGAGCCGCTTCTCGAATTTCGCGATCTCGTTCTCGATCATCTGCATCCTCTCAGGCGGCATCAATTCCTTCGCGCAAGCGACGTCGTCCATCGGTGGCGCCGGCGCTGGCATCGGCTGGATCGTCGGGTGCATGGTTTCGGGATTTTTCGCGCTCGCCATGGCCCAGATCGCCTCTGCATTTCCGACCGCCGGCGGCCTCTATCACTGGGCATCCATCCTAGGGAACCGTTTCACTGGCTGGCTCACCGCATGGCTCAATCTGCTCGGCCTGATCACCGTGCTCGGCGCCATCAACATCGGTACTGCTTTCTTCTTCGTCGGCACTTTCGGCGGAGCCTTCGGCATGACCGGCACGCCTGGTGAGATCGTCGGGTTTGTCGCGTTCATCACCGTGTTGCAGGCGCTGCTCAATCATTTCGGCATCAAATTGACGGCTATGTTGACGGACGCCTCCGGCTTCCTGATCCTGGCAACGACAGCCGTGCTGATCGTCGCCTGCCTGATGTTTGCTCCAGCGATCGACATTACGCGGCTGTGGACGTTCACGAACTATTCGGGCGACGCGGGCGGCGGTGTTTTCCCGCAGTCCGATTCCATGACGTATCTCTTCCTGCTCTGCCTGCTACTGCCGGTTTACACCATCACTGGCTATGACGCGTCGGCGCATACTTCGGAAGAAACGTTGAGGGCGGCGCACTCGGTTCCGCGGGCAATCGTTTCGTCCGTAGTCTGGTCGTCGCTGATCGGCTGGGTGATGCTGTGCGCGATCGTACTGGCGATTCCGGATCTGGCGGCCGGCGCCAAGCAGGGCTGGAGCGTGTTCTTCGCCACGATGGACGCGATCTTGCCGGCGTGGCTGAAGACACTGCTCTATCTGGGCATCCTGATCGCGCAGTTCCTCTGCGGTCTGGCAACGGTCACCTCTGCCTCGCGCATGCTTTTCGCCTTCTCGCGTGACGGCGGCATGCCGGTCGGCTCGGCCTCGCTAGCCAAGGTCAGCCCGACCTGGCGCACGCCGGTCAATGCGATTTGGACGGCTGCTGTGCTCGAGGTCATCTATGTCTTTCTTGCCCAGTTCATCTCGGTCGGCGGCACGAACATCTATACCATCGTCGTCAATTCGACATTGGTGTTCCTGTTTCTGTCCTTCATCATTCCGATCGTGCTCGGCATGATGGCTTTCGGAACGGAAAAATGGCCGAACCCCGGCCCATGGAACCTCGGCGCCGGCCTGTTCAAGCTGTTTTGCATCCTGTCGGTCATCGGCATGGCGATCATCTTCTACATCGCCATCCAGCCGCCGAACGACAAAGTGCTCTATATCACCCTGGGCTTCATTGTGCTGACCGCGGTGCTTTGGTTCGGTTTCGAGAACCGCCGCTTCCAGGGTCCGCCCATTGGCGACCAGATCGCAAAGCGCCAGGCGGCAATCAAGGCAGCCGAGATAGCTGTCGGCGAAGCCGGCGCCTGACGCCCTCTCATGACCATGGCCGGCATTCGCGCCGGCCGTGGTTTTCGTTTCCTTTTCAAAGTGACAAGCCCGAAACGACAAGCGCTGGAGTGCCAAAGGAATGGCCGGAAATTTCTCGTTCGATCAGTTGAAGCAAGCGGTCTCCAGCGGCGAGGTCGACACGGTGCTGGCCTGCATCGTCGATATGCAGGGGCGGCTCGCGGGAAAGCGGTTCCTGGCCCGGTATTTCGTCGATTCCGCGCATGACGAGACGCATGGCTGCAACTATCTGTTGGCCGCAGACATCGATATGGAACCGGTGCCCGGCTACAAGGCGGCGAGCTGGTCGAAAGGCTACGGCGATTTCGTCATGAAGCCGGACCTTGCGACGCTGCGGCGCGTTCCGTGGCTGGAGAAGACGGCGCTGGTGATCTGCGACGTGCTCGACCACCATACCCATGACGATCTGGCGCATTCGCCGCGCGCCATGCTGAAGAAGCAGGTCAAGCGGCTGCAGGAACGCGGCTATATCGGCTATTTCGCTTCCGAGCTCGAATTCTATCTGTTCAGCGAGACCTACGATTCCGCCCGCAAGAAGCACTGGCAGGGCCTCGAGACGGCATCGCCCTACATCGGCGACTACCAGATCGGCATCACCACCAAGGAAGAAGGCGTCATGCGCCGGCTGCGCAACGAGATGGAGGCGGCCGGCATCCCGATCGAGAATTCGAAGGGCGAGTGGGGGCCAGGCCAGGAAGAGATCAATGTCCGCTACGCCGAGGCGCTCGACATGGCCGACCGCCACGTCATCCTGAAGAACGGCGCCAAGGAAATCGCCGAGTCCGAAGGCAAGGCGATCTCGTTCATGGCCAAGTACAATTACGGGCTGGCCGGCAATTCCAGCCACATCCATAATTCGCTGTGGAGCGCCGACGGCAAGACGCCGCTGTTCTACGATAAGAATGCCGAGTGGACGCTGTCGACGCTCGGCCAGCAATGGGCGGCCGGCCAGCTCAAATATGCCAAGGAATTCACCTGGTTCCTGGCGCCCTACATCAACTCCTACAAGCGCTTCCAGGCCGGCACCTTCGCGCCGACCAAGATCATGTGGAGCGAAGACAACCGCACTGCCGGCTTCCGTCTTTGCGGCGAGGGCACCAAGGGCATCCGCATGGAATGCCGCGTCGGCGGCGCCGATTTGAACCCCTATCTGGCTTTCGCCGCGCTGATCGCGGCCGGGCTTGCCGGCATCGATGAAAAGCTTGAACTGCAGAAGCCCTTCGTCGGTGATGCCTACCAGGCCTCGCAGCTGCCTGAAATTCCAAAGACATTGCGCGACGCCACCGCGACGCTGGCGGAATCGAAAATGCTGAGGCAGGCGCTCGGCGACGATGTGCTGGAACATTATGTCCACACGGCACACTGGGAACAGTTCGAGTACGACCGCCGGATTACGGACTGGGAACTGCACAGGGGGTTCGAGCGGTATTGACGGCGTTGCGCTTTACGCAATATTGTTGCGGTTATCGCACCAGCAACACGCAGGAGGCAGCGTTTGCCCAAAGGTAGAGCCCATGTCGACAAAGCGTGGTTCATGAGTCGAATGAAGGAGCGCAAGCTCACGGTACGCAGCATGGCCGGCCGCATGAACATACACTACAGCGCCTTGTCGCGGACACTGAACGGTGAGCGGCGTATGCAGGTCGACGAGATACGCAAGATTGCTGAAATTCTCGACCGGCAGGAAAGCGAGATATTGGTGCACCTCGGAAGTTCCAATGATGCGGCGAGGCCACCGGAGCCTGATCGCCGATCTGGTTTCAAGGAGGGGCAAGTGGATTTCGTGGACGACATGAACGGCAACAAGGAAGAGTACATCGTGCCGCCTCGGGGTGCCGATCCGTTGTTTGGATGCATGGCCGGGACGCTCACCCTGCTTCCGGACGTCGACTATACCGCGCCCGCCGATCCGGATTGGGGCAATGTCTATGACGAGTGAGGGGGTTCTGCTCGACACATGCTTCATGCTGTGGCTGTCAACGGAGCAGCCGGTCACGAGGGCTGCGGTCGAGAAGGTGACCAGCGCACGCAAAAATGGCAGCGTGATCGCCGTTTCCGTGATGTCCGCCTGGGAAATCGGCATGCTTGTAGCCAAGGGCCGGTTGCCATTCATCAAGTCACCGCTCGCATGGTTCGAACGGTTCGTGCAGACCGGGGCAGCGAGCGTCGCGGGGATCGACAGTGAGCTTTTGGTCGAGTCTTCGTTCCTGCCCGGCGTCGTTCACAACAATCCAACGGATCGGATCATCATAGCCACGGCGCGCTCGAAAAACCTCGAGATCATCACCCGCGATCGCGCAATCCTTGCCTATGGCGCGGCCGGCTTCGTCAAAACAGTGCCTTGTTGATTTGGAGACCTCTTTGGAAACCGTGAAGATAAAATCCCCCGTCGACGGTTCGATCTATGCCGAACGGCCTCTTGCCACCGACCAGGCGATCGGTGCCGCGGTCGAACGTGCCAAGGCGGCGCAGGAGAAGTGGGCTGAGACGCCGGTCGTCGAGCGCGGCAAGTACATGCCTGCCATGCTGGAAGCGCTGGTCGCCATGACCGGCGAGATCGTGCCGGAGATCGCCTGGCAGATGGGCCGGCCGGTGCGCTATGGCGGCGAGTTCGGCGGCGTCGGGGAACGCGTCAGCTACATGGTCGAGATCGCCGAGGCGGCCTTGAAGCCCGTCATGGCCTCCAACCCGAAGGACGGCTTTCGGCGCTATGTGAAGAAGATGCCGCTCGGCGTCGTCATGGTGATCGCGCCGTGGAACTATCCCTATCTCACCGCCGTCAACACCATCGTCCCGGCGCTGATGGCGGGCAGCGCCGTCATCCTCAAGCATGCGGCACAGACATTGTTGGTCGGCGAACGGTTTCAGCAGGCGTTTGATAAGGCCGGCCTGCCCAAGGGCCTGTTCCAGAACCTCGTCCTGAACCACGCGCAGACTGAAAGGCTGCTCGGCTCCGGCAAGATCGACCATGTCAACTTCACCGGCTCGGTCGCCGGCGGCCGCGCCATCGAAAAGGCGGCGGCGGGCACCTTCATGACGCTCGGCCTCGAACTCGGCGGCAAGGATCCGGCCTATGTGCTGCCGGACGCAAAGATGGACCATGCCGTTGCCAATCTGGTCGACGGCGCCTTCTACAATTCCGGCCAGTGCTGCTGCGGCATCGAGCGCGTCTATGTCCACGAGAAGGTCTACGATGAATTCGTCGAGGGCTTCATTGCCGAGACCAGGAACTACGTCGTCGGCAATCCGCTCGACCAGGCGACCACCATGGGGCCGATGGCGCAGGCGCGCTTCGCCGACCTGATCCGCGAGCAGAAGGCCGAGGCGTTGCGCAAGGGCGCCAGGGCACACATCAATATGAAGGTGGCCAACGACAGGCCAGGTTCCCCCTATCTGGCGCCGGAAGTGCTGACCCAGGTCGACCACCAGATGAGCGTCATGCGCGAGGAAAGCTTTGGCCCGATCGTCGGCATCATGAAGGTGCGCAACGACGAGGAAGCGATCGCGCTGATGAACGACAGCCCCTATGGGCTGACGGCCTCGATCTGGACGCGCGACACCGGCCATGCGGCGGCGATCGGCGATCGCGTCGAGACCGGCACCGTGTTCATGAACCGCTGCGACTATCTCGACCCGGCGCTGGTCTGGACCGGCGTCAAGGACACCGGCAAGGGCGCGGCACTGTCGGCCATCGGCTACGACAATCTGACCAGGCCGAAATCATACCATCTGCGCGAGGTGATCTAAGGTGGCGATCGACAAGCATGCGATCGCTGTTGAGGGGGAGTAATGGCGGATACACAACAATCGGCGCTGCCAGATCGTGAGGGTCCCGAGGGTATCGGCGGATGGCTTGTCCTGCCGATGCTCGGGTTGATGCTCACGCCGATACTGGGGTTGGTACAACTTCACAATTCCGACTATCTCGGCATGTTACAGAACTGGCAGGCCTACAGTTTGTCTCAAGGTGTGCTGATTCTTGCCGAATTGGTGATATCCGGCATACTAAACCTTACGGCCCCGGCCCTGTTATTGTTCTTCATGTTCAAGCGCTGGCAGATATTCCCCGGCTGGTACATGATTTGGGCATTCGCGATGCCGGTATATGCCGTTCTCGATTCATGGGCTGTGCATCTGGCTTTTCCCACCGTCGTTCCAGAATTGGCCGATGCGTACGACGCAGACACCGTGGGCGGAATTTCGCGCTCGATATGGGCCGCAGTCATCTGGGTTCCGTACATGATGCGGTCGGAACGTGTGGCCAACACCTTTGTGAACTAATGACATCCAAGAGCACGAAAGCAGTCAAGAAGGTCGAAATGACAAAACTCGTTTCCAAATGGAATTACCCGACGACCGTCCGCTTCGGCGCCGGACGCATCAAGGAGCTGCCGGAGGTGCTGGCGGCGACCGGCATCAAGCGGCCGCTGTTCGTCACCGATCCGGGACTGGCCAGGCTGCCGGTGGTGGCCTCGACGCTGAAGATCCTCGACGACGCCAAGGTGCCGTATGGCGTGTTTTCCGAGGTCAAGCCGAACCCGGTGGATTCCAACCTGACCGCCGGCATTGCCGTGTTCAAGAAGGGCAAGCATGACGGCGTCATTGCCTTTGGCGGCGGCTCGGCGCTCGATCTCGGCAAGCTCATCGCCTTCCAGGCCGGGCAGACACGGCCGGTCTGGGATTTCGAGGATGTCGGCGACTGGTGGACACGCGCCGATGCCGATGCGATCGCGCCGATCATCGCCGTGCCGACCACGGCCGGCACCGGCTCGGAAGTCGGCCGCGCCGGCGTCATCACCAATGAAGCGACCCATACCAAGAAGGTCATCTTCCATCCAAAGCTTTTGCCGGCGATCGTCATTGCCGATCCGGAGCTGTCGGTCGGCATGCCGGGCTTCATCACCGCCGGCACCGGCATGGATGCGCTTGCCCATTGCCTCGAAGCCTATTGCGCGCCGGGCTATCACCCGATGGCCGACGGCATCGCCGTGGAAGGCATAAGGCTGGTCTTCGAAAACCTGCCGAAAGCCTATGGCAACGGCAAGGATCTGGTCGCCCGCGCCAACATGATGAGCGCCGCTGCCATGGGAGCGGCCGCCTTCCAGAAAGGGCTTGGAGCGATTCATTCGCTGTCGCATCCGATAGGCGCGCTTTACGACACCCACCATGGCATGACCAACGCCGTGTTCATGCCCTACGTGCTGGCCTTCAACCGAGAGGCGATCGAGCCGCGCATAGCCCGGCTCGCCGCCTATTGCGGCATCAAGGGCGGCTTCGACGGTTTTGCGAAGGCGATCATCAAGCTGCGCAAGGAGCTCAAGGTGCCGCATGCGCTGCCCAGCCTGATCAAGGGGCTCGACATGGACAAGAAGCGCAAGGGCCTGATCGCCGACATGGCGGTGGTCGATCCGACCGCCGGCGGCAACCCGGTCAAGCTGACCAAAAAGGCGGCGCTGACGCTGCTCGAAAACGCCATCGCCGGCACCGTCTGAGACAATTTTCGCATCGGAAATCGACTTGGGAAAAGAGGCAAAGGAAAGGGGGAAAGATGAAAGGCAAGATCGAAACTAGTTAGCCGGAAAAAGAATCGCGAAGCGATTGCTACAGCCGGTTAAAAAGAGTTTACTTTTTCATACTGCGGGGCATCGCTTTCACAAAGCTTTCATCTGGCTGTCACACGAAAAAGATACCGCATCGCAGGCGTCCAACGGCGTCAGTTCAACGGAGAGAACACATGTTCAAATTCACGGGAAAACTGCTTTCCCTTTCGGCCGTCGCCCTGATGGCGACCTCTGCCATCTCGTCGGCCCAGTCCATGGATGAACTGGTCGCCGCAGCCAAGGCTGAAGGCCAGCTCACCACCATCGCGCTGCCGCATGACTGGTGCGGCTACGGCGCGGTCATCGACGGCTTCAAGGCAAAATATCCGGGGATCACCGTCAACGAGCTCAACCCCGATGCCGGCTCCGGCGACGAGGTCGAGGCGATCAAGGCCAACAAAGACAACAAGGGCCCGCAGGCGCCCGACGTTATCGACGTCGGCCTGTCCTTCGGCCCGACCGCAAAGAAGGATGGCCTGATCCAGGCTTATAAAGTATCAACCTGGGACTCGATCCCGGACAGCGCCAAAGATGCCGATGGCTTCTGGACCGGCGACTATTACGGCGTGCTTTCGTTCCTGGTGAACAAGGACCTGGTCAAGGAAGCGCCGGCCGACTGGGCCGACCTGCTGAAGCCGGAATTCGCCAATACGGTGGCGCTCGCCGGTGACCCGCGCGCTTCGAATCAGGCCATCCAGGCCGTCTATGCCGCCGGCCTTTCCGGCGGTGCGGCTGCCGGCGAAGCCGCCGGCACGGCTGGTCTCGACTTCTTCAAGAAGCTCAACGCCGCCGGCAATTTCGTGCCGGTCATCGGCAAGCCCGCGACGCTTGCCCAAGGCCAGACGCCAATCCTGGTGACCTGGGATTATAACGCGCTTGCCGGCCGTGATACGCTGAAGGGCAATCCGCCGGTCGACGTCGTCGTGCCGAAGACCGGTGTCGTCGCCGGCGTCTATGTTCAGGCGATTAGTGCCTACGCGCCGCACCCGAATGCTGCCAAGCTATGGCTGGAATATCTCTATTCCGACGAAGGCCAGATCGGCTGGCTGAAGGGCTATTGTCACCCGATCCGCTTCAACGACCTCGCCAAGAATGGCAAGCTCCCGGCTGACGTGATGGCCAAGCTGCCGCCGGCCGAGTCCTATGCAGCCGCGGTGTTCCCGACGCTCGACGAGCAGGGCAAGGCCAAGGAAGCCATCACCAAGAACTGGGATGCCGTCGTCGGCGCCAACGTCAAGTAAGACTTGAGATCAGCCGGGCGGCTTAGATCGCCGCCCGGCATACCTCCAGGACGGTAGCCGGCGCATGACCGATATCTCGTTGTCCGATCACGCTGTTGCCGGGAAGACCGCGCCTCCTGCCGACGCCCGCAGCATGAGGCTGCCGACGCAATGGCTTGGCGTTGCGCCTTTCTTCATCTTCGCCATCATGTTCTTGATCCTGCCCACGCTCTATCTGATGCTGGGCGCATTCCGGAACGATGCCGGCGAATTCACTTTCGAAAACATAGCGGCCTTGGCGCAGCCGTCGATCGTTGCCGCCTACTGGATCTCAATCAAGGTCAGCCTCGCCTCGTCGCTGATCGGTGCTTTCGCGGGACTTGCCATTGCCATCGCCATCGTGCGCGGCGGGCTGCCGGAGTGGATACGCTCGGCGACACTGACCTTTTCCGGCGTGGCCTCCAATTTTGCTGGCGTGCCGCTGGCCTTCGCCTTTCTCGCGACGCTCGGCCGGCTCGGGCTCGCCACGGTGCTGCTCAACGTCTTGGTCGGCTTCAACATTTATGCCCATGGTTTCAACATCCTGTCGTTCTGGGGCCTGACGCTGACCTATGTCTATTTCCAGATCCCGCTGATGGTGGTGATCATCGTGCCGGCGATCGATGGGCTGAAGAAGGAATGGGGCGAAGCGGCGGCAACGCTTGGCGCGACCCAGGCGCAGTTCTGGCGCATGGTCGTCATTCCGGTGATCTGGCCAAGTTTCCTCGGCACCGTCATCCTCTTGTTCGCCAACGCCTTCGGTGCCATCGCCACCGCTTACGCTCTGACCGGCTCCTCGCTTAACATCGTCCCTATCCTGCTCTACGCGCAGATCCGCGGTGACGTGCTGCACAATGCCCATCTCGGCTACGCCATCGCCTTCGGCATGATCGTCATCACTGGGCTGGCCAATGTCTTCTACATCTGGTTCCGGACGCGCTCTGAGAGGTGGCTCAAATGAAGTCCGGCAGATTCTGGGCCTGGATCGTCTTCGCGCTGGGCGCGGCCTATTTCTTCATTCCGCTGATCGCGACCGTGGAATTCTCCATGCGCATGCGGCGCGGCGCGTATTCCTTCGATGCCTATCAGGTCGTGCTCGGCGATCCCCGCTTCCAGGCGACCTTCATCTATTCGGTGGTCGCCGCCATCTTCACCATCGTCCTTGGCGTGCTGGTGGTGGTGCCGGCGGCGTACTGGATTCGTCTGCGGCTGCCGCAGCTAAGGCCCGTCGTCGAGTTCATCACGCTGTTGCCGCTGGTCATCCCGGCCATCGTTATCGTCTTCGGCTACATCAGAATGTACGGGTCGAATTCACCGCTGCCGTTCCTGGCCAGCGACACAGGAGCCAATGCCTTGCTGGTCATCGGTTATGCGACACTGGCGCTGCCCTATATGTATCGCGCCGTCGATACCGGGCTTCGCACCATCGACGTGCGGACACTGACCGAAGCGGCGCAGATCCTCGGCGCCGGCTGGGGCACGATCATCACTCGGGTCATCCTGCCCAACGTGCTGATCGCGGTGCTGTCGGGCGCCTTCCTGACCTTCGCCATCGTCATCGGTGAATTTACCATGGCCAGCCTGCTCAACCGGCCTGCTTTCGGACCCTATCTGCAGAACGTCGGCGCCAACCGCGCCTACGAGCCGGCGGCGCTTGCCATCATCGCCTTCGCCATCACCTGGGGCTGCATGTCGCTGATCCAGATCCTGTCGCGTTTCGCGCCGCGATCGGCGAACCGTCCGAACTGACCCGAAGGAAAAAGCCATGACCGAGCCCTTCCTCTCAATCCAGCATGTGCGGAAATCCTTCGGCCCCATCACCGTGGTGCAGGATTTCAACCTCGACGTCGAGCCGGGCGAATTCGTCTCGTTCCTTGGCCCGTCGGGCTGCGGCAAGACGACGGTGCTGCGCATGGTCGCCGGCTTCGAGGAGCCAAGCGCCGGCAAGGTCGTCGTGGCTGGCAAGGACATCACCCGGCTGAAACCCAATCAGCGCAATATCGGCATGGTGTTCCAGGCCTATGCGCTGTTTCCGAACCTCACGGTGGCACAGAATATCGGGTTCGGGCTGAAGGTCGCCGGTATGCCAAAGGCCGATGCCGACAGGCGCATTGCCGAAATGCTCGACATCATCAAGCTGCCGCAGATGGGCGACCGCTATCCCTATCAGCTCTCCGGCGGTCAGCAGCAGCGCATCGCGCTGGCGCGGGCGATTGCGCCCAAGCCGAAACTGCTGCTGCTCGACGAGCCGCTGTCGGCGCTCGACGCCAAGGTGCGCGTGTCGCTGCGCGAGGAAATCCGTTCGATCCAGAAGAAGCTCGGCATCACCACCATCTTCGTCACCCACGACCAGGAAGAGGCGCTGTCGATCTCCGACCGCATCGCCGTCATGTATGGCGGCAAGGCCGAGCAGGTCGGCACGCCGTTCGAGATCTACAACCGGCCGGCAACCAAATTCGTCGCCAATTTCGTCGGCACGCTGAACGTGCTCGAAGGCACAGTCACCGACGCCGCTTCGGGCAAGGTGCGCGTCAACTCGCAAGAGGTCTCGCTCAAGGGCAAGCTCAACGGCTCGAAATCCGGCGACACGCTGTCGCTGGCGTTGCGGCCCGAGGCGATCTCGCTCGGCCGACACCCCGGCCGCGATTCCAGCCTTTCGGGCGAAATCGCCGAGGTGCATTTCCTCGGCTCGGTCATCCGGGTTCGCGTCGGCATCGGCGGCAGCACGGTCTCGCTCGACACGTTCAACAGTCCGGCCACACCGCCGCCGGCCGTCGGCGAAAAGGCCGAGATTTCGTTCTCGTCGGGCGACATGCTGGTTCTGCATTAGGAGAAGAGTGAATGGTGAATAGTGAATAGTGAATAGTGAATGCGCTTTACGCGCCGAAATTCCTCTGCACGCAGCCATTCACCATTCACGAGCAGCCAAAGCCGTCGTCGTTTTTGCAGTGCCAATCGCCCGGCTTCACCGCTACGATAGGGCATGGCGCTTTTTGAACTCACCCTTGTCCTGCTTCTCATCGCGGTCGCCCTGACCGCGCTGTCGCGGCGTCTGCAGATTCCCTATCCGTCATTGCTGGCGCTGGCCGGCGCCGGCATCGCCTTCCTGCCGTTTGCCCCGACCATCGAGATCGACCCGGAGCTGGCGCTCGCTCTGTTCATCGCGCCGGTTCTGCTCGACGCGGCCTATGACACGTCGCTGCGCGATCTCAACCGCTACAAGGTTTCGCTCATCCTGCTGGCGCTTGGCGCCGTCATCTTCACCACCGTGACGGTCGCGCTGGTCGGCTGGACGATGGCAGGCCTGCCCATTGCCGCGGCCACAGCACTCGGCGCGATCGTGGCGCCGCCCGATGCGGTGGCGGCGGCGGCCGTGCTCGGACAGTTCAAGGTGCCGCACCGCATCACCGCCATCCTGGAAGGCGAGAGCCTTCTCAACGACGCCACGGCGCTGCTGATCTACAGGATGTCGGTTTCCGCAGCCGCCGGCTCCATCCTGTTGAGCAGTGCCGTTCCAATGATCCTGCTGTCGACGGTCGGCAGCCTTGCCGCAGGCTATGTGCTCGGCCGGTTGTCTCTCGCCATACTCGGCCGCATCGACGACCCGGCGAGCGGCACCGTGGTGCAATTCGCCTCAACCTTCGGCGTCTGGATCCTGGCCGACAGGATAGGGCTTTCCGCCATCATCACGATCGTCGTCTATGCCATGACGATCGCACGTACATCGCCGCGCCGCATGCCGGCAAGGAATCGTGTCAGCTCCTACTCGGTCTGGGAGACGGCGGTGTTCGTGCTCAACGTGCTGGCGTTCGTTCTGATGGGCCTGCAAGCGCGGTCCATCGTCGGCCGACTTGCCGAGCAAGGACAAAGCGAGGCGTTCGTCTTTGCCCTGGCTGTGCTGGCCGTCGTCATCGTATCGCGGCTCGTCTGGGTTCTGGGCTGCGGCGCGATCCTCAGAGCGCTGGCCCGTCTGGGAGACGAGGACAGGCGGAAGGACGCACCGACATTCCGCGGCGGCGTGCTCATCGGCTGGTGCGGCATGCGCGGCCTGGTGACGCTTGCGGCAGCCTTCGCCTTGCCGGCCGACTTTCCGGGCCGTGATCCGATCGTGCTCGCCGCTTTCACGGTCGTGCTCGGCACATTGGTGCTGCAAGGCGTCAGCCTGAAACCGTTGCTGCTTCTGCTCAATCTCGACCTCGACCGGACGGTCGACCGGGAGGTGGCGCAGGCGCGCGTCGCCATCATGCAGGCGGCGCTGGACGTGCTCAGCGGCAAGACATCCAGCGCGGCCGGGGCGGTGCGAGAGCAATATGCCGCCCAGCGCGCCATCGCCGAAAACCCGGAGGATGCCCAGGCTGCGACCGAGTATGACAGATTGCGTCTTTACGCCATCAAGAGCCAGCGCGATGCGCTGGAGCGTTTGCGCATCGACGGAACGATCGGCGACGAAGCCTACCACCGCCTTGAGGAAGAAATCGACTGGTCGGAACTGGCAGCATCCCCGCCCGGTCGGTTCCAGCCGCTGACCACTTAGCATCTGGCCCAAGCTCCCTCCGCTCGGCTGCACATTGCAAGGCTGTCAGCGAACGGCTACTGCCAGCAGGAAACTGAGCCGGATAAGCAATGAAGCTGGTCAGCTATAACATCCAGTACGGCTTCGGCAGCGATGGCCGCTACGACCTGGCGCGTTGTGCCAAGGTCGTGGCCGGCGCCGACATCGTCGCCTTGCAGGAGGTGGAACGGCACTGGTTGCGCAGCAACGAGGACGACCAGCCGGAACTTCTTTCGCAATTGCTGCCCGACTATCATTGGGTCTACGGGCCGGCCTTCGACATGGATGCCAGCCACCGGCGTGAAGGCCGCATCGTCAACCGGCGGCGGCAATTCGGCACCATGGTTCTGTCGAAGCTGCCGATCGTCTGGTCGCGGCTGCATACCCTGCCGCTCAGGCGCACGCTGCGGCCGCTCAACACCCGCAATGCCGCACTCGAATGCATGATCCGCACCCCTGCCGGTCCGGTGCGGGTGCTGTCGTTGCATCTGGCGCATATCGCGGCCGAGGAGCGGCTGGAGCAGATCGACTATTTGCTCGCCGAGCATCGCCGCGCGCCGTCCGAGGGCGGCCCATGGAGCGGCGCCGACGACGAGCCGGCGCGCAACTGGAGCAATGGCGAACAGGAGCCAGAAAACCCCGTAGCGGCGATCTGGTTGGGCGACTTCAACATGGAGCCGGATAGCGCCGAGTACCGGCGCATTGTCGGCAGCGCGCCCTATCATCGCGGTGCCGCCTATCTCGACGGTTTTGTCGATGCCGCCGCCGTCGCAATGGAACCGACAGCGGATTTCCACACCCATGTGAAGACTATCGATGGCAGGCTGGCAAAGCGCCGGCTCGACCATTGCTTCGTCGGCGGCATGTTTGCCGGGCGCGTGCGCTCGGTCAGCGCCGATATCGGCCAAATCGCTTCCGACCATTTTCCGCTCTGGGTCGATATCGACCTGGAGACGCCGATCGTCATCGGGACGGGCGGCGGATGAACCGCCGATGAGCCTGTTTGTCTTTTTCGCGGTGCTCGCCGCCGCTTCCATGCATGCGATCTGGAACGCGCTGGTCAAGGTCCATCTCGACCGTTTCCTGTCGATCACACTGATGACGCTCGGCATGGGTGTCGCCGCGCTGGTGACGTTGCCTTTCGTCGAGGTGCCGAAGCCGGAAGTGTGGCCATACATCCTCGCCTCGGTTGTCTTCCACATGGGCTACAGGACGTTCCTGATCGGCGCCTACAAGGCCGGCGATTTCGCCCAGACCTATCCGCTGGCGCGCGGCACCGCGCCATTGCTGGCCGCTTTGGGGGGCGTTGTGGTGGTTGCCGAGATGCCGGCGCCGCTCGCCATTCTCGGCATCCTCTTGTTGTCGGCGGGCACGCTGGTGCTGTCGTTTCGCGGCGGCGCGCATCTGGAGAAATTGAACCTGCGCGCCGTCGGCTTCGCGCTGGGCACATCGATCTTCATCGCCAGCTACACGCTGTCGGACGGCAGCGGCGCGCGGCTGGCCGCCACCGCGTCGAGTTATGCCGCCTGGCTGTTCGTCTGCGATGCGCTGTGGGCGCTGGTGCTATGCGTCGTCTTTCGCGGCCAACAGGCGCTGCCGGTGCTGGCGCGCGACTGGAAGGCCGGAATCTATACCGGCGTGCTCAGCGGCGGCGCCTACTGGATCGTGATGTGGGCGATGACCAAGGCGCCGATCGCCTCGGTGGCGTCGCTGCGCGAAACATCGATCCTGTTCGCCATGATGATCTCGGTGTTCGCGCTCGGCGAGAAGATGACGGCATGGCGAGGTGCCGCGGTGCTTAGCATCGTTGCCGGCGTCGTTGCGCTGAGAATGGGATAGTCACGCGATCTCCAGGTCAAACACCATCAGCCCGTCGGTGCCGCCTTCGAGCGCCGCGACCAGTTTTGCGCCGGCTCGCTGATGCGCTTCATGCTCCAGATAGGCATCGCGTGCCGCAGCGTCGCGAAAGTCGATGGTGAAGCCGTGCGTGAAGCCGCGGGCGAAGGGTTCCGGGCTGGTATTGGCGCTGAATTCGACCTTGCCCATGCCGTCGATCACCGCCCGCAACGCTTCGAGATCGGCATGGATTGCTGCGCGCTCGGCGTCGGCGACATCGTTGCGAAATCTGACGAAGACACAGTGCCTGATCATTCTTTGTCCCTCATGCCGCTCGGTTGGTGGAAAACACCGCCGGCGGCAGCGGCTCGCGGCCAAGGATCAGATCGGCGCCTTTTTCGCCAACCATGATCGTCGGGGCATTGGTGTTGGAGGAGGGGATGCGCGGCATCACCGAGGCGTCGCAGACGCGCAGGCCCTCGATACCGCGCAGCTTGAGATCGGGCGTCACCACGCTCATCGCATCGTGGCCCATGCGGCAGGTGCCGACCGGGTGGTGGTCGGTCTTGGAACTGCGGCAGGCGTAGTCGAACAGCTCGTTGCCGCTCTGCAGGTCGGGTCCCGGCAGTACCTCGCGCAGTACATAGGGCTGCAGCGCCTTCTGCCGCATGATCTCGCGCGCCAGCCTCAGCCCCTTGATCGACATGTCGCGGTCATAGGGATCGGACCAATAGTTCGGATCAATCAGCGGGCGGTCGGCCGGGTCGGCACTGTTCAGCCGCACGGTGCCGCGCGAGCGCGGGCGCAGGAAGGCCGAGTTCAATGTCACGCCCGGATTGTTCAGCTTCTCGACGCCGGCCTCTATGCCGGAGCCGAGACCGAGATGCAGCTGGATGTCGGGAGAGGCGGCGGTCGGATCGGCGTACCAGAAGCCGCCGGTCTCGAACAGGCTGGAGGCTACCGGGCCTTTCTTCAGGAGCAGATACTGCAGGCCGGCCCAAGCCGTCCAGTGCAGCTTGGCGTAGTTGTCGTAGGTGTGATCGCCGGTGCATTCGGCGATGACGAACAGGTCGAGATGATCCTGCAGGTTGGAGCCGACGCCGGGCAGATCGTGCACCGGTGTCACGCCGACCGCCTTCAAATGGTCGGCCGGGCCGATGCCCGACTGCATCAAAAGCTTCGGCGAGCCGATGGCGCCGGACGAGACGATCACCTCGCGCTCGGCGCGCAGGATCGTTGGCTGGCCGCCCGGCCCGTCGACGATCTCGACGCCGACGGCGCGGCCCTTGTCGACGACGATGCGTGTCACCAGAACGCCGGTCCTGACGGTGAGATTCTTTCGCTCGCGGATCGGCCGGAGATAGGCGACAGAGGCGGAGGAGCGCTTCGCGTCCTTCTGCGTCAATTGGTAATAGCCGACGCCCTCCTGGGCTACCCCGTTGAAGTCGGGATTGAAGGGGATGCCCATCTCCTGTCCGGCACGGAAATAGGCCTCGCAGATCGGCAGCGGCGCGATCGGGTTCGACACGCCGAGCGGGCCTTGGTCGCCGTGGAAATCGTTGGCATAACGCTGGTTGTTCTCCGCGCGTTTGAAATAGGGCAGCACGTCGCGATAGCCCCAGCCGGCAAGACCTTCTTCCTTCTCCCAGGCGTCGTAGTCGCGGGCGTTGCCGCGCGTGTAGATCTGCGCGTTGATCGACGAGCCGCCGCCGATCACCTTGGCCTGCGTGTATCGGAAGACGCGGTCGTTCATGTGCTTTTGCGGCACCGTCGACCAGCCCCAGGCGGCGATGCCCTTGGTCATCTTGGCAAAACCGGCCGGCATGTGGATCAGCGGATGCCAGTCCTTGCCGCCGGCTTCGAGCAGCAGCACCTGATGCGACGGATCTTCGCTCAGCCGGTTGGCGAGTACGCAGCCGGCCGGGCCGGCGCCGACGATGATGTAGTCGGTCATGGCGTCACCCTGTTCATAGCCTCGGCACCGACAGCGCGCCGTCGACATTGATGACCGAGCCGGTCGAAAAGCCGAGCGTGCCGCCGGCCAACGCCGCCACGGCGGCGCCGACATCATCCGCTGCGCCCCAGCGCATTGCCGGCACCAGCCCGCCGTCGATCAATCCGTCATATTTGGCGGTGACACCCGCGGTCATGTCGGTGCGGATGATGCCCGGGCGCACCTCGAACACGGCGATGTTTTCGGTGGCAAGCCGCAGCGCCAGGTTCTTCACCCACATCGAAAGCCCAGCCTTGGAGATGCAGTAATCGGAACGTTCCGGCGAGGCCATGGCGGCGCTGACCGAGGTGATGGTGATGATCGATCTCGCACCATCGCTTGGCAGGCCGAGCATCGCTTTGGCGACGGCCTGGCTGAGGAATACGGTGCCGCGCAGATTGATGCCGAGCACCCGGTCGAAATTTTCGGGCTTGAGCTCGAGCAGATCGCCGCGCAGGACGGCGCCGATGCCGGCATTGTTGACCAGGCAGTCGATGCGGCCGAAGGCGCTTGTCGCGGCATCAATCAGCGCTGCGTGGCCGTCGAGGTCGGCGATGTCGCTGCTGGCATAGGCGAACTTCGCGCCGCGCCCGGTGATGTCGGCGGCGAGCCCGTCGGCGGCTTCGTCGGCAAGGTCTGAGAGGAGGATGTCGAAGCCTGCGTCGGCCAGCGCCCCGGCGCAAGCAAGGCCGATCCCGCGCGCGCCGCCGGTGACGATCGCTGCCGGGCGGCTCATGTTGCAAGCTCCGTCTTGCGGATATGATCGGCGACGCGCAGCGCCTGTGCGGCGATCGACAGCGCCGGATTGACGGCGGCCGAATTCGGCAGGAAGCCGGCATCGACGACGAACAAATTGCTGTGGTCGAAGGAGCGGCAGAACGGATCCAGCGGCGAGGTCGCCGGATCGTTGCCCATCTTCACCGTGCCGCACTGATGTGAGGGCGTGCGCTTGTCAAACGGACGCGACAGGACGATCGGATAGCCGCAGGCGCGGAAATTCTCGCGCATCACCTTGGTCAGTCCGTCGAGCGACTGCATGTTGGAGCGCCGCCACTGCATGACGATGTCCTTGCCGTCGACCATGATGCGGCTCTCGGGATCGGGCAGGTCCTCGCACATCAGATACCAGTCGACGGCGTGGCCGGCCATGAAATCGAGCGCGAATTTGGGCGCGCGCCTGACATTGGCCTTGAGGATGTTGCCGTCGATCTTGCCGAGGAGCTGGACATTGCCGAGCGGCTTGCCGCCCTTGCCGTCGGACAGATAATAATCGTTCAGCATCAGCGTCTTCTGGTAGACGGATCTGTTCCGGCGGCGTGGATCGATCGCCAGCATGGCGCTCGAATTGTGGTTCATGAAGTTGCGGCCGACCTGGTCGGAGCGGTTGGCCAGGCCTTTGCCGCCGCCTCTGCCCTGAGGGGTGGGCGAGCGCAGCAGGATGGCGGCTGAATTGACCGCGCCGGCCGACAGGATCACCAGCTTTGGCGCGACTTTCTTCAGCGCACCGTTCTGGCGGTAATGGACGGCGATGATCGTCCTCGCATCCGGCGATGCCTCGAGATATTCGACATGGGCGCCGGTCTCGAGCTTGATCTTCTGGTCGGCAAGGGCGGCGGCCAGCGGTCCCGTTTGGGCGTCGACCTTGCCGGTCCCGGTGTTGGGAAACGCGTCCCACGGCGTGCTGCCGTCTTTCAGCCAGGCTTCGATGTCGACGCCGAGCGGCAGCGATGCCGGGTGCAGGCCGAGGCTCCTGAGCTCGGCGCGGGCGCGCGCGATCGGCGGCTCGTCGGGTACCGGCCCGAAAGGGTAGGGCATCGAGTGGAACGGCTCGGTCGGGTCTTCACCCAGCGCACCGCGCACGCGGAAAAGCTGCTCGGCCCTGGAATACCAGGGTTCGAATTCCTCATAGGAAAACGGCCAGGGCGGCGAGATGCCGCCATAATGCTCGATCTCCGAAAAGTCTTGCCTACGGTAGCGGATCAGCACCGCGCCGTAGAATTTCGAATTGCCGCCGACATAGTAGTAATTGCCCGGGTTGAAAGGCGCTCCGCCGGCCTCGAGCCACATCTCCTTCGGTCGATAATGGCCGTCGACGAAGATCGCGCGGGTGTCGCGTTTGTGCGGCGTTGCTGGCAGTGGTTCGCCGCGCTCCAGCATCAGGATCGAAGCGCCACCGCCGGCAAGGCCGGAGGCGATCGTGGCGCCGCCTATGCCGGAGCCGATGATGACGATGTCGGGATTTGTCATGGCCGTTAGACGATGCGTTTCTCGGTCGCCGGATCGAAGAACACCGCCTTGGTCAGGTTGAAGGCGAGCGGCGTGACCGTGCCGGGCTGGATTTTGGCATCGGCGCGCAGCCGCGCCACCACCGCCTTGCCGCCGAGATTGGTGACCGCGAACGTATCCGAGCCGGCCGGCTCGATGACCTCGATGTGACAGTCGGCGCGGGCGATGTTCGAGGCGTTGCGTTCGGCACCCTCGGGATCGGTCAGTGCTTCCGGGCGGACGCCGAAGATGATCGGTTTTCCCTGGAATGCCGACAGGCCGGCCGGCGCATTGCCCAGCGGCAGCGAGATCGGCTGGCGCGCCTCGCGCTCCATGACGACGGAGAAGCCGCTGCCGTTGCTGCCGATCGTCGCCGGGATCAGGTTCATCGCCGGCGAGCCCATGAAGTCGGCAACAAACAGGTTGACCGGATTGTTATAGATTTCGGCTGGCGTGCCGAACTGCTGCACCTCGCCGTCGCGCATCACCGCGATCTTGGTGGCCAGCGTCATCGCCTCGATCTGGTCGTGGGTGACGTAGACGATGGTGGTGCCGGTGGTGGCGTGCAGGCGCTTGATCTCGATGCGCATGTCGACACGCAGCTTGGCGTCGAGATTGGACAGCGGCTCGTCGAACAGGAACAGCTTTGGATCGCGCACCAGCGCCCGGCCCATGGCGACGCGCTGGCGCTGGCCGCCGGAAAGCTGGCTTGGCTTGCGCTTCAGCAAATGGCCGATCTGCAGGACCTTCGCCACCTTGTCGATCGCCTTCTGGCGCTCGCCGGCCGGCACGCCGCGCATCTCCATGCCGAAGGCGATATTCCCGGCGACCGTCATGTTCGGATAGAGAGCGTAGCTCTGGAAGACCATGGCGATATCGCGCTTGGAGGGGTGGAGATCGTTGATCGTGCGTCCGTCGACGCGAATTTCGCCTTCGGTGATGGTTTCCAGGCCGGCAATGGTGTTGAGCAACGTGGACTTGCCGCAGCCGGAAGGCCCGACCAGCACGAGGAAGCCGCCCTTTTCCAGGTCGAGGTCGATGCCTTTCAGGATCTCGACCGCTCCGAAACGCTTCTTCAGCCCGTCAATTTCCAGAAAAGCCATGCGATTATCCTTTGACGGCGCCGGCCATCAGGCCGCGCACGAAATAGCGGCCGGCGAGCACGTAGACGAGGAGCGTCGGCAGCGCGGCGATCATCGCCGCCGCCATGTTGACGTTGTATTCGACGACGCCGGTCGAGGTGTTGACGACGTTGTTCAGCGCCACCGTCATCGGCATCACGTCGCCGGAGCCGGCATAGGCGGAGGCGAAGAGGAAGTCGTTCCAGATGTTGGTGAACTGATAGATCACCGTCACCACGATGATCGGCAGCGAGTTGGGCAGCATGATGCGCCGGAAGATCTGGAAGAAGCTGGCGCCGTCGATCTGCGCCGCCTTCACCAGCTCGTTCGGAAACGCTTCGTAATAATTGCGGAAGAACAGGGTCGTGAAGCCGATGCCGTAGACGACGTGGACGAACACCAGGTTCACGGTCGGATTGCCGAAGCCGAAGGTAAGGCCGGTCGCATTCTGCAGCTTGACGCCGAACCGGCCGAAGCTGCCGAGGATCGTTGCCATCGGCAAGAGGACCGACTGGAACGGGATGAAGCAGGCAAACAGCATCAGCCCAAACACCAGCGTCGCCCCGCGAAAGCGCCACTTCGTCAGCACATAGCCGTTGAGCGCGCCGAGCAGGGTCGAGATGATGACGGCCGGAACCACCATCTTGATCGAGTTCCAGAAATAGCCCTTCATGCCGACGCAGGTGAGACCCGAGCAAACTTCGCTCCACGCCCTTATCCAGGGTGCGAAGGTCGGCGCCTGCGGCAGCGCCAGCATGTTGCCGTTCTGTATCTCGTCCATGGTCTTGAACGAGGTCACCAGCATGACGAACAGCGGCATCAGGTAGAACAGCGCAAACAGCGCCAGCAGCCCGTAGATGACGATGCGATTAATAGTCCTGGCGCTGATACCGCCAGTGCCCTGGCGGGCAGGCGTTGCCAAGGCGCTCATCGCGGCTTCTCCCTGAGCTCGGAGTAGAGGTAGGGAACGATGATCGCGGTTATGGTCATCAGCATGATCACGGCGCTGGCCGAGCCGACGGCCATTTCGTTGCGTTTGAAGGTGTATTCATACATGAAGTTCGACGGCAGCCAGGCCGAGCCGCCAGGCCCGCCGCTGGTCAGCGCGACGACCAGATCGTAGGACTTGATGGCGAGATGCGCGAGCACGATCAAGGCCGAAAGGAAAATGGGCCGCAGCAGCGGGATGACGATGCGGCGGTAGAGCTGGAAGGTAGTGGCGCCGTCGATCTGCGCCGCTTTCATGATCTCGCCGTCGATGCCGCGCAGACCGGCCAGGAACATCGCCATGATGAAGCCCGACGCCTGCCAGACGCCGGCGATGACCACCGTGTAGATGACGAAATCCTTGTTCTTGATCCAGTCGAAATGGAAGCTCGTCCAGCCCCATTGGTGCAGCGTCTGCTCGAGGCCAAGGCCGGGGTCGAGGAACCATTTCCAGGCAACGCCGGTGACGATGAAGGACAGTGCCATCGGGTAGAGATAGATCGGCCGCAACATGCCTTCGCCGCGGATCTTCTGGTCGAGCAGGATGGCCAGGAACAGGCCGAGCGCCAGGCAGATGAAGATGTAGAGAAAGCCGAAAATGCCCATATTGGTGATCGACGTGTACCAGCTCGATGGCGGGTCGATGTCGAAGGTCCAACGCCACAGCCGCTGGTAGGCGCGCGGGCCGGTGATGGCATAGGACGGGAAGGTCTTGGAATTGGTGAAGGACAGATAGATCGTCCACAGGATGAAGCCGTAGACGAAGACGATGGTGATGGCGAAACTCGGCGCCAGCACGATCTTCGGCAGCGCATCCTGCAGGCGCGAACGCACCGAGGCGCGCGGACGAGCATTGTGCTCCGGCGTCAGCTTGATCTGGCTTGTCGCAACCGTACTCATGAGCTCCTCCCGTTCTGGGTCGTCCGTGCTTTCACCGCCAAGCGGGAAGACGGCCCGGTGCAGACGGGGTTTTGATCGACCGCGTGGTCGACCATATCTGCGGATTGGAACCTTCCCCGCCGGAGCGGGGAAGGTCTTTTTCGTGCGTGGCCTTACCTGGCGTCGTCGATTGCCTTGACCAGTTCGGTCACGGCCTCGTCCGAGGTCTTGATCTGGCCGTGGACGAACTTGGTCACGACATCCTTGTAGGCATTGGCGATCGCGGGCGGGGCGCCATAGCCCTGGGCCAGCGAACCGAACAACGTGCCCTTCTCGTTGGCGGCCTTAAGGTCGGCGATGCCCTTCTTGCCGCAGGCGTCGAAGTCGGTGTCCGGTACGTCGGTGCGGGCCGGAACCGAGCCCTTGACGACGTTGAAGGCCGACTGGAAGCTCTTCGACAAAGTGGCGGTGGCAAGTGCGGCTTGGGCGGCCTTGCGGTCGTCAGATACGTCGAACATGCCGAACACGTCGGAATTGTAGACGACGCTGCCGTCGGTGCCCGGGAAGCGGTAGCACAGGAAATCGGTACCCGGGATCTTGTTGGCGGCGTGGAACTCGCCTTTGGCCCAGTCGCCCATGACTTGAACCAGGGCATCCCCCTTGATGACCATGGCGGTGGCGAGGTTCCAGTCGCGGCCCGAGAAGTTCGGGTCGACATAGGTGACCAGCTTGGCGAGGTTGTCGAACGACTTCTTCATCGTGTCGGACTTGAGCGATGCGTCGTCGAGGTCGTTGAAGGCCTTCTTGTAGAACTCAGGTCCGCCGGTCGACAGCACGACCGAGTCGAACATGGTGGCTTCCTGCCAGTTCTGGCCACCGAGGGCGAGCGGAATGACGCCGGCCGCCTTGGCCTTGTCGAGCAGCGCAATAAGGTCGTCGAAGGTCTTCGGCTCGGTGCCGCCGATCTTGTCCATCACAGCCTTGTTGATCCACAACCAGTTGACCGAATGGACGTTGACAGGCACCGCGACCCATTTGCCGTCATAGACGGTAAACTTCTGCAGCGCCGCGGGAACAGCCTTGTCCCAGCCCTCCTTGACGGCGATAGCGGTGATATCGCCCATCTTGCCGGCCGCCGCATAGTCGAGCGCGGTGTAGCCGAGCATCTGCGAGGCGGTCGGCGGATTGCCTGCAGCCACCATTGCCTTCAGCGCAACCATTGCGGGGTCACCGCCACCGCCGGCCACCGGCACGTCCTTCCAGGCAAAGCCTTCCTTGGCCAGATCCTGCTTGAGCACGTTCAGAGCGGCAGCTTCGCCGCCCGACGTCCACCAATGCAGCATCTGGACTTCCTTGACGTCCTCGGCATGGGCCGCGAACGCAACGCCCGATGCGAGAGCCGTCCCGATAAGCAGTTTGCGCAACATGTACTTCCTCCCTTGTTGAACTTACACGACCGGCGGATGCCCACCGGGTTCTTCCCAACTCAGCCGACCCACCATCCGGTGCGCTGGCCGCGATGAAACTGGATTGTCTTTTCCTCGGTATAATCCTCGACGGCGCGCTTGCCGAGTTCGCGTCCGAGACCGGACTGCTTGTAGCCGCCGAAAGGCAGCTCGGGATAACCCTCCATGAACGTGTTCACCCAAACGGTTCCCGAACGCACATTCCGCGCCACCGACATGCAGGTATCGATGCTGGCGCTCCACACGCCCGCCGACAGACCATAGGGCGTGTTGTTGGCGATGTGCAACGCCCTTTCAATCGATTCAAAAGTCAGCACCGAGAGCACCGGACCGAACACTTCCTCGCGTGCAATGGTCATGTCTTCGGTGACGTCGCGAACGATGGTCGGATCAAGATACTGGCCGGCGCTCGAAGCAAGCTGATTGCCGCCGCTACAGATCCGGCCGCCGCCGTTTTCCGCTGCCGTCACGTAGCCGGTGACCTTGGCCATATGGTCGGCGGAGATCATCGCGCCGACCTTGGTGCGGTCGTCGAGCGGGTCGCCGACAACCACCTTGGCGGTGAGGGCTTTGACGGCGCCGAGGAACTCGTCGGCGATCGCCTCATGGACGATCAGCCGGCTGCCGGCATTGCAGCATTCGCCGGCATTGAAGAAGCCGCCGAACACCGCCGCGTCGGCGGCGGCCTCGAGGTCGGCATCGGAAAAGACGATCTGGCCGTTCTTGCCGCCGAGCTCCATCGCGACTTTCTTCAGCGAGTTGGCGGCAGACGCCATGGTCATCTTGCCGACGCGGGTGGAGCCGGTGAACGACACCATCTCGACCAGCGGATGGCTGACCATCGGTGCGCCGACATCGGCGCCCAACCCGGCAAGGATGTTGACGACGCCGTCCGGCAAGCCGGCCTGCATCAGGATCTCGCCGAGCACAAAGGTCGAGGCCGAGGTCATCTCGCTCGGCTTGACCATCGCCGTGCAGCCGGCGGCGAGCGCGAAGGGTAGTTTCTGGCTGACGATAAGGAACGGGAAATTCCACGGCGTGATGATGGAGACGACGCCGATCGGTTCGCGCAACACGACGCCGAGCATGGCATCGCCGAGATTGGCGTAGCTTTCGCCGTGAAGCGTCCGCGCAAGTGCCGCGGCATAGCGCCAGATGTCGACGGCGCCGCCGATCTCGTCGCGCGCCTGCGCAATCGGCTTGCCGGATTCCAGCGCGTCGAGCCGGGCAATCTCGTCCAGCCGCGCCTCGATCAGGTCAGCAGCCTTGAGCAGGATCGTGGCGCGTTCGGCGGCCTTCATGCGCGGCCACGGGCCGGTCTCGAAGGCCCTGTGCGCGGCCTGAACTGCCGCCTCTACGTCCGCCGCGCCGGCCTGTGCATAGCGCGAGACGGTGAAGCCGTGGCCGGGGCTGCTGCGCTCGAGTGTGCGGCCGTCCTGGGCGTCGATGAACTTGCCGCCGATCAGCAGCCGGTAGCTTTTCGGCGCTGCGGCTGCCTCGGCGGGCATGGCGATGTTGAGGGGTGCGTTCATGTGATTTCCAGGTTCCTAAGATCTTGAGAACGCCGGCTTCTGCTTGGCCTTGAAAGCCTCGACGCCGGCCCTGAGATCGCTTGTCAGCGCGATGAAGCCGCTGGCCAGCGCTTCGGTCGCGGCAGCACTCTCTTCGCCCTCGGCGATTGTAATCATCAGCTTGGCGGCTTCGGTCGAGAGCGGGCCGCGCTCGGCGATCTTGCCGGCCCAGGCCTTGGCTTCGGCGAACGCCTTACCGGTCTCGACCACCCGGTCGACAATCCCCAGAGCAAGAGCCTCGGTAGCCAGAAACACTTCGCCGCCGAGCGCCATCCGCCGCACTGCCTGCGCACCGAAGCGGCGCACGGCGCGCTGGGTGCCGGACCAGCCGGGAACGACGCCGATCGAGGTTTCGGGGAACCCCAACTTCACCTGCGTTTCCGCCACGCGAAAGTCGCAAGCCGCCGCCAGTTCCAGCCCGCCGCCCAGCGCATGGCCGGCAAGAACGGCGATCGTCGGCTGCCGCAGCCGCGCCAGCCGGTCGAAGACGCGGTGGCCGTAGCGCACCCATTGCACCTGGAAATCGGCAGCGCTCATTTCTGCCCAAGCCTCGACGTCGCCGCCGGCGCAAAAGCCCTTGCCTTCGCCGCAGACCAGCACGACGCGGACGCCGGTTGCTGTCTCGGCCTCGTCGAGTGCCGCTTCCAGCGCCCGCAGCATCGGAATATCGAGCGCGTTGAATTTCTCCGGCCGGCGCAGCGTGACAATGCCGATGGCGCCGTCGGTTTCAAAGGTTACCAGACGCTCAGCCATGTGCGCCTCCAAGCGACGCGCCGCCATTGAGCGATAGGCCGATCGGCCGGTCCCGGTAGAGCGCATCCGGCGTCACTTTCAGGTCGTTAGCGACGGCGAGCGGGATCTCGGCCTGCGCCAGCACATCGCGCTCAAGGTCGATGCCCGGCGCCAGCTCGGTCACCATCAGCCCTGTCGGCGTCAGCTTCATCACGCAGCGCTCGGTGACATAAGTGATGTCTTGTCCCTGCGCGACGGCACGCTTGCCCGAGAAGGAGATATGCTCGACCTCGCCGACGACTTTCTTGACCTTGCCTTCCTGGTCGATGCGGATGCCGCCACCGGCAAGCGACAACTTGGCGCCGGCGTTGAAGAAACCGGAAAAGACGATCTTCTTCGCTCGCGCGGTGATGTCGACGAAGCCGCCGGCGCCGGCGGTGACATGGGGCCGCGCCGAAAGCTTCGAGACATTGACGGACCCGTGCCGGTCGATCTGCAGGAAGGACAGCAGCGAGGCGTCGAAGCCGCCGGCCTGGAAATAGATGAACTGGTGCGGCGAGGGCATGAAGGCGTCGGCGTTCGACGAGCAGCCAAACTTGAAGTCGAGCAGCGGCACGCCGCCGACCGCGCCCTGTTCGATGACCCAGGTGACCTTGCCGTGCTGGCCTTCCTCGAGCAGGATGCGCGGCACATTGGCCGAGATGCCGAAGCCGATATTGACCGCCATGCCGTCGGCAAGCTCCATGGCGACGCGGCGCGCAATGACCTTCTGGACGTTCATCTCGGCGTTGCGAAAGCTCGATAGCGGCCGGAAGATCTCGCCGGAGATGGCCGGATCGTAAGGCGTCAGCGTCGTCTGCAACTGGTCGGGCGCCACCACGATATGGTCGACCAGCACGCCGGGCACGCGCACATTGTGCGGCTTCAGCGTGCCGTTCTCGACGACGCGCTTGACCTGCGCGATGACGATGCCGCCATTGTTGCGGGCGGCCAGCGCCTGTTCGAGGCCGCCGAGATAGGCACCCTCATGCTCATAGGTAAGGTTGCCGCGCTCGTCCGCCGTGGTGGCGCGGATGATCGCGACCTGCGGTACGATCGAGCGGAAATAGAGCCATTCCTCGCCGTCGAACTGCTGCACCGAAACGATCGGCTCGCTGGCGGCAGCATTCATGGCGCAACCCTGATGGCGCGGGTCGGCAAAGGTATCGAGCCCGACCTTGGTCAGCACGCCGGGGCGCTTGGCCGCGGCCTCGCGATGCATGTCGAACAGGATGCCGGACGGCACGTTATAGGCGGCGACCGAATTGTCGCCGATCATCTTCCAGATCTGCGGCGGTTCCGACGACGACGGCCCGGACGGATAGGAGCCGCACAAAGTGCGCTTCAACAGGCCGGGCTTGGCTAGATGGTCGATGCCCTTGATGCCGTACATGTCACCGGCGGCGATCGGGTGCAGCGTCGTGATGTCCCTGGGATGGCCTTCGGCGTCGAAGCGCTCGCCGATCGCGGCAAGCACCGCATCCGGGCAGCCGAGGCCGCTCGACGATGACACGGAAACGACCACGCCATCCCTGATCAGGCCGGCAGCCTCAGCCGCGGAAACGAGCTTGCTCACGCTGCGCTCCCGAGCTTCGGGTCGATGGCAACGGCGTTTCCGGACCTGGCCGACTGCAATGCCGCTTCGGCTGATGTCAGCGACCAGACGCCGTCCTCGCCGGTGGCGGACGGCTGGCCCTCGCCGCGGATCGCCGCGTGGAATTGGCGCAGCGAACGGGCATAGAGGTCTTCGCGGTCGAAGCTCAATTCCTCCTCACCCTGTGCCGTGCGAAGCAACACAGAGCCGAGCGGCTTCTGCGTCATCACGTCCTTGGCGATCAGCGAGCCTTCGCTGCCATGCACCTCGAAGCCGCTGCCGGCGAATTTGGTGGTAAAGCCCTCGTGCGACTGGGCGATGACGCCCGATGCGAAGCGCCAGAGGCACATGGCGCCGTCTTCCAGTCCGCCGGCGGCCATGCCGGCCGATTGCGTGAATGCCGAGATCTCGACCGGATCGTCGCCGAGCACGAACCGCAGCGCATCGGCATCGTGGACGGTGATGTCGAGCACCACGCCGCCGCCGGCGTCCGGCCTGGCGATGCGCCAGCCCTGCAGGTGTTCCGGCAGATAGACGGAGTGGAAGACGCGCGCGGCGATCGGCCTGCCGACGCGGCCGGCAGCGATCGCTTCGCGCATCGCCCGATGCGAGCCCGCATTGCGCAGGTGGTGATTGGTGCCGAGCACGACGCCGGCGGCCCTGGCCGCCGCGACCATCTTGCGCGCGTCGGCGCTGGTCAGCGCCAGTGGTTTTTCGCAAAGCACATGCTTTCCCGCCTCGATGGCGGCGAGTGCCTGTTCGAGATGCAATTCGTTAGTGGTCGAGATGTAGACGGCGTCGATATCGGATTTGAGCAGGGCGTCGAGCGTCGAGACCGCCGCCGGAATGCGGTTTTCACTGGCGTAAGTGGCGGCGCGCTCCGGGCTGGAGCTCATCACCGCGGCGATCTCGCCGTCCTTCTGCGCGCGGATGGCGCCGATCATGAACTGTCTTGCGATCGTGCTGGCGCCGATCAGCCCCCAACTGACGGTCATGCCGCGTCTCCCATTCCTGCACAGCCATGCTCCTTGCGATCGGGGCCGCAGCTTTCCCTGACCACGAGGTTGACGGCGCCGATATGATCCTCGGCGCGCGTGGTGCGCGATTGGATCATCTTCAGCACGACATGGGCGGCGCGCTCGCCGAGGCCGGCGGTGTTCACCGCGACGCTGGTCAGCGCCGGCATATAGTGCTCGGCCTCGGCGACGTCGTCGAAGCCGACGACGGCAAAGTCCGCGCCGGGTTCCAGGCCGCGCTTGCGCAGCGCCAGCAAGACGCCGAAGGCGACCGCATCGTTGAAGCAAAGGGCCGCGGTCGGCGGCGCGGCCATGGCAAGTGCGGTTTCCAGGCAGGCAATACCGCCCTTGCGGCTGGTTTCGCCCTCAAAGACCAGCCTGTCGGCCGGTTCGATGCCGAGCGCTTCACAGGCCTCGCGAAAGCCGCCCAGGCGCTCGTGATAGACGACAAGGTCGGACGAGCCGCCGAAGAAGGCCAGCCGGCGATGGCCCTTGCCGATCAGATGGGCGGTGGCGAGATAGGCGCCGCGATGATTGTCGGGCGTGATCACCGGGATACGGCTTTCGGGGAGCCGGCGCATGACGAAGACGACCGGAACGCCTGCGGTCTCAAGGCGACGGAACGCGCCAGGCGTGGTGCCGCGCGCCGGCGACACGACGAGCCCGGCGACACCCTGCTCCATCAACGATTTCAGAACCTCTTCCTGGCGCACCGGGTTTTCAGCCGTATTGGCGATGAAAGGCACGACGCCGGCCGACTGGAAGACGCGCTCCATGCCGACCGCGAGCTCGGCGAAAAACGGATTGGTGAGATCGTTGATGACCATGCCGATGACGTTGGAATGGGCCTTGCGCAGATTGGCGGCGCCGCGGTTGTAGACATAGCCGACGTCCTCGATCGCCTTGCGCACCTTGAGCGCGGTTTCGGGCCGGATCAGCCCGCTGCCTTGCAGCACCAGCGATACCGTCGATTTGGACACGCCCGCCTCACGGGCGATGTCGAGTATCGTTGCCTTGGCCCGGCTGGCCATCCAGATCTGTCCTCCCGGTGGTTTCTTGTGCGATTTTATTGGAACGATCTAATCCCTGCGGCGCATTTGAGTCAATCGCGTTTTTGCGAACCCGGGAAAAATGCGGCTCGGTGGCGCAATCCTCCGGCAAGCAGGGCTTTCGGCTGCTGCGATGCAGCAACTTTCGTTGCGCGAGGCAGGGGGCAAAATATCTTGATTTGTTGGAACGTTCCATTTAATAGGCGTTGGTAAGGGAGAGAGCCATGGACATCACCTTGCCCGGGGAAGGCGCCGGCCGTGTCCGCTACCGGCTTGTCGGCCAGCCGGTGCAGCCTGTGGCCGGCGCTCGCTTCTCGCGCATCGCCTACGCCGCCGCCCATGTCGTTGCCGATCCCCTCGCCATGACCGATCCGTGGTCGAGGCCCGCGGTCGACTGGGACAAGACGATGGCGTTTCGCCATCACCTCTGGCGGCTTGGCTTCCGTGTTGCCGAAGCGATGGACACCTCTCAGCGCGGCATGGGTTTCGACTGGGCGAATGCCAAGGAATTGATCCGCCGCTCGATCGCCGAGGCGCGCAGCGTCGAAGGCGCCGATCTTGCGTCGGGCGCCGGCACCGACCATCTGGCGCCGGGGGGCGCCAGCAGGCTAGACGATGTCATCGCGGCCTATGAAGAACAGCTCGGCTTCATCGAAGGGCTTGGCGGCAAGGCGATCATGATGGCCAGCCGGGCGCTGGCGGCGGTCGCCAAAGGCCCCGACGACTATATCGGCGTCTACGACCGCATCCTGTCCCAGGCCTCCGGCAAGGTCATCCTGCACTGGCTGGGCGACATGTTCGACCCGGCGCTGAAAGGCTACTGGGGCAGCAGCGACTTCGAAACTGCGCTGGAGACGGTGGTCGCGATCATCGAACGCCATGCCGGCAAGGTCGAAGGCATAAAGATATCGCTGCTCGATGCCGGCAAGGAGATTGCGCTCAGGGACCGGCTGCCTGAGGGCGTGCTGATGTTCACCGGCGACGATTTCAATTACCCCGAGCTGATCGCCGGCGACGGCGACAGACATTCGCACGCGCTGCTCGGCATTTTCGATGCGATCGCGCCGGTCGCCAATGCAGCGCTGGCAAAGCTGGCCGACGGCGACCGCGCCGGCTATGACGCGTTGATGGCGCCGACAGTGCCGCTGTCGCGCAAAATCTTCGAGGCGCCGACCGAATATTACAAGGCCGGCATCGTCTTCATGGCATGGCTGAACGGCCACCAGGAGCATTTTTCGATGATCGGCGGCATGCAATCGGCGCGCGGCATCCGTCACTATGCCGATGTCTTTCGCCTTGCCGATCAGGCAGGGTTGCTGGCCGACCCCGAGCTTGCCATTGCCAGAATGACAAGCCTCTGCGCGGTAGCGGGCGTCTGATCGCGAGCGCTACAGCGTCCGATCCAAGGTTGCTTCGGGTGGCTTTGCGATTTGCCTTGTCTGGGCAAATCTGTATGCGGTATGCGTCCGGCAACAGAGAAGCCGATCCGGCGCTCCGCCGGCCAACTGGCATAGCTGCCGTTCTGCATTGGGGTAAGCTGATGACCTTCGACCTTCAGGGCAAGCGCGTTTTCGTGGCCGGACATCGCGGCATGGTCGGCTCGGCCATCCTGCGCCGATTGGCCGACGAGGATTGCGAGGTTATGACCGCCTCGCGCGCCGAGCTCGATCTTCTCGACCAGGCCGGCGTGCGGCGCTGGATGGCCGACCGCAAGCCGGATGCAGTGGTGATGGCGGCGGCCAAGGTTGGCGGTATCCTGGCCAACAACAGGCTTCCGGTCGATTTTCTGCAGGACAATCTCATCATGCAGAACAATGTCATCGACAGCGCCTTCCGCAACGAGGTGCAGAAGCTGCTGTTTCTCGGTTCATCCTGCATCTATCCCAAATTCGCGGCGCAGCCGATCTCCGAGGACGCCTTGCTGACCGGGCCGCTCGAGCCCACCAACGAATGGTATGCGATCGCCAAGATCGCCGGGCTGAAACTGTGCCAGGCCTATCGGCGCCAGTACGGCGTCGACTACATCTCGGCGATGCCGACCAATCTCTACGGTCCGGGCGACAATTTCGACCTCAATTCCAGCCATGTCGTGCCCGCTCTGATGCGCAAGGCGCACGAGGCCAGGCGCGCCGGCCGCAAGAGCCTGGAGGTGTGGGGATCGGGCACGCCGATGCGTGAATTCCTGCATGTCGACGACGCCGCCGACGCGCTGGTCTGGCTGCTGAAGAATTATTCGGGCGACAGCCACATCAATGTCGGCTCGGGAGAAGACATCACCATTGCCGATCTTGCCCGCACCATCGTGTCGGTCGCCGGCGCCGATGCCGCGATAACGTTCGATGCGACGAAGCCGGACGGCACGCCGCGCAAGCTGATGGACGTGTCGCGTCTGTTCGCCACCGGCTGGCGCCCGCGCTACTCGCTGCGCAGCGGATTGGAACAGACCTATGCCTGGTTTCTGGAGCACGTCGAGACCGGCGATCTGCGCCTCGGTGCGGCCTGAGGCCGGTATAGGCCGGGAACGTCAGTCGACGAAAAATACCGACGGCCAATTGAGGGATTATCTGGATGGTGGGCGTGACAGGGATTGAACCTGTGACCCCTGCAATGTCAATGCAGTGCTCTCCCGCTGAGCTACACGCCCATCCGAAGCCGCGCATACACCATTTTTGGTTCGGCACGTCAATAGCGGGAAAAGCGAAAGAATGGCTGGCTTGCCGGGTCGGTCAAGACGCGAGAAAAAACGCGTCAGGCGGCCTGCAGCATCTTTTCGACTTCGTTGACCAGGTCGCGCAGGTGGAACGGCTTCGATAGCACCTTGGCGTCTTTCGGCGCCTTGGAATCAGGGTTGAGCGCGACGGCGGCGAAGCCGGTGATGAACATCACCTTGAGGTCGGGATCGATCTCCGTGGCGCGACGGGCGAGCTCGATGCCATCCATCTCCGGCATGACGATGTCGGTCAAAAGCAGCGAAAAAGGTTCCTCGCGCAGCCGCTCATAGGCACTGGCGCCATTGTCGAAATCGCTGACCTGATAACCGGCGCGCTCCAGCGCCTTGACGAGGAACCGGCGCATGTCGTCGTCGTCTTCCGCCAGCAGAATGCGTGCCATCTTGTCCCGTCCGAATCACCCAACCGACAATGCCGTGCGGCAAGCCCGTTAACCATGCTGTATATGAGGAGGTGACGGTAAACATCAAGTGAACGTTGGCCGCACAATCCTGATTTGGCTGGCGCTTCGGCGGCTGGACATGCGGGCGGCGAGGTGGCACTTTCCTATCATGATGCATTGGTATTCCCGGGTTCGTTCAAATTGAAAACGGCAGCCGAGGATTTTTCGGTCGTTCCTCCCTTCGAAATCCGATCGGGCGCCGAACAGCGCGTTCCCTTCCTCTTCAACTCGCCGCATAGCGGCCGCTACTATCCGGAGCGGTTCATGGCGATGGCCAAGCTGGACCGCAACGCCATCCGCCGCTCCGAGGACTGCTATGTCGAGGAATTGTTCGGCGGCGCCGTCGCGCTCGGGGCGCCGATGCTGGCGGCAAACTTCCCGCGCGCCTATCTCGACGTCAACCGGGAGCCGTGGGAACTCGACCCGCGCATGTTCGCCGAACCGGTGCCGTCATTCTGCAACATCCGCTCGGCGCGGGTGGCCGGCGGGCTCGGCACCGTGCCCAAGCTGGTCGGCGAGGGGCTCGACATCTATTCCGGCCGCTTGCCGCTGGCGGAAGCCGTGGCGCGCATCGAGGCGGTCTACAAGCCCTATCACGAGACGCTGAAACGGCTTTTGACCAGAACCCATGCGCGCTTCGGCTACGCCGTGCTGATTGACTGCCACTCGATGCCGGCAAGCATAAGGGTCGGCGACAGCGGATTGCGGCCGGACTTCATCGTCGGCGACCGCTTTGGCATTTCCGCCGCGGCGGCGTTGACCGAGACGGCGATCGGCCTGCTCACCGGCATGGGCTACAGCGTCGCCCACAACAAGCCCTATGCCGGAGGCTTCATTACCGAGCACTATGGCCGCCCCGTGCGCCATCTGCATGCGCTGCAGATCGAGGTTAATCGCGGGCTCTACATGAATGAGCGGACGTTCCAGAGATCGGCTGGTTTCGACGCCCTGGCCGACGATCTGGCGCGGTTTTCGGCCGAACTGATGGCGATGCCCGATCACAATTTCATGGATCTGCCGCTGGCCGCCGAATAGCCGCGGAATCGCGATACTCGCCGCTCATGCGGCAGCGTAAAAAAAGACCGCATCGTTTGCACGACACGGTCGAAGTCTAGGGAGGAAACGCCCAAGGAGGGCATGGACAGGAACCCCTGTCCGAGAACAAACGTATTGTGCGCTGCACAAATGTCAAGGCGCGTTCCGGCTTTTTTAATTCACTGTGAAGTGGAAATTGCATTTCCATGACGGCGGCGTTGCATTCGAGCAACAGTTGGCACCATGCGAAAGGCTCCGAACGCCTTTGTTTCGGCATAAATCCGTAGGCAAACGGGTATCTCCAAACATGCTGGAGCGGGAGAATCAGTTGGACATCAGCATCGAGTTCATGCGGCGCATTGCGCGTGCCGCCGCAGCCGAGACCTTGCCGCGCTTCCGCAACCAGGGCGCGGTCACCAACAAGGAGCGCGGCAGCTTCGACCCGGTCACCGAGGCCGACCGCGAGGCCGAGCGCGCCATCCGGGCGCTGATATCAGCGCAGTACCCCGATCACGGCATTCTCGGCGAGGAACATGGCGGCGAAAACATCTCCAGCCGGCATGTCTGGGTGATCGATCCGATCGACGGCACGCGCGCCTTCATTTCCGGCCTGCCGGTATGGGGCACGCTGGTCGGACTGACGGTCGACGGCGATGCCGTCGCCGGCATGATGTCGCAGCCCTTCACCGGCGAGCTGTTCTACGCCAATGCCTCCGGCTCGCATTATGAAGGTCCCGGTGGCCCGCGAAGACTCGCGACGCGCAAGACGACGAATCTCGCCGAGGCGACGCTGTTCACCACCACGCCAGCGCTGTTCAAGGGAGACGCGCGCCTGCGCTACGACCTGTTCGAGCAACAGGTCCAGCTCGCCCGCTACGGCACCGACTGCTATGCTTTCGCCATGGTGGCGGCGGGCAGCGTCGATATCGTCGCCGATCCCGGATTGAAGCCCTACGACATCGTCGCGCTGATCCCGATCATCGAGAAGGCGGGCGGCGTTGTCACCACTTTCGAAGGCGGGCCGGCGGAAAAGGGCGGCGACATCCTGGCGGCGGCGACACCAGAGCTGCACGCAGCCGCGATGGCGGCGCTGCGCGGCTGAGATTGGCCATTGCTGCCCAGGCAAGATCGTTGCCATACCTCCTGACAGGATGATGTCAGTTGGCATGCGCTATGAAACGCTGTCAGCCGAGAGGACCATAGATGCCGACGCAGCCAGCAGCCAGCCATTCCGATGCTCCGGCGGACGGGCGGAGCGATTTCGATTTCTTTTTCGGGCGCTGGACCGTCGGCCATCGAAGATTGCAGAAGCGGCTGCAGGGCGACGGCAACTGGGATGTGTTTGGCGGCACGTGCGACGTGCGGCCGATCCTTGGCGGCCTCGGCAATGTCGACGACAATTGGATTGAATTGCCCGGCGGGCCCTATCGCGCCGCCACCTTGCGGACCTTCGACCCGGCGGCGAGGGAATGGTCGATCTGGTGGATCGACGGCCGCAATCCGTCGACCATCGATGTTCCGATGCGCGGCACTTTCGTGGCGGGCGTCGGCACGTTCCTGTGCGAAGACGTCTTCGACGGCCAGCCGATCCAGGTCCGCTTCCTGTGGTCGCGGATCACGGACGGGTCGGCGCGCTGGGAGCAGGCCTTTTCGCCGGACGGCGGCAAGGCATGGGAGACCAACTGGATCATGGATTTCGCCCGCACGAGCTGAAGCCGGACAAGGTATGTGGCTCAGACGTCACCGGTTCCGGGGATGAAGGCATCGAATGCGGCTAGCAACTGCTCGCGATAGAGATCGGCTTCCTGGAGGATCTCATGGCGAGCGCCGTCGATCATCACCAGCGAGCCGACGCGCAGACGTCTCGCATAGGCTTCGACTGCCCTGGTCGAGACGACCTGGTCGGCGCCGGCGGCGATCATCAGCAAGGGAACCTGGATCTTGGCCATGAAATTCGGGTCGCTGACGATTAAGGACGCCTCCGTCGCCGCCTTCAGCCAGCGGATCGTCGGGCCGCCGAGCGCCAGTTGCGGATAGGTTTCGTAGATCAGCGTGTTGCGTCGATAGCGCGCCGGGTCGCTGGTCAGCTTGTTTATGGCGAAGGGCACTGATTCCTTCGGCCGCGGCCCCCATGCAGCATACAGCCGGCCAAGGCCGAGCAGACAGAACAGCGAACAGGTTCGGCGAACGGTTCTTACAGAAACCGGCAGGTCGGGCACGGTGAAGAATGGTGCGATCAGCACCATGCGGCGCACGCGGTTCGCCATTGAGGGCGCGGCGAGCAGCGCGATCACCGCGCCGGCCGAATGGGCCAGTATGTAGTAGGGTCCTCGGCAATCGGGCAGCACGATCTCTTCGAAGAACTGCTCCAGATCGCCGGTATAGTCGAAGAAGCTCCGGACGTAGCCGCGCTGTCGGTCGCCGATCATCCGGTCGGAAGCGCCCTGGCCGCGCCAGTCGAGGGTTGCCACGCCAAAACCCCGGTCGGCAAGGTTGCGAATGGTCTCGAAATACTTCTCGATGCACTCGTTGCGGCCGGTCAGGACGACGACGGTGCCCTTCATCGGACGGCTAACCGCGGCAAACAGACCATAGCGGATCTTCGTGCCGTCGCGCGTGGTGAAGAAGCCGCCGGCCGCGTTTTCCGGCAGCGGATTGCCCGGAGTTTCGTGGAACAGGGGGGGCTGGTGGAAAAGATCGGTCATAGGGTGTTTGGTTGGCGTCGGTGCCGGCGTGGGCGCAAGTCAGGCATAAACGCCCATGCGCCAAAAGCAAAGGAATTCGGCACGCCGGGGAGGTCGACCCAGGCAGCGAACAAGTGAGGCCGGAAGCAGCCTTGGGCGTGCTTCCGGCCCCTGTCGACCCGGGAGGAAGGGACGTTACACCCGGTTCGGCCTCGTCGTGTCGCCTTTTCCGGCGACCTGTTCGTGATCTCGAGAACAGTTTTAGTGCCGCCTGGCTGAACGCTCGCCGAAGCCACGGTTCATCTGCCGTTCATCGGCATCGGCACGTGGGCCGGGACCGGTCCCGTTCGGACGCAGGAAAATCTTGAAATGCCGTCGCCGGCTTCCCAAATTTGTCATGCGGTCGCCAATGTCGGGGCCGCTGGCCCATCCGGAACGCCGTCACGGGTTTCGCACCGGCCATACGCAACCTTGTTGCTCAACAGGAGAACACACCATGCGTCACGTTGATTTTTCCCCGCTCTACCGTTCGACCGTCGGTTTTGACCGGCTGTTCACCATGCTCGATTCGCTTGCGCAGCCGGAAGGCCAGACGTATCCGCCTTACAACATCGAGCGCACGGGCGAGGATGCCTATCGCATCTCGATGGCTGTGGCCGGCTTCTCGGAAGATGAGATTTCGATCGAAGCTCACCGCAATGTGCTGACCGTCAAGGGTGAGCGCAAGGAGGAAGGCAATGGCGAAGGCTCCGAACTGCTCTATCGCGGTATCGCGAGCCGAGCCTTCGAGCGCCGCTTCCAGCTTGCCGATCACGTCGAGGTTGTCGGCGCCGCGCTGAAGAACGGCCTGCTCTTCGTCGACCTCAAGCGCAACATCCCCGAAGAGCTGAAGCCGCGCAAGATCGCGATCACCTCGGCTCCGGCCAAGGCCAAGCAGATCGAGGCCAAGACTGCCGCCTAAGCCAGGCAGCTAAACTCCGGGACGCCAACTTCCCGGGAAGAAAGGGCGGTGCAGCAATGCGCCGCTCTTTTTGCTGGTGGGCAAGGCTTGCTATCCGGCGAGCAGGTAGCCGAAACGGTCGACCTCGTCGGGCGTGGTCGCGAAGCTGGTGACAAAGCGATAGAGCGCTTCGTCTTCGCCAATGTAGCTGTCGTAGCCGAGCGGCCTGTGCCAGTCGTGGAAGGCCGCCCCTGCCGCTTGCATTCTTTCGGCCTCGGCGTTTTTCATGACTGCGAAGACCTCGTTCGCCTGCGGCAGCCAGGCCAGCCGGGCCGAAGGGGAATCTTCTATCGCCGCGGCAAGCCGTGCCGCCATCGCATTGGCGTGCCGTGCTGTGTCGAGCCATAGCCCACCCCTGAAATAAGCATCGAATTGCGCGGCGATGAAGCGCGATTTCGAGAACAGCTGGGCCGCGCGCTTGCGCAAAAAGGCCAATTCCTTGGCTCGCTCGAGGTCGAACAGCACGATCGCCTCGGCGCACCAACAGCCATTCTTGGTGCCGCCAAAGGAGAGGATGTCGACACCGTGCTTCCAGGTCATTTCGGCCGGCGTCGTTTCCAGCGCGACGAGCGCATTGGCAAAGCGGGCCCCATCCATGTGCAGCGGCAGTCCATGCTGCTTTGCGATCGCCGAAATCCTGGCGATTTCGTTCAGCGTGTAGACGGTGCCGACTTCGGTCGACTGGGTGATCGAAACGGCAACCGGCCGCCCGGAATGGACGTTTTCGGGTGCGAAATGGTCCACCGCCCGTTCCAGATTGCCGGCATCGATCTTGCCGAGTGCGCCTTCGATTGTATAAAGCCGCGAGCCACCGGTGAAATATTCCGGTGCGCCGCATTCGTCCTCGATGACGTGCGATTCGCGATGGCAGAAGGAAATGCCGCCTGGCTTGTTATAGGTAGTCAGCGACAGCGAATTGGCAGCGGTGCCGGTGGCGACGAAAAACACCGCGACCTCGCATTCGAAGATTTCATTGAAGCGCTGGTAAACGGCCTTGTCGAGGGCACCGTCGCCATAGGCGGTGGAGAAGCCGTCGGCGTGGGCCGACAGGCCGGCAGCGATACGGGGATGGGCGCCTGCCCAATTGTCGGAAGCGAAAATCATGCGTCTGCCTATGCTGGGGAAATCGATGCGAGCTTGGCCGCTTTCGCATGCCGGCCGCAAGTGGCAGATGCCGAAAATCCGCTAAAGCCAGCGAAACGCATGAGCGTAGATGCAGCGACTGAAGGCTACGCTGACACGGCGTTCCGCGCAATTTTCTGTCGCGAAAGCTTCAAGAATTTTGTGAATCGGTCTTGTGTGCATCCAAAATTTCTGTCATAAAAATTTAGGACAGTAGTACTGTCTTATTTTGTCGCACAAAACTGGCCGCATTGGCATATGATTGCGCCTCTGCGGCATTGCCGCGAGCGACAGCTAGACAGTCTGGCTCCAGCCTGTACGAATACCATATGCGAACGATGCGGAAAGCCGCACGGTCGGCAAGAATTTCGCAAGACGTGCCGCAAGATTGAAAGGGGAGCCACGCGCTTCCCGACGGAAACCAGCGCCCGAAGGGGACGGAACGGAGGACAGGACGATGACGGACATGACGCCATCTGCGACGAAGGCCGCGCAGACGAAAGCGGCAGCCGTCAAAAATCCGTCCGTGACCAATATTGGGCGAACCAGCACCGGCTATGCCGCGCACGGCCTCTATGATCCACGCAACGAGCATGATGCCTGCGGCGTCGGCTTCATCGTCAACATGAAGGGCGTGAAGTCGCATCAGATCGTCGAGGACGGCCTTGCCGTGCTCGAAAACCTGACGCATCGCGGCGCCGTCGGCGCGGATCCGCTGATGGGCGACGGCGCCGGCGTGCTGGTGCAGCTGCCGGACCGCTTCTTCCGCGAGGAGATGGCCAAGCAAGGGGTCGAACTGCCGAAGCCCGGCCATTATGCCGTCGGCCATGTGTTCATGCCGCGCGACCCGGAGCTGCAGGCGCATATCGAAGGCATCATCGCCGAGGTGGCGCAACTCGAGGGCCAGCCGCTGCTCGGCTTTCGCGACGTGCCGGTCGATAATTCATCGCTGTCCAAGGCGCCCGACATCGCCGCTTCCGAGCCGGTGCACCGGCAGGTGTTCCTGGGCCGCGGCGCCGAGATCGAGAACGACGACGATTACGAGCGGCGGCTCTACATCCTGCGCAAGGTCATTTCCGGCCGTATCCACGAGGAGACCAAAGGCGTTGACAACGGCTTCTATGTCGTCTCGATGTCGTCGCGGACCATCGTCTACAAGGGCATGTTCCTGGCCTATCAGGTCGGCGCCTACTACAAGGACCTCACCGACCCGCGTTTCGAGACGGCGCTGATCCTGGTCCACCAGCGCTTCTCGACCAACACGTTCCCGTCGTGGAAGCTGGCGCATCCCTACCGCATGGTCGCCCACAATGGCGAGATCAATACGCTGCGCGGCAACGTCAACTGGATGGCGGCGCGGCAGGCCTCGGTCGATTCCGAACTGTTCGGCAACGACATCTCGAAGCTGTGGCCGATCTCCTATGAAGGGCAGTCCGACACCGCCTGCTTCGACAATGCGCTCGAATTCCTGACGCAGGGCGGCTATTCGCTCGCCCACGCCATGATGATGCTGATCCCGGAAGCCTGGGCCGGCAACAAGCTGATGGGTCAGGACCGCAAGGCCTTCTACGAGTATCACGCAGCCCTGATGGAGCCGTGGGACGGGCCAGCGGCGGTTGCCTTCACCGACGGCCGCCAGATCGGTGCCACACTCGACCGCAACGGGCTGCGGCCGGCGCGCTACATCGTCACCGATGACGACCGCGTCATCATGGCCTCGGAAGCCGGCGTGCTGCCGGTGCCGGAGGAAAGGATCGTCAAGAAGTGGCGGCTGCAGCCCGGCCGCATGCTGCTGATCGACCTGGACAAGGGCCGCATCGTTTCCGACGAGGAGATCAAGTCGGAGATCGCGACCAGGCACCCCTACAAGAGCTGGCTCGCCAACACACAGCTCATCCTCGAGGATCTGAACCCGGTCGAGCCGCGCGCCCTGCGCAGGGATGTCTCACTGCTCGACCGCCAGCAGGCGTTTGGCTACACCCAGGAGGACACCAAGCTGTTGATGTCGCCGATGGCGACCACCGGCCAGGAAGCGGTCGGCTCGATGGGTACCGACACGCCGATTTCGGCAATGTCGGACAGATCAAAGTTGCTCTACACCTATTTCAAGCAGAATTTCGCACAGGTCACCAATCCGCCGATCGACCCGATCCGCGAGGAGCTGGTGATGAGCCTGGTGTCCTTCATCGGGCCGCGGCCCAACATCTTCGATCTTGTCGGCAATTCGCGCCGCAAGCGGCTCGAAGTGCGCCAACCGATCCTGACCAATGGCGATCTGGAGAAGCTGCGCTCCGTCGGCCACACCGAAGACCGTTTCGACACCAAGACGATCGACATCACTTACGGTTCGAATGAAGGCGCGGCCGGCATGCAGGGCGCCATCGACCGGCTATGCGAGCGCGCCGAGGCGGCGGTCGCCGGCGGCTACAACATCATCATCCTGTCGGACCGTCAGCTCGGCCCGGACCGCATCGCCATTCCGGCACTGCTGGCGACTGCGGCCGTGCACCATCATTTGATCCGCAAGGGATTGCGCACGTCGGTTGGGCTCGTCGTGGAATCCGGCGAGCCGCGCGAGGTGCATCATTTCTGCTGTCTCGCCGGCTACGGCGCCGAGGCGATCAACCCCTATCTCGCTTTCGACACGCTGCTCGACATGCACAAGTGTGGCGAATTGCCGGCGGAGGTCGATGCCTACGAGGTCGTCTCCCGCTACATCAAGTCAATTGGCAAGGGTATCCTGAAGGTGATGTCCAAGATGGGCATCTCCACCTACCAGTCCTATTGCGGCGCGCAGATCTTCGACGCCATCGGGCTCAAGTCGGACTTCGTGCAGAAGTACTTCACCGGCACGGCGACGCTGATCGAAGGCGTCGGGCTGGACGAGATCGCCGCCGAAACGGTCAGCCGCCACACCGACGGCTTCGGCAACGACCCGGTGCTGCGCAACAGCCTCGAGGTCGGCGGCGAATACATGTTCCGCATGCGCGGCGAGGCCCATATCTGGTCGCCCGACGCAGTGGCGACCTTGCAGCACGCCGTGCGCCAAGGCTCGTGGGAGACGTTCAAGGACTATTCCGCCCAGATCGACAGCGAGACGGCGCAGGCGCAGACCATTCGCGGCCTGTTCAAGATCAAGCTTGCGCAAGAGACCGGCCGTAAGAAGGTCAAGCTCGACGAGGTGATGCCGGCGGCCGATATCGTCAAGCGCTTCTCGACCGGGGCGATGTCCTTCGGCTCGATCTCAAGGGAAGCGCACACGACACTGGCGCGCGCCATGAACGCCATCGGCGGCAAGTCGAACACCGGCGAGGGCGGCGAAGAGGCCGACCGCTATCTGCCGCTGCCGGGCGGCGGCAAGAATCCCGAACGCTCGGCGATCAAGCAGGTCGCCTCGGGACGCTTTGGCGTCACGGCGGAGTATCTGGTCAATTCCGACATGATGCAGATCAAGGTCGCGCAAGGGGCGAAGCCAGGCGAGGGCGGCCAGCTGCCGGGTCACAAGGTCGATGCGACCATAGCCAAGGTCAGGCACTCGACGCCGGGCGTCGGCCTGATCTCGCCGCCGCCGCATCACGACATCTATTCGATCGAGGATCTGGCGCAGCTCATCTACGACCTGAAGAACGTCAATCCGGCGGCCGACGTATCGGTCAAGCTGGTCTCGGAAGTCGGCGTCGGCACGGTTGCGGCCGGCGTCGCCAAGGCGCGTGCCGACCACATCACCATATCAGGCTATGACGGCGGCACCGGTGCCTCGCCGCTGACCTCGCTCAAGCATGCCGGCAGCCCGTGGGAGATGGGCCTTGCCGAGACGCACCAGACGCTGGTGCTCAACGGCCTCAGGTCGCGCGTCGCGCTGCAGGTCGATGGCGGCCTGCGCACCGGGCGTGACGTCATCATCGGCGCACTGCTCGGCGCCGACGAGTTCGGCTTTTCGACCGCGCCGCTGATCGCGGCCGGCTGCATCATGATGCGCAAGTGCCATCTCAACACCTGCCCCGTCGGCGTCGCGACACAGGACCCGGTGCTGCGCAAGCGCTTCAAGGGCACGCCCGAGCACGTCATCAACTTCTTCTTCTATGTGGCGGAAGAGGTGCGGGCGCTGCTTGCCGAGATGGGCTACACCCATCTCGACCAGATCATCGGCGACACCGACCTTCTGGAAAAGCGCGAGCTGATCCAGCACTGGAAGGCACGCGGGCTCGACTTCAGCAAGATGTTCTACAAGCCCGATGCGCCGCACGAGGCGGTGCACTGGACCGAGCGGCAGAAGCATCCGATCGACGACGTGCTCGACCGCAAGCTGATCGAACTCGCAAAGCCGGCGCTCGAAGCCAGGCAGCCGGTCAGTATCGAACTGCCGATCCGCAACGTCGACCGTTCGACCGGCGCCATGCTGTCGGGCGAGGTGGCAAAGCGCTTCAAGCACAAGGGCCTGCGCGAGGACACGATCTCGGTCAAGCTCACCGGCACGGCCGGCCAGTCCTTTGGCGCCTTCCTGGCGCGCGGTGTCTCGTTCGAACTGGTGGGCGCTGCCAACGACTATGTCGGCAAGGGCCTGTCGGGTGGCCGCATTGTCATCCGCCCGCCGGAGAACACGAAAATCGTTGCTGCCGAGTCCATTATTGTCGGCAATACCGTGCTCTACGGCGCAACCGAGGGCGAGGCCTATTTCTGCGGCGTTGCCGGCGAGCGTTTTGCGGTGCGCAATTCGGGTGTCGCCGCCGTCGTTGAAGGCGTCGGCGACCATGGTTGCGAATACATGACCGGCGGTATCGTCGTCGTCATCGGCCAGACCGGCCGCAACTTCGCCGCCGGCATGTCGGGCGGCGTCGCCTATGTGCTCGACGAGGCGGGTGATTTCGCCGAACGCTGCAACATGGCGATGGTCGAGCTGGAGCCGGTTCCGGAAGAGGACGACCTGATGGAAAAGCTGCTCCACCATGGCGGCGATCTCGACCATAAGGGCCGTGTCGACGTATCCGGCGATATGACCAGCCATGACGAGGAGCGGCTCTACCAGCTGATCTCCAACCACGTCCACTACACCGGCTCGGTACGAGGTCGCGAAATCCTCGACGACTGGGCGACTTTCCGGCCGAAATTCCGGAAGATCATGCCGGTCGAATACCGCCGCGCGCTGATCGAGATGGAGCGGATGCGCATGAACGTGGCGGCGGAATAGATTTGGAAATTGCCGGGAGGCCGTGCGTCCCGGCAACCATCTTCATCAAGAATCCTGACCTCGGACTGAAGGTTGCCACAGCTGCCTTATGAGGTTAACGGGTGCGTCGCCAGGCGTGCCTTCCGGACAGTAGGGACTGGACTATGGGCAAGGTAACAGGGTTTCTCGAGATCGACCGGCAGGTGCACAAGTACCAGCCGGCTTCCGACCGCATCCGGCATTTCCGCGAGTTCACGCTGCCGATGTCGGACAAGGAGGTCGAGAAACAGGCCGCGCGGTGCATGGATTGCGGCATTCCGTATTGCCATGGACCGACCGGCTGCCCGATCCACAACCAGATCCCGGACTGGAACGACCTCGTCTACAATGGCGACTGGGAAAACGCGATCCGCAACCTGCATTCGACCAACAATTTTCCAGAATTTACCGGCCGCATCTGCCCCGCACCTTGCGAGGAAGCCTGCACGCTGAACCTCGAGGATATTCCGGTCGCCATCAAGACGATCGAGCAGGCGATTGCCGACAAAGCCTATGAAACCGGCCATATCCGGCCCTATCCGCCAGAACGGAAGACCGGCAAGCGCGTCGCGATCATCGGCTCGGGGCCGGCAGGCATGGCGGCTGCCCAGCAACTCGGCCGCGCAGGCCATGACGTTCACGTCTATGAGCGCGAGAGCCGGCCGGGCGGGCTGATGCGCTACGGCATCCCCGATTTCAAGATCGAGAAGCATTATATCGACCGGCGCATCGAGCAGATGCAGGGCGAAGGTGTCAGCTTCCATTGCGGCGTCAATGTCGGCGTCGACAAGCCGGTCGCCGAACTGCTCGCCGAAAATGATGCCGTCCTCTATTGCGGCGGTTCCGAAACGCCGCGCCCGGCCAACATCCCGGGCGACGATCTCGACGGCGTGCACGACGCCATGCCGTATCTGGTGCAGCAGAACAAGCGTATCGGCGGCGAGCCGATCCAGTCGGTCGCATGGCCGTCGCGCCCGATCGTCGCCGGCGGCCAGCATGTCGTCGTCGTCGGCGGCGGCGACACAGCCTCAGACTGCGTCGGCACCGCCTTCCGCCAGGGCGCGGTGCGCGTCACCCAGCTCGACATCCGGCCGCAGCCGCCGGAAAAGGAGGACAAGCTGTCGGTCTGGCCCTACTGGGCGACCAAGATGCGCACGTCATCGTCGCAGGCCGAAGGCGCCGAGCGCGAATTCCAGGTGGCGACGCTTGAATTCATCGGCGAAGACGGCCAGCTGACCGGGGTCAAATGCTGCGAGGTCGACGAAAAGCGCAAGCCAATCGCCGGCACCGAATTCGTCATCCGTGCCGATCTCGCGTTCATCGCCATCGGCTTTGCCGGGCCAGCCGCTCGCGGGCCGGTCTCGGAACTCGACGGGCAGATGAAGATCGTCACCGACAGCCGCCGTTCGAAGAATGTCGAGGCCAATGACCGGGACTACAGGACCAGCGTCGAAAGGCTCTATGTGGCGGGCGACGTGCGGCGCGGCCAGTCGCTGGTCGTCTGGGCGATCCGCGAGGGCCGCCAGGCGGCGCGCGCCATCGACGAGGCGCTGATGGGATCGAGCGTGCTGCCGCGCTGAGCCCGTTCCGAAGAGGTTCTGTTTACTGGCGGATCGCCGTCGTCGTATCGGATGCGGCCGCCGTCGCAGGTTGTGTCTTGGGCGGCCAGGAGAAGTCATCGGCGCGGCCCGGTGAGGCGTCGGGCGCCTTGCCCTCGACGATCAGCCTTTCGCCCGGCAAATTCTTGTCAGCTTTTGCCGGCGGGGCGGCGCCGAGAAGTTCCGAGCCGCCGTCCAGCGCCGGATCGCTGAGCAGCATCGGCGCGGTGCGATCGACAGCTATCGGTGCGGCAGCAGGTGACGGCGCCTCGACGGGAGCGCCGGCCGGGGCAGACGCTGTCACCACGCTTCCCGGCGCGGCCAGCCCAAGGATCTTCATCAGCGGCTTTTCGGTATAGAAGGCGAGCTTGCGCTTGCCGGCCTTCGACATGTTGATGCCGTCGTCGGAGCGCAGGCGCACCGATTGGCCGTTGATGTCCGGTCCGCTGGTGATGAAGGCGCCGTTCTCGTCGACGAACCCGTCCCAGACGTCGACGAATTCGCCGCCGTGGCTTTCGGCGGACGAGCGGAAGATGTCGTTGAAGGCCAGCATGTCGGAGGTCATTTTCGAGACCCGGAAGGCCGGCATGCCAACCCACAGATACGGCACCTTGGTTGCGGCGATGGCCTTGCCGAACGCTTCGGTCCGGCGCTCGTATTCCTTGGTCCAGTTTTCGGATCGCGGCTGCTCGCGTATATCGCCGACGCGCATCTGCTGCCGGTCGTTGGATCCGAGCATGACGACGACGGCTGCCGGTTTTTCGGCAGCGATCAGCGACTTGACCTGTTCTGGCCAGTTGTAGACATCGTCACGCACGAAGCCGGACGATCCGTTGGCACGGACGACGATCCTGACGCCGGTGTTCTCGGCAAAGGCGGCGTCGAGCCCCTCAGCCAGCCCAGACGCCATGAAATCGCCGACCACCAGGACGACGCGTGCATCCGGCGCCTTCTCGGCCACCGGGGTTGTCGGCTCGGCCGGCGGCGGCCGGCTAACTGACCGGGGCTTTCTCAGCTTGGGCCTGGGCTTTGTTCTCTGGAATTCTCTCTGGAATTCGGGCGGCGGCTGCTCAAACCGCTCGCTTCTGCGCGGAAACAACAGGTCGCGCAGCGACCAGCCACGACTTTCCGGCTCCTGCGCCATGGCCGAGGTATGAAAGGCACTGGCGGCGCCGACTGCCAGAACGGCGATCGCCAGAACGAGGATCGGCACGCGACGAACGATTAACCGGATGCGCGCAGCCGAAACCAATCACCCTCTCCATCCCGCAACCGGCTCTAGTTCTGCCTGAGCCATTTGAGCACTTCCTTGCTCGGATACCCGTCCTGGGTCAAGCCGGCCTTTGCCTGGAAGGCCATGATGGCGGTTTTCGATCCGTCACCGATCTTGCCGTCGAACTTGCCGTCGTAATAGCCGTGCTCGGAAAGTCGCTTCTGAAGCTCCTGCCTTTCCTCGAAGGAGAGCTTGGTAAACGGTCGCTTCCAGTCCTGCACAAGCCCGCCATAGCCGGCGATTTCGTCGGCAAGAAGGCCCACGGCGAGCGCATATTTGTCGGCATTGTTGTAGCGCTTGATGACCGAGAAATTCTTGATCATCAGGAAAGCCGGCCCGCCGCGGCCGCCGGGCAGCTTCAACGTCGCCTTGTCCGCACCGTTCTTGAACGGCTTGCCGTTGGCACGGCTGACCCCCAACGCCTGCCATTGCGACAGCGACTTCGAGCCTCCGGGCAGCTTCTTGCCGTCCGGAAGGCTGACCTCATAACCCCAGGTCTTGCCTGCCTGCCAGCCGTTCTTCCTCAGCAAATTGGCGGCTGTCGCCAGTGCGTCGGGAATCGAATTCCAGATGTCGCGCTTGCCGTTGCCGTCCATATCGACCGCATAGGACTGGTAGCTGGTGGGGATGAACTGGGTATGGCCCATCGCGCCGGCCCATGAGCCGCTGAGATGGCTTTCGTCGATGTCGCCGGTCTGCAGGATCTTCAGCGCCGCGATCAGTTGGGTGCGGGCAAATTTCGCTCGCTTCGGATCGGCATAACCAAGCGTCGCCAGCGAGCGCACGACATTGCGCATGATATCATCGCGCTTGAGAGTTTCGCCGTAGTTCGATTCCATAGACCAGATGGCCAGCAGGATGTAGCGGTCGACGCCGTATCTTGCCTCGATCCTGTCCAGCCAAGGCTTCCATTTCCTTGCCATCTGCTGGCCGACGGCGACCGACTGGTCATGGACGCGGTTGTCGAAATAATCCCAGGCGGGTGCGGTGAATTCGGGTTGAGTACGGGCCTTTTCCAGCACCACCGGGTCAGCATCGTTGATGCCCTTGAATGCCTGGTCGTAGACGGAGCCGGAAACGCCGCTCGCCACGGCGGTAGCACGGAAGCTGGCGACCCATTGGCGGAAGCCGGCATCGGCAAAAGCCGGCCCGCTGGGCATGAGCAAGGCAAACGAGAGGCTGGCGGCCGTCAGGACGCTGGTGAAGCGCCTTGCGGCGTTGCGAACGGACATCTTTTCCTCCTTCTTCATCTCAGGAAGACTATTCATCGCCGAACCCGGTTAGCATTTGGTTTACCATAGGTGCCGTCCGGGGTGAAAAGATGCGTCAATGCTTTACCAGCTGAGATTTCTGACCCGCCGTTCAGTAATCCTCGATTTCGGCATGAAAATGTCTCGAATCGGGATTGCCGAACAAGCATGCAAATGGATAATTGGCACATGAAGAGAGTTCGCAAGGCAGTGTTCCCGGTTGCCGGTCTCGGCACGCGCTTTCTCCCCGCCACCAAGGCCATTCCCAAGGAAATGCTGACGGTCGTCGACAGGCCGGTCATCCAGTATGTGGTCGATGAGGCGCGCGAAGCCGGGATCGAGCATTTCATCTTTGTGACCGGCCGCAACAAGGCGGTCATCGAGGATCACTTCGATGTCCAGTTCGAGCTCTACGACACGCTTGCGCAGCGCGGCAAGGACGACCAGCTCGCCCGCCTGCAGCGGCTGCAGCCGGCGCCGGGGCAGACCAGCTTCACCCGCCAGCAGGTACCGCTCGGCCTTGGTCACGCCGTCTGGTGCGCGCGCGAGCTCGTCGGCGACGAGCCCTTTGCGCTGCTGTTGCCCGACATGATCATGCAGTCGGAAAAAAGCTGCATGAAGGACATGGTCGAGCTTTACGCCGAGACCGGCAACAACATCGTCGCCGTGCAGGAATGCGATCCGGCCGAGGCGCACAAATACGGCATTGTCGGCCGCGGCGAGGCCGCGCATCACGGTTTCCGCATCTCCGGCATGGTGGAAAAGCCGAAGACCGGCACGGCGCCATCGAACCTCTACATCAACGGGCGCTATATCCTGCAGCCGGAGATATTCAAGATACTCGAAGGTCAGGAAAAAGGCGCCGGCAACGAGATCCAGCTCACCGATGCAATGCTGAAGCTGCAGAAGCAACAGCCCTTCTACGGCTACCACTACCGCGGGCGAACGTTCGACTGCGGCTCGCCCGAAGGCTTCGTCGAGGCCAACGTTGCCTTCGCACTGTGGCGCAGAGACATGAATGCCAGCATGGCCGGTGTCATTCGCACGCTTCTCAACGAACTCGCGCCGTCAGAACGCCGCGGCGTAGCCTTGTAGTTTCAACACCGGTTGCCACGCTGATCGGCTAAAGCGCGCCGCGTTCGACCGGCCTCATGCGACGCGCTTTAGGTTCTTGTTTTACGCAAGTCGTTATCGCAAAACCGCTGCACACCCTTGGGTCAAGCCCGAGGGCATGCTTTTGCGCGACATGCATTTAGCGCTGCAACTTCAAGCCGACGAAGATACTGTTGGCCGTGTAGTCGCGCCCAACCAGATTGCTGGTCAGTTTTTCAGTCCTGGCGCGGGTGGTGAGCCCGGTGTAGCGGTTCAGCCACCACGTCAGCCCAGCCTCGGCGCTCAGCGTCAAATCATGATCGTCGGAGCCGGTATAGTCGCGCCATTCAAGGCCGAGAGCGGCATTTCCGGTCAGGTTGGCGCGGATCTGCCGCTCGCCGGTGAGGCTGCCGGAATAGAGCATGTCGCCGCTTTCGCCCGCATTCGTCGTGTTCTCGGCGGTCGTCTGTGCGGTGAGCCCGATCGTGGTGCCGCGTTCCGGCGACCATTTGAGATCGGCATTGACCGTCGCGCCCGAAATAGCCGGCAGGGCATCGTCGTCGATAGCTTCGCGCAGCCAGCCGACCGAGAACTCGCCGGTAAGCTTCTCGCGGAGATCGAGCTCGACGCCGGCCCGTGCGCCAAGCCTGGTCGAGGAGCGCTGGAAGCCGTTTGGATCGACGCGCAAATCATAAGCGCGCCGGCCGATCTCGATTTCGGTGAACGGGGTGATGGCAGGCGAGATCTCGTAACCGGTACGCAAAATGGCCGTGTAGAGCGTCGAATCGCGGCCCTTCTGCGACAGCGATCCGCCCGACGAAAGCTTGGCGTCGCCAAAGATGTCGTGCTCGACCGCGCCGGTCAGCGCGAAGCGCATCTTGCCGGCATCCTTCTCGACGGCGAGACTGCCGTTCACGGTCTGGCGCACCGGCTGGCCAACGGCGCCGACGACCGCGTCCGGCGCCGAGGCCGATTCGGGCAAGGCCTCATAGCCCAGCTTGGCGATGGCGCGCAGATCATTGTCGAGATCGATGTTGAGTGTGCCATCGACGCGGCCTTGCGCCTCGTGAATGTCATAGCCGGACAAGGTTTCGCGGAAGATGCCATAGCCCTCAACCGTCGCCGAATTCTCCCGCCAGTCGGAGACGGCGTTGAAGCGCAGCGTCGTTTCCGACAGCAAGGCCGGCTTGCCGAGGCTGCTCGAATCGGCGTTTGTCGAAGACGTCAGGCCTTGCTCGAGCGTCGGCCGGATCACGAAGGAGCCGAGCTTGATGCCGGTGGCGGCGAACGGGTCGTCCTCGTTCTTCTTGTCCTGGCCTTCGATGGCTTCGGTGCGCTCGGCGCCGGGGTCGAGCTTGAGCCTCTCGGCGGAATCGATGGTGACGGCACGGCGGTTGACCGTATCCTGCTCGTCTATGGCGGCGGTATCGGTGTCATCGGCCGCCGCCGCGGCTGCAGTCGCGGTTCTCTTGCGCTTCTGGCTGTCAGCGGTCTCGTCTTCGGCGTTGGCCGCATTGGCGGCGCGTTGCGTCGCGTTTGGCCGCCGTCGGGGGGGCGGAGCAGGGATGTCGGGAAATGGATCGCCGCTGGCCGCTGGTTGATCGAAAGTGCCGCCGGTTGTGGCCGCCTCGCCCGTGCCGTCGTCAGGCAACGCCCCTTCGCTGGTCGGGCGATAGGTAGGCAGCGGCGTATTGTCGTTGGCGGTTGCAGCAGCCTGCGCGGCTTGGGTTCCGGCTATGCTCGATTGCCTGATCTTGTACTGCTGGTCGTCCAGGATTGTCGATTCCGAAACCTCGCCGCGCAACTCGGTTTCCTGGGCGCAAAGCAGTGCCGGCCGCGACAACGCAAAGACACTGGTTGCCAGCAGCAAAGCGCAGACCGCCTTGCCCTTTCGTCCCATTTTGTTTTGAGGCTGAAACCCGGACATCGGCACCACTGCTTGCGCGGCGCACCCGCGCCATACTTACGAAACCGTAAATGGGGATGGTTAACGGAGCGTTGAGGCATAGCCCGTCAGGAGGTTCGGGACGGCAATTCCGTTGGACAGGCGCGCGCCGAAGCGCTAATCGCATCGTCCATGGACGTGAAATCCCCAGACAGGAAGCGGCATGACGGGCAGGCCGCGATTGCCTCGGCGCTGAGAACCGTGGCGACGGAGCAGGCCGGCGTCGCGGCACTGGCAGACGCTCTCGAAAACGGGCTGGCCGAGCCGTTCGCACGAGCCGTCGGCATGGTGTCGCAGATCGATGGCCGCGTCATCGTCACCGGGGTCGGCAAAAGCGGCCATATCGGCTCGAAGATCGCCGCAACGCTCGCCTCGACCGGCACGCCGGCCTTCTTCGTCCACCCTGCCGAAGCCAATCACGGCGACCTTGGCATGATCGCCAGAAACGACGCCATAATCGCGCTTTCGTGGTCGGGCGAAAGCCTTGAGCTCAAGGGCATCATCGCCTATTCGAGGCGCTTCTCGATCCCGCTGGTCGCGGTCACCGCGGGTGAAAAATCGGCTCTGGCGCGCGCGGCCGACGTTGTGCTTCTGCTGCCGCGAGCACCGGAAGCCTGCCCGCACGGGCTTGCGCCGACGACCTCGACACTATTGCAAATGGTGATGGGCGATGCGCTGGCCATCGCGCTCCTCGAGGCACGCGGCTTCACCCCGGACCATTTCCGCACGTTCCATCCCGGCGGCCAGCTCGGAGCCAACCTGACGCAGATCCGCGAGATCATGCATGTCGGCGACAGGCTGCCGCTGGTGTCGTCAGGTACCGGCATGCGCGAGGCAATCCTCGAATTGTCGCGCAAGGGGTTTGGCTGCGTGGCCGTGACTGCCGCGGACGGCAAGCTGATCGGCATCATCACCGATGGCGACATCAGGCGCCATATCGGCAGCGATCTCCTGGCAATGAGCGTCGATCAGGTGATGACCAGAGAGCCGAAAATGGCCGCGCCCGACACGCTTGTTGCGACGGCGCTGCAGACGATCAACGACTCGGCTATCACCAGCCTGATGGTGGTCGAAGGCAGGCGGCCGATCGGGCTCGTCCATCTGCACGACCTGCTGCGCATCGGTGCTGCCTAGCGGGCTTCTAGACCGCCTCGACCGTCAGTTCCAGGTCGGTATCAGCGGCGCCCGTCACGCGCACTTGCGTGCCGGCCGGCAGGTCAGGGCCGGAGACGCGCCACAACGTGTCGCCCAGCTTTATGCGGCCGCGCCCGTCCTTGATCGGCTCGGCAAGGGTCGCCGTCCGGCCGACCATCTGTGCGCCGCGACGGTTGAGCAGGGGCTGGTCGGTTTCATCATGGCGCCCGTCCACCAGCCGCTTGCCGACATAGGCCGAGACCAGCGACAGCGCGAGGAAGGCGAGGACCTGGACTTGCCAGGTCCAGAAACCGGCATCCCAGATGAGCAGTGAGACGACGCCGATCAACAGCGCGGCAATGCCGATCCACAGCATGAAAATGCCCGGCGCGATGACCTCCATTACCAGCAGGACGAAGCCGAGGACCATCCAGCTCCACGGGCCGAGTTCGGAAACAATACGGTCGAGCATGGCTGTGGCCTCAGGTTTCGCTCGGACGAACGACCGGCGGGCGGGCGGCCCGTCGTGCGGCACCGGCGGTGCCTTCGCTTCGGAAAACTTCCTTGGCGATTTCGCCAATACCGCCGAGCGTGCCGATCAGCGATGAGGCCTCCATCGGCATCAGCACGAGTTTGCTATTTGTCGCTGAGCCGATCTTGGTCAGCGCTTCGGTGTATTTCAGCGCGACGAAGTAGTTGAGCGCCTGCACGTCGCCTTTGGAAATCGCCTCCGACACCACCTGCGTGGCGCGTGCTTCAGCCTCGGCCGAGCGTTCGCGCGCCTCGGCATCGCGGAAGGCGGCTTCCTTGCGGCCTTCGGCCTCCAGGATCTGCGATTGCTTGAGGCCTTCGGCGGCGAGGATCTGCGCGCGCTTATTGCGCTCGGCCATCATCTGTCGGCCCATCGATTCGACGAGATTGGCCGGCGGGTTGATGTCCTTGATCTCGACACGAGTGATCTTGATGCCCCAGGGATGCGCCGCCTCGTCAACGACGCGCAGCAGGCGCTCGTTGATGGCGTCGCGGTTCGACAAAAGTTCGTCGAGGTCCATCGAGCCCATCACGGTGCGGATGTTGGTCATCGTGAGATTGAGAATCGCATTCTGCAGGCCGGAGACCTGGTAGGCGGCCTGCGCCGCGTTGAGCACCTGATAGAAGGCGATGCCATCGACGGCAACGGTGGCATTGTCGCGGGTGATGATCTCCTGCGTCGGAACGTCGAGCACCTGCTCCATCATGTTCATCTTGGCGCCGACACGGTCGACGAAAGGCACGATCAGGTTGAGGCCTGGGTTCAATGTCTTGGTGTAACGGCCAAAACGTTCGACGGTATAATTATAGCCTTGCGGAATTGTTCGGATGCCCTTGATAAGCACCAGCACGACAAGGGCGACAAGAACAAGAAGCGCGATATCAAAACCACTGAAACCCATTTGGCTCTCCCCTCAAAGGCCGGCCATGTTGGATATTCCACGCGACCGATTCCCATCAAACACTTAAGTGTGTTTCAGCAATGTTACAATCAGGTGATCACGGATTGCGGGTGCATAGACGGGTGATCTGTTCAGGCCCAGCCGGACAGCTCGCGCCGCACCATCGCCTCGATCACCGCCATGCCCTCGGCACTGTCGTTGAGGCAAGGGATGTGTGCGAACTTTTCGCCGCCGGCATGATGGAAGGTCTCGGACGCTTCCCTGCCGATCTCGTCCAGCGTCTCGATGCAGTCGACGGAAAATCCTGGATTGACGATGGCGACCGATTTCACGCCTTCGCGCCCTAGTCTTTCGACCGTCTTGTCGGTGTAGGGCTGCAGCCACTCCTGCGCGCCGAAGCGCGACTGGAAGGTGGTAATCAGCTTGTTTTCATCCCAGCCGAGCTTTTCGCGCAGCAGTCGGGTCGTCTCGAGGCAATGGGCCTGGTAGGGGTCGCCCTTGTCGGAATAGGGTTTCGGAATGCCGTGATAGGAAGCGATGACAATTTCCGGTTCGAATCCGAGGCTCGCCAGATGCTTTTCGATCGAACGGGCGAGCGCCTCGATATAGGCCGGCTCGTTGTAATAGGGTGGCACGCTGCGAATGGCCGGGGCGCGGCGCATCTTCATCAGCGCGCGAAACAGCTGGTCGTTGGCAGTCGCAGTCGTCGTCGCCGAATATTGCGGATAGAGCGGGAAAGACAGGATGCGGTCGCAGCCTTGCTCGACCAGTCTCTCGGCCACGCTCTCGGTCGAAGGGTTGCCGTAGCGCATCGCCCAGTCGACGACGACATTGGGTAGCTCGCCGAGCGCGAGCCCGAGCTTCTCGGCCTGGGCGCGGGTGTAGGTTCGCAGCGGCGACTCGTTGCGCTCCCGGTTCCATATCCTGGCATAGTTGGCCCCTGATTTCTTCGGCCGGGTGGTGAGGACCACGCCGTAGAGGATCGGATACCAGATCGCCTTGTTGAGCTCGATGACGCGCGGATCGGACAGGAACTCCCGGAGGTAGCGCCACATCGGCTTGAAGCCGGTGCCGTCCGGGGTGCCGAGATTGATCAGCATGACACCGACCTTGCCGGTCCTGACCAGAGGGCGCCCTGCCGACGGCGAGGCGGCAGTCTTCTCGGCTTTGATTTCAGCAGGGTTGGCAAGCGTCATGAGGTTCTCCAACACCGCGAACCAACGATGCCGCGGCGAAAGTAGCGATGCCGCGCCGGTTTTCAAATGCTGCGTCTGGCCGCACCTTATCCCAGAAATGCAACACCCGCCCGGTCTGCCGGGCGGGTGCATTGCGTTCCTGCGGCCGGATTACTTCGAGGCCGCCGGGATCGTCAAGGTTGCGCCGACCGGAAGGCGGCGTGGCTCGTAGGCTTTGTTGGCATCGGAGATTATTTTCCATTTGGTGCCGTCGCCATAAGCCTTCACCGCGAGATCCCAATAGGTATCGCCGGCGACGATTACATGGCTGCTTTCGGCCGGTGCCGGCTCAGCCGGAGCAGGGGTCGCCGGAGCCGGTGTGGCCGGAGCCGCAGGTGCCGCCGGCTGGGCCGGCTCGGCGGGTGCGGGTGCCGGCGCTGTTTCAGCCGGGACGGCCGGCGGCGTCTTGGAAATGTCGCCGGAGCCGGCCGGCATTTCGGGCATTGCCGGCTCAACGGGCTTTGCCGGCGCAGCCTCAGCAGGTTTTGGCGGTTCGGCAGGGTTGGCAGGTTCTGCGGCCGGGGCCACGGTCGCGGCGATCTCGGTGATGCGGCCGTCGAGCTTCGGCGTATAGGGCCGGTGCGCGCCTAGGTAGTCGGCGACGACCTGTTCCAGCCCCGGGCCGTAATCATAGGCGTTCTTGGCCTTCTCGGCGAACACCTTGTAGCCGTCGCCGCCCTGGCGGACATAGTTGTTGGTGGCGACCAGGTAATCCTTGTCCGGCTTAATCGGCGTCCAGGCGCCGCCTTCCATGACCTCGACCGATTTGACGCGTCCGTTAGGCGGCGCCGATTTGTCGAACGCATATTTCAGGCCGGCAACTTGCGGGAAGCGCCCGGCGCCGTCCTCGACCTGGCTGAGGCCGCTTTCGAGGCCGGCAACCAAATCCTTGCCGGAGATCTGGAAGGTCGCCAGCGTGTTCTGAAACGGCAGGACGGTGAGAACCTCGCCCATGGTGACGGTGCCCTGGTCGATGGAGGCGCGCAAGCCGCCGCCATTCGAGATGACGATCTCGACACCTTGGCCGTTGACCCGGTCGAGGACGGCGTCGGAGACCAGATTGCCCATCTCGCATTCGCGGGCGCGGCAGTTTTCGCGACTGCCGTCGATCGCCTTGGTGGTCTCGGCGACTTCCTTGTTCTTCAAGGCCTCGATCGGCGCGCCGAGTTCCTTGATGCGGGCAAGCACGGCGGGGTCGGGCGTGATCGATTTGTCGAGATGGATGGGATCGCCGCTTGCCTCCTTGACGACGCCGTTGTCGTCGAACACGACCTTGAACTCGCCGAGATATTTCGAATAGGACGCCGCCTGCACGACCGGCACTTTGTAACCGTCCGGATTGTCGACCATCGTCGGATATGGGCCTTCCGCCTTGGGGTCGGTGTTGGACAGCAGCGAATGGCTGTGGCCGCCGACCACCACGTCGATGCCCGGGATCTTGGCGATCACGTCGCGCTCGCGCTTGTAGCCGATATGGGTGACCGCGATGATCTTGTTGACGCCCTCTCGCTTCAGTTTCTCGACCTCAGCGGTGATCGACTTGACGTCGTCTTCGATGGCAATGTTCGGGCCAGGGGTGGCAAGCTCCGGTGTGTCGTTGGTGACCGCGCCGACGATCCCGATCTTCTGGCCGCCGACCTCGACCACGATCGACGGCTTGACGCGGTCGCCGAGCTTGGATTGCGCATTGGCCTTCACATTGGCGCCGAGCACCGGAAACTGGATCATCTCGAGAAACGGCGCCAGCGCCGACTCGCCATCGTCGAACTCATGGTTGCCGAGAGCCTCGGCATCGAATTTCATCTGGTTGAGGAATTCGCCTTCGGTCTTGCCTTTGTAGGTCGTGTAGAAGAGCGAGCCCTGGAAATTGTCGCCGGCGCTGAGCAGCAGCACGTTCTGGCCTTCCAGCTTCTTGCGCTCCTGCGCGATCGCGGTGACCAGGCGGCCGGCGCCGCCGACGCATTCGCCCTTGGTCTCCTCCTCGGCCGAGCAGGTCGATTCGTACTTGTTGTTGCTCTCGATGCGGCTGTGCCAGTCGTTGATGTGCAGGATGTTGAGCGTGTAGTCGGCAAAGGATACCCCTGCCGACAGGCCAAGCGCCGATGCCGACAGCGCGGCGATGGCAGCAATCTTCTTCATTCTCGTCTCCCGGATAACTTGACCAGAGGCGTTTAACGCTCTTGTTTGACTGGGATGTAACAGCCCTCTTGGGCTATGTTCACATCGCGTTTCAGTCGATGCAAGCGGAAATCGGCATCAGCTTTGCCGGCGCAAGAAGACGGCGGCTTGAAGCCGCCGCCCTTGTGCAAAGTAAATTCGGAATCGGATTTCAGGTGCGCCTGGTCAGCACAAAATTCTGCCCGCTCGCGCTGGTGCAATTGAGCTGGCTGGTGGAGACCATCAGGCAGTTGAAGCTGATCGGCGTCTGGCGGATCAGCGACGTACCATGGATCTCGACCGAGGTGCCGCCGGTCATGGTGTAGCTGCCATCGGCAAGCTTCTGGCCGGTATCGGTGGCGACGGTCGCGAAGCTGCCGCCCTTGAAGGTCGACAAGCCCGTGCCCTGCGCGTCGATCCAGGAGCCTTCAACCCCCTTGGCCGTGATCACCGGCGGCTCGCCTGGGCCGGTTGTCGTGCAGGCCGCCAACGCGACCGTAGCGGCCGCGGCAATGCCAGCCGAAAGCAGTCTTTGCGCAATCGTCATCTTCAAGATCCTCTCCTCTCGCATCGGCCCAAAATCGATCCGATTTTCGGAAAGCACGATGCGCACATTCAAAGTTCTAGAGCGTACTTTGTGCGTCCAAATGGACGCACGTCGCTCTAGGCCGCCCCTCTTCAATCGCCCGATTTCCGGGCGATTGCAAGCTGGCGGAGTGTCGAGGCAATGCTGCTATCGAACGAGGATGTTGCGGAATTGCCACGGGTCTTTGGTGTCGAGATCCTCGGGAAACAGACCAGGCCGATTGTCGAGCGGTGTCCAGTCGGTATAATAGCTCCTGACCGGCCCGAGATATGGGTTCTGCACGTCGAGGCAGCGCTTGTAATCCATCTCGTCGGCTTCGACGATGCCGGCCTCGGGATTTTCCAGCGCCCAGACCATGCCGGCCAGCACCGCCGACGTGACCTGCATGCCCGTAGCATTCTGATAGGGCGCCAGCTTGCGCGCCTCGGCCAGCGACAGCTGCGAGCCGTACCAGTAGGCGTTCTTGGCGTGGCCGTAGAGCAGCACGCCGAGTTCGTCGACGCCATCGACCAGTTCATTTTCGTCGAGCACGTGATGCACGGGCTGAGCCTTGCCGGCGACACCGAACATCTCGTGCAGCGACAGCACTGCGTCGTTGCAGGGATGATAGGCGTAATGGCAGGTCGGCCGGTATTGCACCTTGCCCTTCTTGCCGCGTATCGTGAAAAAATCGGCAATCGAGATCGCTTCGTTGTGTGTCACCAGGAAACCGTATTGCGGGCCGGGCGTCGGACACCATGTGCGCACGCGTGTATTGGCGCCGGGCTGCTCCAGATAGATCGCTGCCTTCGAACCGTTCTTGTGGCTTTTGGCGTTCTTCGGCATCCACGCCTCATGCGTGCCCCAGCCGAGCTCGGCCGGCTGCAGCCCTTCCGAAATGAAGCCTTCGACCGACCAGGTGTTCCAGAACACGTTCATCGGCTTGGGCTTCTTGGTGCGCTGGGTGTCGCGCTCGGCGATATGGATGCCCTTGACGCCGGCCTTCTTCATCAGCCTGGCCCAGCCTTCGCGATCGTGCTGCGCGGGTTCCGAGAAGTCGAGGCCAAGATCTGTGGCGAGATTGACCAGTGCCTGCTTGACGAACCACGAGACCATGCCCGGATTGGCGCCGCAGCATGAGATCGCCGTGGTGCCGCCCGGGTTCTTCGCGATTTCAGTACGCACCGTCTCGCGAAGCGCATAATTGGTGCGTGAGGCGTTGTCGGCCTTTTCGTCGAAATAAAAGCCGAGCCAGGGTTCGACCACCGTGTCGATATAGAGGACGCCAAGCTTGCGGCAGAGCTTCATCAGCTCAAGCGAGGAAGTGTCGACCGACAGGTTGACGCAAAAGCCCTGGCCGCCGCCATTGGTCAAAAGCGGTGTCAGCAGCTTCTTGTAGTTCTTTTTGGTCACCGCATCCTGCATGAAGGTGATGCCGCGCTCGTCGAGCAATTTGCGGTCGGTGTCGCGCGGGTCGATGACCGTCATGCGCGACTTATCGAATTTGAAATGGCGCTCGATCAGCGGCAGCGTTCCCCGTCCGATCGAGCCGAAGCCGATCATCACGACAGGGCCGGTGATCTCACCGTAAACGGGCCAGTTTTCATTCGCCATTTATCGATTACTCCCTCAAAAAACGCTTCGGAACAGCGGCTTGGCCGCGGCGCGACAAACCATAGATCATTGTCACAATAAAGCGAAAAGCGGACGGCCGGCGTTACACTGCGCCATCCCGGCTACGGCTCGACCAGTCTTGCGAATTCAGGCTTGAAGAGGTTACGTGCCTCGGAGACCGGCAGTTCCAGCAGATCGCCGGCGCAGGCCTGGATGGCATGCGGCAGGGTCTGGAGCCCGAACACCAGAACCTGCTTGTCGCCCTCACGCCAGAGGCTGACCGCCAAATATTCGCCGATGAGATCGTCCATGCCGCATTCGGCTTCGTGATCGATATCGGTCTGATCGGTCGGTTTCTTGCGCCGCTGCTTGACCAAGGAGGCGAGGGAAGGACCGGGCTTGCCATCCACCGTATCCAAGAAAATGTCCTGAAGGCCAAGCAGGACGCCGCGCCGCACATCCATGATGTAGGCGTCCGAATAGTTGGTCGGATGCGCTCCGCCGCAGAAGATGCTGCCGGACTCCCGCCAGCTCATCAGCCGCGGAGTCAGCGAGGTCACTTCGAATGTGCTGTCCTCATAGCCGCCGAGCGTGCCGCCGTTCATACCGTCAATCGGCCCGCCTTCGTTGAAACCGGCATATTGCGCCGCCACGCAGCCCAGTGCGCCGATGTTTGCGCGCCAGTGCCTCTCTTGCAGCAGAGCATTCGCGGCCTCGATCGGAACGTCGCCGGACAGTTCGACAATGCGCGGCGTGGCGAATTTGGTGCGGGGGTCGACGACATAGCGGTAGGTTGCGTCCGGCCAACCAATCGTCTTGCCGTTATCGAGCTGAGTGTCCATCCGCAGATAGTCATAGGGGGACGTTTCCATGGTGAGCGGCGTGTCATTGCCGAAGAACTTCATGAAGCTGAAATCGTAGAGATCGAGCGGGGTGCTGGGCTCGTTCCCGGTCACTTGCCGACTTGCGACCCGTTCCAATCTGAGCGGCAGCGCCTTCTTTCCGTTCCAGCTGCCTTCAAGGGTCTTGCCGTTACTGGATGAGGCCAGGCGCCACACAGCGGCGATCGTCGCGGCCTTTCCGTCATCGCAATTATCGGCGCCGCATGCCTCCTCCTCGGCCAGTTCGAACTTGCTGCCCTTCTGCAACCTGGCCTGCAGCGGGATATCGACGCCCTTCGAGCGGTAGTAATAGCGGCCGGCCAGCGGGCCGCCGGGCGCCGCGGGGTCGCCGGTGAATTCGACGACGATATCGCTGTTTCCAAGCTTGCCGGCATAAGTCACCGGCTCCGCCTCAGCTGCTGTCGACAGTACTAGGATCGCGGCCATGAACGTGACCGGCCTGCCAAGATGCTGGATCATTGTTCCCCCAAGCCACAAGTTACAGTTGTCTTCCGCCGACAGTCACGGTCGGCTGTCAGGCCCTTATAGTCAAGTTGTGCCCCGTTCAGTGCCAGACGCTGCTCAGCGAAAAGACGCTGCCAGCGCCGCCCCTGATGCGGATGGCGCATCCGTGCGTTTCAGCGGACTTTTGCCCTCGGCCCGGCCGTGGAGGCTCGAACCACCAGTTCTACCGGCAGAACGACCTGGCGGGGGGCCTCATTGTCAAGAACCATTCGGGCGGCCAGCCTGCCTTTTCCGATCACGTCTTGCGCCACAGTGGTCATCGGAGGCGTGGTGCGTGCGGATTCAGCGGTGCCATCGAAGCCAACGACCGATACGTGGCTCGGCACGTCTATGCCGCGGCGAACCGCCTCGTCCAGTATCGTGATTGCCTGCCAATCCGACATGGTCAGTATCGCGGTTGCTTCAGGCGCCCTGTCGAACACCACTGCTCCGGCAGATGGCTCGCCTGGGATCGTCTCGAGGATCGGGACATCGTCGATCGACAAATTCGCCTCCGCCAAACCCTGTTTGAAACCGTCGAGCCTTTCATCGTCGAGCGGGAAGCCGGCCAGAAGCGGGCGCGTTGCCTGTCCGGGCATGTGGACAATCGGCGGGCCGGGAGTCCGGCGCACCGAAAGGATGGCAAAATGCCGGTGCCCCAGCCCGATCAAATGCCGGACGGCAGCAACCGCTCCACTCCTGCCGTCGATCTTTATCGAATTGATGTCGGGACCCGCGTCGCTTTCGAGAATGACGAAGGGCAGACGCCGTCTCTGTACCGAAATTATGAGACCAATGTCGGCGCTGTGACCAAGGATAAAGCCGTCAACCAGTGCATCGCGGATGCTGGCGAAGCGCGTGTCATCGGTGCCGTTTACAAGGCTGAGCGTCGTTCCAGCCTCGTCGCAGGCGAGCGAAACGCCGAGCACCAGCTCGCGGCCATAGGGGCTTCTCATCACTTCGGAGATGGCGTAGGCGCCAGGCGGCATGAACCCGATGGCATTGAACTTGCCGTGCCGCAGCAATCGTCCTTTCGGATCGGGGCCGCCAAACCCGAGCGCTCGCGCGGCCGCTTCGACGCGCTCGCGCAATTCGGGCCTGACCAGCTCCGGCCGGTTGAAGACGTTGGAGACAGTCCCCCTGGAAACTCCGGCAGCCTTGCCGACATCGGCTAGGGTTGGCATTGGCGATTCACTCGTTTTTCCTGAGTTAGACCATTTTTTGGAGCGCTCCAAGAATTTTATTGACTCAAAACCGAAATAGGCGGATCGTATTCCTTGGAGCGCTCCAAGGGCGTATATTCAGAGGATTGTTGCGACTAGACATTGAGAATCGTCAAATGGCGTGGCCGCAGCGGCCATGCCCAAGGAGAGGATGATGGCAGAAACCGATGCTTTTCCAGCTTCGCTCGTCGGCAAGACTTTCGACTGCGTTTTCGGCCCCTTCGTACCACGGCTGACGTTTTTCTCGCCGCAGGAATTGCATATCCAGGCGTCGATCGGGACTACCGAAATCGACGAGGTGGTCAAGGTCGACCTGACCAGCGTACGCCCGAATCTCGTGCTCGCGAGCTGGACGGAGCAGAGCGGCAACTTCATCGTGCAGTTGCAGGATCACGAGAAGGGGATCGTCCATAATTATGCGCGGCTGGCCGATGGGCAGCTCTTCTGTGCCCAGGGTGCCATTCAAGTCGTTCCTGCATAAGGGAGGAAAATGCGATGGAGCTCGCTTACGATAGTCATCTGCTTGCCCGAATTCTGCTGAGCGTCGCGACCGTGGGCTACGGTGTAGCGACGATCAAAGCCGACTTCAACGCCACACATGCAACCAATCCGTTGTGGACCCCACACGCCCGGTTTCATGTCGTCTGGCAGGTGCTGAGCTACACCGGTGTGGCGCTGATTGCGCTCGGACTTATCTGGATCAAGGGACAACTCGAAGCCGAGCGGCTCTATCTCGCCGGGGGATTGGCCGCGGCTATGTATGGAGCATTCTTCGCGGCCATGCTCTCGCGGCCGATCTATGGCGGCGTGCTGTATGACGAGAACGGCTATCCGCCGTTCCGGCCGCCGTTTGGACCGGCGGGCTGGCGGTGGGACGTCAACGTCACCGTCTTTACCGCGATGTCCGCGATCCTGCTGCTGGGCCTGGCTGCGATTTAGGGCAATTCCAGGAAAGGTGTGAAACGGTTTTCCGTCCGGGATTGCGCAGAAACAAAGAGATAGAGCGGTTCGGCGTTTCCGTGAGACGATGAACTGCTCTAGGACAGCGCCAGCGCCCTGAGCCACGCGACCAGCCGGTCACGGTCGGCGGTCATCCCCTTGTAGTCGAGTTGTGCCTCGTCCAGCGCCAGAAGTTGTTCGGCCAAGGACGCCGCGAGCGCCGCGCGGTCGGGGTGGCGTTCCAGCACGGCGAGCGGGTCGAGATGGATTCGGATGGTGAAGAGTACGTCGCCCGAAACGGGGAGCTTTCTCAGCGTCTGCCGCTCGACCCGGATAAAGACATGGGCGTCGATGTCGCCGTCCGGGAATCTCGACGGGCGACTGCTGGCGCGGTCGATGCGTTCGAGGTTGGAGAGCGGATGGTAGAGCGCGCCGCCCGCCTGGATCGACCAGTTGTAGCGCTCGACGGCTTGGCCCTGGAGGCCGTCGAACATGCGGTTGATGAGATCGGCCGGGCGTGTGCCAGAGCCGAAACCCGGTACCGGCGCGTGGATCTGCTGCAGCGGCTTGCCGAATTTTTCGGTCAGCGACCATGACGACGGGAAGCAGAGCGAGCCGGCCGCCAGACGCCAGCCGCTGTCGTCGCGGCGCATCAGGATCAAATCCTCCTGGACGAGCAACGAGGCCGCGACAAGCGGCGCATCGCTGAAAGAAGCTGAGGTGCCTGAGCCCTCGAGATTGTCGATGCCGCCGATCACCTCGATCGCATTGTCGGTACGCCTGTGGGTCTCAGGAAAGTTCGCCGCCAGATGCGCACCGAGCAGATCGAGCACTTCGCGCTGGGCGTCGCGCGTTGCTTGCTCCTCGACAAAAACCTTGTCGGGAATTTCCGTGTAAAGCCGGCGTTTCTCGGCAAGATAGGGCAGCAGATATTCGTCGACCTCGATCCAGCTATCGAGATTGAGCGGCTTCAGCCCGATGGTGAACAGTTTCGACGAGCCGTCATAGGGTGTGTGGGTCGGTGGGCGGAAACTCATGCTTCTTTGTAGGCTTCCAGTGCGGCAACGGCCATTCTCGGCGTGAATTCGGTGATTTCGTAATCGGCGGCACCTGCCTTGGCGAAGGGATCGTCCGCCAGTCTGGCATCGAGCTTCTCGCGTGGACCGCGCGCGATGATGATGCCGCCGGTCCTTGGCCGCTTTGGCCCGGAGGCGACAAAGATGCCTTGCGCATAGCAGGCCTTCAGCCACTCGACATGCGCTTGCTGCAGGCGGTCGATCTCGGTCAGCGGCACCTTGTAGTTCAGCGAAACCACGAACATTGTTGTCTCCAGATGCTTCAGCCCAGCCGCGCCGGGATCAATCCGCGCAGCGAGTTGCCGACGAACAGCGCCTTGGCCGATTGCAGTTCGTTCCACGTGTAGACCGCTTCACCGGCGCGGCCTTGATCCAGCAGTTCGCCGCGCAGGACGCCAGGCAGCAGGCCGCAATCGAGCCGCGGCGTGGCCAGCACGCCGTCGCCGAAATCGGCAAAGACGTTGGTGATCGTGCCCTCGCAGATTTCGCCGCGCTCATTGGCGAGCAGCACCTCGTCGGCGCGGCTGGCGAGATATTCGGCGCGGGCGCGCGTATAGGGTTGTCGGCGGCTGGTCTTGTGACGCAGCAGCGTGTCGCTCGAATCAAGCCGCACCCGTGCCAGTTGAAGTGTCCAGACCTTGTCTGCGGCGAGCGGCTCGTAGGGCTGCGCCGAAACCGCGACTTCGCCCTTGCGCGACAGGACGAGGCGTGTGCGCAACGCGATCTGCTGGTGGCCGACCGCATTCATCAGCGCTTCGCCGACCCTTTGCGGATCGCAGGCGAAACCGAGTTCGCTTGCCGAGCCGTAAAGCCGCGCGAGATGGCGGTCGAAACGGAGGAAACCCGAGCCGGGTTCCCAGCGCATTGTTTCGATCAGTTCGAAATCGGCAGTGTTCCCGTCGCGAAACGGGCTTTCAGCAGACACTCCTGGTACTCCTCTTCGGCTGTCGAATCGAAGACGACGCCACCGCCGACATTGTAGACCGCCTCGCCATTGGCAAAGAGCGAGATGGTGCGGATCGCCACGGAAAAGCGCATCCGGCCGCCGGGCGCGATCCAGCCTATGGCGCCGCAATAGACATCGCGCGGGCCACTTTCCAGCTCGCGCAGGATCTCCATGGCGCGGATCTTCGGTGCGCCGGTAATCGAGCCGCACGGGAACAGCGCGGCGAAAATCTGGCGGATGGCGAGGCCGGGCAAGAGTTTCGCCCGCACGCGGCTCACCATCTGGTGGACGGTCGGGTAGCTCTCGATGCGGAAAAGCTCCGGCACATCGAGCGTGCCAACCTCGCTGATCAGTGAAATGTCGTTGCGCAGGAGATCGACAATCATCCGGTTCTCGGCCTGGTTCTTCTCGTCGTTGCGCAAGAACGCTTTCAGGCGATCGTCCTCGGCTTTTGTTGCCCCGCGCGGCGCGGTGCCCTTCATCGGATGCGTCTCGATCATGCCTTCCGCGTCCACCTCGAAGAACAGTTCGGGCGAACGCGACAAGACGATCGGATCGCCGAGCGCGACCAGGGCCCCATACTTCACCGGCTGGCGTTCGGTCAGCGCGTTGAAGGCGACCAGCGGATCGCCCGACCATTGCGCATGGACCGGAAAGGTCAGATTGCCCTGGTAGCAGTCGCCCTTGCGGATGTGGTCATGCAGCCTGGCAAAGCGTTTGGCGTAGTCGTCCGAAGACCAGGCTGCCTTGGCGTCGAAGATTGGGCCGTTGCTAGCCGGCAGATCGCCTGGCGCGATCGTCTCCTCGACTGGCGCGTCGAACACGCCGAGGCAAAAAAGCGGGGCGCGGCGGCCGGCCGGCAGCAGCGGAACGAGCTTGGGTTCGAGCAGGTAACCGGCCTCGTAGGAGAAATAACCGGCCAGCCATTTGCCGCCGTCATGTGCAGCCTGCGCGGCTTCCAGCGCTGGCAAAAAATCCGCCTCGCCATGCGCTGCGATTATCTCGGCCGGCCGGTCGAAAACGAGCTGCCGCGCGGTCTCGTCGTTCCTGAAAATTGCAAAGGGCAGGGGCAGGGACATAAGGCTCGGATGCTGCGGTCACCAGCGATCGATCTATATGGGGGCTCGACCGTGCGCAATCGAGGGAACGGCGTCTCAAGACGCAAAGGCGCGGCGGCAAAAACAAAAGCGGCGCCAGTGGGCGCCGCCTTGTTCCAGATGCCGCCTGCGATGGATCAGGTGTTGCTGGCTTCTCCCGCGGTCGGGAAGCGGCGCGCAAATTCCTTTTCGTCGCCGGCGGCAAGCAGTTTCGCCTGCTCGATCCAGCGTTCACGTTCGATACGGCCGTCGAAATTCAACGTCGCCTCGATCCGCTTGACGTCGTCGGGCGTCCAGGCGGCGATCTGGGCATAGGTCGTGACCCCAAGCCCTTTGAGCAGCCGCTCGTTGGTCGGGCCGATGCCGATCAGGCGACGCAGATCGTTGGCGTTGCCTGCTGCCGCGGCTGTTGCCTTGCCGGTCGCGGCTTTCTTTGCCGCTGGCGCGGTCTTGCTTGCCGCCGGCGCAGCCTTGCTTGCCACTGGCACAGTCTTGGGCGCGGTGGTCGCTTTCGATGCGGCCGGTTTCGGCGTTGCCGGTTTAGCGGCAGTTGCGCGCGGCGCAGCCGCGGCTTTGGCCGTTGCAGATTTCTTCGGCGCCGGTTTGGCCGGTGCGGATGTCGACATCAGCGTTGACGGCGCCTGCATCGCGGCTTTGGTCGCGCCGGTCTTGGCGGCTGGCGCCTTGGCTGTTGCCGCCTTCGCGGTTGGCGCCTGGGTGGTTTTCGCCTCGCCCAGCCGGCGTTCGAGATCGGCGCGGGCGCGGCCGCATGCATCCAACTCACCGGTCAGACGGTCGCTATCGGCCCGCAATCTGTCGCGTTCGCTGCGCGTGCGGTCTAGATCGCCGCGCAAACTGTCGAGTTCGCCACGCAGGCGTCCCCAAATGAACCAGCCAACCAACACACCTACCAGGAACGCCAGGAGCATGTAGAAAAAAGTGCCCATTGTCTTTCTCTCTCCAATCCGATCCGTCCGCCCTGGCCTGTAGAGCCATGACCTCGGCGAAGGACCATTCGATGGTGGTTCCGCAATTTGCAGAACAGCCGGCTTCGATCGAGCCGTCGGCGACCGGTTTGCCCCTGGCCAACAGCCGTTGTCGCATCCGCCGACACGCCATGACCGGTCGGGATTTTCCGACCTGACCCATTCATGCCCGGCTGAGCTTGAGGGCGGACGCTATCATACAGCTTACGGGAATCTAACGGAAAACTTCCATGGAAAGTTATTTAAGAACAAATATCCAAGACAAGAATAGAACCATCGCCAATATGCATTGCAGCTAAACTGTTCTGGAAAACCCGGTCACCCGGTGTTGCGCATCACCCAGTGTTGCGCATCAATTGTCCAGTGCTTCCAGCTCGTCGATCAGTCCGCTGATCACGCCAAGCCCGATTTGCCAGAAGGCAGGGTCGGCCGCGTCGAGGCCGAACGGCGCCAGAAGCTCGGAATGATGCTTGGTGCCGCCGGCGCGCAGCATGGCAAAATATTTCTCCTGAAAGCCGCGCTCGGCGTTCTGGTAGACCGCGTAGAGCGAGTTCACCAGGCAATCGCCGAATGCGTAGGCATAGACGTAGAAAGGCGAGTGGATGAAGTGCGGGATATAGGTCCAGAAAATCTCGTACCCTTCGCGCAGCTTGATCGCCGGCCCGAGGCTTTCCGCCTGCACTTCCAACCAGAACTGGCCGAGCTTGTCGGAGGTCAGTTCGCCACTCCTGCGCTCGGCATGCACTTTGCGCTCGAACTCATAGAAGGCGATCTGGCGCACGACCGTGTTGATCATGTCCTCGACCTTCTGGGCGAGCATGGCCTTGCGTTCGCGCTTGTCGTTGGTCTGCTCGAGCAGCGAGCGGAAGGTCAGCATTTCGCCGAACACCGATGCGGTTTCGGCCAGCGTCAGCGGCGTCGATGCCATCAGGGCGCCCTGGCCGCCGGCCAGCACCTGGTGCACGCCGTGGCCGAGCTCGTGCGCCAGCGTCATCACGTCGCGCGGCTTGCCCATGTAGTTGAGCAGCACATAGGGATGCGCCGAAGGCACGGTCGGATGCGCGAAGGCGCCAGGCGACTTGCCGGGTCTCACCGGTGCATCGATCCAGTTGCGGTCGAAGAAAGTTCTGGCGATCTCCGCCATGTCGGGCGAAAAGCGCTGGTAGGCGGAAAGCACGGTGTTCTTGGCCTCGTCCCAGCCGATGACCGCCTGTGGGGTCTCGGGCAGGGGCGCATTGCGGTCCCAGTGGTTCATCACCTCCATGCCGAGCCAGCGCGCCTTCATCGCGTAATAGCGATGCGACAGGCGTGGATAGGCGTCGCGAACCGCGGCGGCGAGTGCATCCACCACGCTGCGTTCGACGCGGTTGGCCAGGTGGCGGGAATCGGCAATGTCCTCGAAGCCGCGCCAACGGTCGGAAATCTCCTTGTCCTTGGCCAGCGTGTTGGTGACCAGCGTGAAGACGCGCAAATTCTTGCGGAAGGTCGTGGCCAGCGCCTCGGACGCCCGGCGGCGCACCTCGCCGTCGGCGTCCTGCAGGCGATTGAGCGCCGGCTCCAGCGTCAGCTCCTCGCCGTCGACGTCGAAGCGCAAATCGGTCATCGTCTCGTCGAACAGGCGGTTCCAGGCCCCGCGCCCGGTGATCGATTTTTCATGGAAGAGCTGCTCGATGCGGTCTTCGAGCTGATAGGGCTTGTCCTTGCGCAGATCGAGCACCCAGGGCCGGTAATGGGCGAAGGCCGGATCGGCGGCGAGTGCGGTTTCGATCGCGCTATCGTCGATGAGATTCAGCTCGAGCGCGAAAAACAGCAGGTGCGCGCTGGCATCGGTCATCTTTTCCTGGATGTCGCCATAGAGCTTGGCGCGCTGCGGATCCGACGTGTTGCCGGCATAGACAAGCCCGGCATAGGAGACGATCCGGCCGATCAGCTCCTCCAGCGCTTCATAGGCCTGAAGCGCCTCGCCCAGCCTGCCGGCGCTGCCACGCCCGGCCTCGGCGGCGAGCGTGCCTTTCCAACGGCTCTCGAAGGCGATGGCATCGGCGGCGGACTTGGCGATGTCGCGCTTCAACTCGGGCGCTTCCATGCCCGAATAGAGATCGGCCAGATTCCATTCCGGCAGGTCGCCAAGCTCCGCCACGCCCTGACCGGGCGCCGCCGCCAGCTTTCGAGCAAAAACCATGCGCATTGCCGATCCTTCCAGACACAAAAATTCGAGGAAACGAGAAGCCGGTCAAATCCTAAGGAATTCATTCACCGGGTTTTTTGAAAGCTTATTTAGAACCCTGTGCCAAGATGATCCATAGGGCGCATTCTCGGGCGGGCACGGTCGGATCAGTCATGGCAGCTTCCATACTCATAGTCGATGACGATCCCGTGCAGCGCAGGCTGCTCGAGGCGGCGGTGACGAAATTCGGCCACACCGCGATCGTCGCCGATGGCGGCGAGGCCGGTCTCGATCTCGTCGACGGGCCCAATGCGCGCGACGTGTCGGTGGTCATCCTCGACCTGATGATGCCGGGCCTCGATGGCATCGGCGTGCTGAAGGCGATGCGCGAGCGCGGCATCCACATTCCCGTCATCGTGCAGACCGCGCAGGGCGGCATCGAAACCGTCGTTTCGGCAATGCGTCACGGCGCCTTCGATTTCGTCGTCAAGCCGGCCTCTCCCGACAGGCTGCAGGCGTCGATCGGCAACGCCCTCAAGGTCGAAGCGCTCGAAGGCGAAGTGAAGCGCTCGTCACGGCAGCGCGGCGGCCATCTGACGTTCAAGGACATGATCACCCACAGTCCGGCGATGGATCGGGTGATCCGGCTCGGCCGCAAGGCGGCGGCGTCCAACATTCCGATCCTGATCGAAGGTGAATCCGGCGTCGGCAAGGAACTGGTGGCGCGCGCCGTCCAGGGCAGCGGCGACCGCCGCTCGAAACCCTTCGTCACCGTCAATTGCGGCGCCATCCCAGACAATCTGGTCGAATCGATCCTGTTCGGGCACGAGAAGGGCTCGTTCACCGGCGCCACCGAAAAACATACCGGCAAGTTCGTCGAAGCGCACACCGGCACGCTGTTCCTTGACGAAATCGGCGACCTGCCGCTCGACGTGCAGGTCAAGCTGTTGCGCGCCGTACAGGACGGCGAGGTCGATCCGGTTGGCGGGCGCTCGGCCGTCAGGGTCGACATCAGGCTGATCTCGGCAACCCATCGCAACCTGCTGCAGCAGGTCAAGGACGGCAAGTTCCGCGAGGACCTGTTCTATCGGCTGAACGTCTATCCGATCTTCGTGCCGCCATTGCGCGACCGTCGCGACGACATCCCCTATCTGGTGGAGCACTTCATGGAGAAGGTGGCGCCCGCCGATCCGCGCCACCGCCTGCGAGGCATCTCGGCTGCGGCGCTTGCCATGCTGCAGGCCTATGACTGGCCGGGCAACATAAGGCAGCTCGAAAACGCCGTCTTCCGGGCCTCGGTGCTCGCCGACGGCGACATGCTGACCGAAGAAGAATTCCCGCAGATCCGGGCGCAAGTCGAGGGCACGGTCAATCTCGATTCGGGTATCGCCTTGCCAGCTCCAGGGTGGCCAGCTTCAGGGGGGCCAACTCCAGGGTGGCCAGCTTCCGGAGTGGCTTCGGGCAGCCAGCCGCGCGACAACATATCGGCCGCTGGCGGCATCGCAGCCGCCGACGCCGATGCACCAGCCAAGCCTCGTTTCGGCACGCTGCGGGCGCTCGACGAGCGCGGCAATGTGCGTGCGCTGGCCGACGTCGAACTCGAAATGATCAAGCTCGCCATCGATCACTATAACGGCCAGATGAGCGAAGTCGCCCGCCGCCTCGGCATCGGCCGGTCGACGCTCTACCGCAAGCTCAAGGAATACGGCATCGACCCGGAAACCGGCCGCGTCGAACGGCTCGCTTCCTGAGTCACAGGGCCAAGCCGGTTCTCATCCGGACATCATTCCACGCAACTGCGCCTCGAAATGATGTGTTCGCCACAGTGTTCACGTATTAAGGCGGACGGTAACAGATCGTGTTTCGAGCTGGCGCCAAAACATGATCTAAACCAGCGGTTTACCAAGATATCCTGCGCAATATTTTTGGCGGGATATCGCCACCGTGTTACCGCATTTCGGCTTCAATAAGCGATGATTAACCATTAGGATCGATATTCGGATGCACACACCACGCATCCGTTTGGTCAAATCCGGGGACAAAACGGCAGCCTGCAAGGCCTTTTGATTTGAACAGAATCGAACGACACGAAAACGGGCGGCATTATCACATGAGCGTCTGGCCGAGATGGCTGGCAGCGGTGATTGTTGCCGTCGGGTTCCTTGCAGCGGCGGCAACCGGCGCCAGCGCCGAGACACGTTCGCTGAAGCTCTATCATCTCCACACGCATGAAAAGGCGGAGATCGTCTACAAGCGCAATGGCCGCTACGACCAGGCGGGCTTGCGAAAGATCAACATCATCCTGCGCGACTGGCGCCGCAACGAGCCGACCAAGATGGATCCGCGCCTGCTGGATCTGGTCTGGGAAGCGTATCGGGAGAGCGGCGCCACCGATTACATCCAGGTCGTCTGCGGCTATCGTTCGCCGGCCACGAATTCGATGCTGCGCAGCCGCAGCAGGGGCGTCGCCGAGAAGAGCCAGCACATGCTCGGCAGGGCGATGGATTTCTATATTCCCGGCGTGCCGCTGAAGAAGCTGCGCGACGTCGGCCTCAGGATGCAGGGCGGCGGCGTCGGCTACTATCCCAGCTCCGGCTCGCCCTTCGTGCATATGGATGTCGGCAATGTACGCCACTGGCCCGGCATCAGCCGCCAGGAACTGGCGCGCGTGTTCCCCAACGGCAAGACGCTGCATGTGCCGAGCGACGGCAAGCCGCTGCCTGGCTATCAACAGGCGCTCGCCTCCTACAAAGCCCGCAAGGGCGCCGGCGCGCCGGCCATCGAACTCGCCAGCGCAAGCGGCGGTGCCAAAAAATCCCGTGGGTTCCTGGCAGCCCTCTTCGGCGGTGGCGACGACGAGGCGGACGACAGCGCCGATGTGGCGATGGCCGAGCCGGCGCCAAAGCCCCGTAACGTGAAGCCGGCGCCGTCCGCCAAGAGCAGCAACCTGCCTGGCATTGCCATCGTGGCGCCTCAGGATGCCAAGCGCGCTCAGATTCCGGAAGTCGCCGATGCTCCGGCGCCTGCGCCTGAACCGGAGAACGACACGCCGGAGACGATCATCGCGGCATTGCCTGCCCGCAGCATCCCGCTGCCGGCTTTTGCTCCGCGTCCGAAGACCGACGTCGGCGCCCAGCCGCCTGAAAACGTTCCGTTCGGCGTGGCGGATGCGGCTGGATCGACTGAACAGGCGGTGGCGACCGCGCAAGCGCCGGCAAGCGTGACGCCGGCCAGTGTGGCACCGGCAAATGTTCCGTTCGGCATAGCAGACCCGTCTGCTGCGGCCGGCCCGGTGCAGGTCGCTGCAAACAACATTCCCGTGCCGAGCTGGCGGCCCGATCATTCGCTGCCGGCCGATCTTTCGCCGGTGGGTCTTGCGCCGCAGGACAAGCAAGTGTTGCTGGCGCTGGCGAGTGCGGCCGAGCGGAGCAACACCGCCACCGACGCATTCTCGGTATTGCCGTCGGCGCGGCCCGACAGTTCCCAGCCCGACGAGGTCAAGGCCGTTCTGGAAAGGGTCAGCGCGACCGACGAATACAAGGTCGCGTCGCTTTCCGAGCAAGCATCGGTGTTCGAGGAACCGGCGAGCGACGACGGGGCATCGAGCGACGGGGCATCGCCGCGCGAGGCCATCGTTGCCCGCCCGGCAGGCTCCGATCCGGCTGCCGTCATCGGAGCGGGCGTGAAGACCACACGCAAGGAACCCAGGGCCACCGCCCGCGACCTGAAGCCCGGCCCCAAGCCGGTGGTGGTCGCCGCCGCGCCGCAGGCCGCCCGGTGGGCGCTGCACAGCGGTGAGTATGTCGCAACCGTTTCAGATGCGACAACGGCGCCGCGCTACGCCTACGACTTCGTCCGTACGGCACCGAGCGAGGTCTATACGATAGGCTTCCAACCGGGCAACGAGATGGCCGACGCAAACCGGTTCACCGGCAAAGCCGTCAAGTTCATGTCGGTTGCCCGCTTCAAGACCGAGTAGGCCGCGCTGGGCACCTCGCGCGGCTGCCTCCACCGCCGGCACTGGCTTCCTTCATCCAGGGATGCTAACCACTGATCGGCATTCTCCCGCTTCGTCTAATGGTAGGACAGCGCCCTTTGAAGGCGCGAATCGTGGTTCGAGCCCATGAGCGGGAACCAGCCGGCGAACCGGATCGGTCAGATCGGCGGCGGCTTTTGATGCAGAAGACGTTATCGCCCGAGCTTGCTCGCAGCGCGTGCCAAGGCTTCGATCTCGTCCCATTTGCCGGCCTTGACCAGATCGTCCGGCGCCACCCACGAACCGCCGACGCAGATGACGTTGGGCAGGCGGAGGTAGTCGGCGGCGTTCTTGCCGGTGATACCGCCGGTCGGGCAGAATTTCACGTCGGCAAGCGGCGAGGCGAAAGCCTTGAGCGAGGCGATGCCGCCCGACTGTTCGGCCGGGAAGAATTTCAGAAAGCGCAGGCCGGCTTCGCGGGCGGCCATGACCTCTCCCGGCGTGATGGCACCGGGCAGCAACGGCACGTCGCTGTCCTTGGCTGCCGCGAGAAGCTCGCGGGTGATGCCGGGGCTGACGATGAACTTCGAACCGGCGGCCGCCGCCTCGCCGAACTGGCGGGCGTCCAGGATGGTGCCGGCGCCGACGACGGCGTCTTCGACCTCGCCTGCCACCCGGCGGATCGCCTCCAGCGCGTCGGCGGTGCGCAGCGTGATCTCGATCACCGGCAGGCCACCGCTGGCCAGCGCCCGGGCCAGCGGCACCGCGTCGGCGGGATTGGCGATCTTCAGCACCGGTATGACCGGCTGGCCGTTGAGGAGCGACAGGAGCTTTTCGGTCGTGCTGGGCATTCGTCGTCTCTCCTCTGTTGATCAAGTCGACCGGTTAGCAGAAGGCGGTTTTTCTGTCCACGGAACGCGGCGTGTCGCGATGTCACGCGTGGTGTTCGAAACCTCCGCGATCAGACCGCACCCGGCTCTGCCTTGATCCGGCTGTCGTGAGCGTTTAGTGGCTTGGTGATGACGCTGCCCAGCCAAGCCTTCCGCGTTGCCGCGCTTTACCGCTTCGCCCGGCTCGACACCTTCGAGGCGCTGCGCGCGCCGCTCGCCGCCTTCTGCTGCGCACGCGGCATCAAAGGCACGCTGCTGTTGGCGCGTGAGGGCATCAACGGCACGGTCGCCGGCAGTGAAGCGGCAATCGCCGCGCTCATCGATCATCTCGAATCCATCGACGGTCTCGCCGGCCTCGAGATCAAATACAGCAGCGCCGCAACGATGCCGTTCCACCGCATGAAGGTGCGGTTGAAGCGCGAGATCGTCACCATGGGCGTGGACAATATCGATCCGGCGGCAGGTGCAGGCGCCTATGTTGCGCCGGCCGACTGGAATGCACTGATCTCGGATACGGGCACCATCGTCATCGACACGCGCAACGCCTACGAGGTATCGCTCGGCACCTTCAAGGGCGCTGTCGATCCCGCCACTGCCAGCTTTCGAGAATTCCCGGCCTGGGTCGAGCAGCATCGGCATGAGCTCGAGGGGCGCAAGGTCGCCATGTTCTGCACCGGCGGCATACGCTGCGAGAAGGCGACCGCCTATGTGAAGTCGCTCGGTTTGGAGGATGTGTTCCACCTCAAGGGCGGCATTCTGAAATATCTCGAGGACGTCCCCGCCGAACAGAGCCTGTGGCAAGGCGAATGCTTCGTCTTCGACGAGCGCGTTTCGGTATCGCACGGGCTGCTCGAAGGCGAGGCCGAACTCTGCCGCGCCTGCCGGCATCCGCTGGCTGCAGAAGACCGGCTGTCGCCGAAATATGCTGCCGGCATCTCATGCCCGCATTGCTTCGATGCCCGCTCGGACGAAGATCGCGCCCGCTACGCCGAGCGCCAGCACCAGGTCGAGCTGGCGCAAGCGCGCGGCGATCGTCACATCGGAAGTTAGCTTCACGTTAAGCAACTTTACGTTAAGCAACAGAGAAACGATCGATGACCCACAGCCATGTCCCGTCGTTCTGCCGGCGCGCGACCTCGGTGGTGATCGTGCCATCGGGAAGCCGGGTCGAGGTGAGCGCCAGGTCGCCATTGACGACAGCCGGGCGCTGATCTCCGGACTGAAATTTTCGGCCGGTTGCGGTGATCTCCGCGAACAGCCCCCGGATGGCTTCGCGGCCGAACGTCAGTTGTCCGCCACCGCTGTCGATGACGGCATGCTGCTCGAAAAGCGCGGCCATGCCGTCAATGTCTCCGACCCATTGCCGTGAAATCAACAGGCGCTCCAGTTCCTGGGGGTCGCGTGCCGGCTGGCGGTCTGTCTCATCGGTCATGCCAGGCTCCTCCCAAGCGACATGCCGCGACACTAGTCGAAGTCGGGGGCGGTTTCGACACGTCCAATGTCCAGAGCGCCGCATGTTTTTTGGGCGCGGAAGGAGGCTGCAGCACTGTGATTTCCGCGTGAAATCCAAGCAGATGTCGGTGCGAGGTCATGCGTGGCAGCGGGCAAAAGGACGCGCCGCGTCATTGTAATGTCAAACTGCGGGACCTAGGTCTTCGACGTCCAAACCTGCCCGCGCACCTTCGGCCGGGCCAATTCTGGAGGCATAGATGTTCGATCCCAAGAAGCTCCTCGACGATCTGCTCGGCTCGCAAATTCCCGGCACCGGATCGACCGCCCGCGACAAGGCGGGGCAGGCGGTGCAGATGGCCAAGGACAATCCGCTTGCCGCCGGTGCGCTGGCCGCGGTGCTGCTCGGAACCGGCCCCGGCCGTCAGGTCACCGGTGCGGCGGTGAAGCTTGGTGGGTTGGCTGCGATCGGCGGCCTCGCCTACAAGGCCTACCAGAACTACAAGAACGGCAACGCGCCGGCCGAGACGCAAGCTGCAGGCGAACCGGAATTGCTGCCGCCGCCGGCCGATACCGCCTTCCATCCGTCGCAAGCGCCGCAGGGCGAAGACGAATTCACGCTGACGCTGGTCAGGGCGATGATCTCGGCGGCGAAGGCCGACGGTCACGTCGATGACGAAGAGCGGCAGAAGATCGCCGGCAAGCTCAGCCTAGCGGGCGTCGGCGCCGAAGCGGAGAAATTCCTGATGTCGGAACTGGAGGCGCCGCTCGATGTGGATGTGCTGATCGCCGGGGCCAAGACCGATGCGCAAAAGCTGGAACTCTACACCGCCTCGCGTCTTGCCATCGATCCGGACACGCGGGCCGAACGCGGCTATCTCGACCTGCTTGCCGGCCGTCTCGGCCTGCCGGATGCGCTGGTCGACCATGTCGAGGCGACGGTGACGGCGGCGAAGGTGCCGGCAGCGGGCAGCACGGCCAAGCCGGTGACCGGTTCGCGCTGGTAGCTTGAAGGGGAGAGCCTCGGAGAACTCGGCGGCATTCGCGTTAGCTTCTCGTTAATCCGGTGGGCGCATGATTCAGGCAGTCGGATCGGCTTTCCTCCTCCCAAGCGCGGTTCGGATCAGGGGCGGTCGCCAACGGCCGCCCTTTTTGTGAGCACAGGCTTTGGGCCGGCTTGCCATGGTTCCCGTCATTTGCGATGCCTCATCCCTTTCAGGGAGTACAGCCATGACCGACTATAAAACCGCCATCGTCACCGGCGCCGGTACGGGCATCGGCAAAAGCGTCGCCACAGCGCTGCTCAAGGCCGGCTGGAACACGGTCTTCTGCGGTCGCCGCAAGCCGGTGCTGGAGGATGCGATCGCCGCGGCCGGGCCGACGCAGGCCAAGGCATTGGCCTTCGCCTGCGACATCAGCAAGGCCGATCAGGTCGACGATCTGTTCGAGACGGTGGCTGCGGCTTTCGGGCGCGTCGACCTGCTCTTCAACAATGCCGGCACGAGCTACAAATCGACGTTGATCGACGACATCCCGGTCGACGTGTGGAACGACATCGTCGGGGTCAATCTCACCGGCTCGTTCCTTTGTGCTCGCGCCGCGTTCGGCGCCATGCGCAGGCAGCAGCCGATGGGCGGCCGCATCATCAACAACGGCTCGGTATCGGCCTATGCGCCACGGCCGGGCTCGGTGCCCTATACGGCGACCAAGCACGCCATCACCGGGCTGACCAAGACGCTGGCGCTGGACGGCAGGCCCTTCGACATTGCTTGCGGCCAGATCGACATCGGCAACGCGCTGACCGACATGGCGCAAGCGATGACGGTCGGCGTGCCGCAAGCCAACGGCACCATTGCCGCCGAAGCGGTGATGGATGTCGAGCGCGTCGCCGATGCCGTCCTCCATATGGCCAGCCTGCCGCTCGACGCCAACGTGCTGTTCATGACCGTGATGGCGACGAAGATGCCATTTGTCGGGCGAGGGTAAATTAGTCTCAACCCGGTCCTAAATCAGGGCCGCGTGACCGGAAGCGGCACGCCGGGTAAATATAGCGAAATCGGGCGGATTTCGTAGACGGCGGTCGGATTGACGCGGCGAAGGTCGCGCGCAATGTCGATGGCGGCGTCACGGTTGGCGCAGTCGACGACATAGAGCCCCAGCAATTGTTCCTTGGTCTCGGCGAAGGGGCCGTCGATAACCATTCCGGTGCCTGGCCCGCGCAAGGTGCAGGCGTCTTGTGTCGCGCCGAGCCGGGCCGCCGGCCCAAGGGTGCCTTGCCGGTAGAGCCGATCGTTGATCTGGAGAAGATCGGTCATCAGCGCCGCATCCTGCTCAGGCGTCAGTGCCGTAATCGCTTCTTCCTCGTGATAGGCAAGAATGGCATAGAACATCTGGCTTCTCCTTTCGTCGTCCTCACTTCGCCAGGAACGCCTCGATCCGCTCCAGCGCACGCAGGATGTTCTCCTCGGAATTGGCGTAGGACAGCCTGACATAGCCTTCGCCGAGAATGCCGAAATCGGGGCCGCCGATCAGCGCCACGCCGGCATCATCGAGCAGCGCCGAGGCGAGCTTCTTAGCCTTCCAGCCGGTCTTGGAAACATTGGGGAAGGCATAGAAGGCGCCTTTCGGCGTAATGCAGGAAACGCCGGGCAAGGCATTCAACCCCTCGACCACGACCTTCCTGCGGCGGTCGAAGGCGCGCATCATCTTGTCGACATCGTCCTGCGGGCCGTCGATGGCGGCTATGCCGGCATACTGGCTCGGTGCGTTGACGCAGGACCAGCAATTGACCGCCAGCTTGCGCACCTTGTCGTAGAGATGCGCGCCCTTGTCTCCGTTCGGCCAGATCGACCAGCCCATGCGCCAGCCGGTCATCGCCCAGGTCTTCGACCAGCCGTTGAGCACGATCAGCCGGTCACGGATTTCGGGGAAGGCGAGCAACGAGCAATGCGTCTCGCCGTCATAGGTCATCACGTCGTAGATCTCGTCGGAGAGGATGGCGACGTCCGGGTGCGCTTGCAGCCCCCTGACCAGCTTTTCGATCTCGGCGCGAGGCGTGACGCCGCCGGTCGGATTGGCGGGCGAGTTGAGGATCAGCAGCCTGGTCTTCGGGGTGATCAGCGCCAAGGTCTCCGCAGCCGAAAAGGCAAAGCCGTTCTCCTCGCGCATCGGCACCGGGATGGGGGCAGCACCGGTGAACTCGATCATCGAGCGGTAGATCGGAAAGCCGGGATCGGGATAGAGAATTTCGGCGCCCGGCTCGCCGAACATCAGGATGGCCGCGAACATGGTCGGCTTGCCGCCGGGCAGGATCATCACCGCTTCGGGCGAGACTTCGACGCCGGTAGTGGCCAGCGTGCGGCGGACCACCGCTTCGCGCGTCGCCAGCAGGCCGTTGGCCGGCGTATAGCCGTGATGGCCGTCGCGCAGCGCCTTGATCGCGGCCTCGACGATATGCTGCGGCGTCTTGAAGTCGGGCTGGCCGATGCCGAGATTGACAATGTCGCGGCCCTGATGGGCAAGTGCCGTGGCACGCGCCAGCACCGCGAACGCATTTTCCTCGCCGAGGCGGTCGAAGGCCGAAATCGTGTGGAGCATTTTTCCTGTCCGTGTGGTTCTTTCAGCGAGCGTGCGTTTTTGTGAGCGTCCGCCCGCAAAAGTCAAACGGATTGGAGTTTTCGGTGTCGGAAAATCTCAAGAATTGGCAACCGCGCCCGCGGCCCGAACGCAAGGTGCTGGAAGGGCGCACTGTCAGGCTGGAGCCGCTCAACGCCGAAAAGCACGGCGACGGCCTGTTTGAGGCCTCGTCGGTGGCCGATGTCGACGGCCGCTTTGCCTGGCTGCCAGACTACCCGCCGGAGAGCCGCGCCGCCTTCCAGCCATGGCTGGACAAGGCGGAAGCCAGCGAAGACCCGCTGTTCTTCACGGTCATCGACAAGGCCAGCGGCAAGGTCGCCGGGCGCCAGACGCTGATGCGCATCGACGCCACCTACGGCGTCATTGAGATCGGCAACATCTATTGGGGCCCGCTGATCTCGCGAAAGCCGGCGGCGACGGAAGCGCAGTTCCTGTTCATGAAGTACGTCTTCGACGAGCTTGGCTACCGCCGCTACGAATGGAAATGCAACAACCGCAACGAGCCGTCGAAGCGCGCGGCGGAACGTTTCGGCTTCAAGTTCGAAGGCATTTTCCGTCAGCATCTTGTGGTCAAGGGCGAAAACCGCGATACCGCGTGGTATTCGATCATCGACAAGGAATGGCCTGATCTGCGCAGAGCCTATGAGGCGTGGCTCGATCCGGCCAATTTCGACAGCGATGGCCAGCAGAGGCGGCGGCTCGAGGATTTTCGCGCTGAGTTCGGTGCCTGACCATGATCCCGAAAAGTGGACGCCGGTTTTCGGATAAGATCATGGTCAAACAAGAAGGCAGAGCCTCCATCCCGATTCTGCCGGGTTGGATCAGGCTCTAGCAGGAGCTCATAGATGGCGCATACCCACGACCATGCTGCGCAGGACCACGACCACAGTCACGGTGCCGGGCATGTGCATGGCTCGACCGACAAAAAGCGCGTGCTGATCGCGGCCTGCCTGACCGCCGGCTTCATGGTCGTCGAAGCGCTTGGCGGTCTCTTGACGGGATCGCTGGCGCTGCTGGCGGATGCCGGCCACATGCTTGCCGATTGCATTGCGCTCGGCCTTGCCTGGTATGCCTTCCATCTCGCGGGCCGGCCGGCAACCGTGCGCCTCACCTATGGTTTCGGCCGGGTCAAGACGCTGGTCGCCTACACCAACGGCATCGCCATCTTCGCCATCGCGCTGTGGATCGTCTACGAGGCTTGGGGGCGTTTGCTGACGCCTGAGCCCGTGCTCGGCGGGCCGATGCTGGTCGTTGCCATCGCCGGCCTTGCGATCAACATCGGCTCTTTCTTCGTGCTGCATGGCGGCGACCGCGGCAGCCTGAACATGCGCGGTGCCATCCTGCACGTGCTCGGCGACCTGCTCGGCTCGGCAGCGGCGATCGTGGCGGCGTTGGTGATCCTGGCGACGGGCTGGACGCCTATCGATCCGATCCTGTCGGTGCTTGTCGCGCTGCTGATCCTGTCCACGGCCTGGTCGCTGATGCGCGAGGCCGCCCACGTCCTGCTCGAAGGCGTGCCTGCAAGCCTCGACCGCGACCTGATCGCGAGGGACATCGAAGGCTCGATCAAGGGCGTGCGCGAGGTGCATCACATGCATGTCTGGTCGCTCGACGGCTCCAGCAACATGGCGACGTTGCATGCCTGCCTCAATGACGGCGTCGACGCGCATATGGCGGTAAGCGCGATCAAGAAGCGGCTTGCGCAGGAACATGGCATAGCCCATGCCACGGTCGAACCGGAATTCGGCCAATGTGCCGACAGCCATGAGCATGATGACGAGCACGAGCATGCGCATGACACGGCACCGCACCGCGGCCATTATCACTGACTTCGGGAGTTCCTGGCATTGGCAACGATCGACATGAACTCTCGCCGCCCTGGCGCCGCGTGATGGACCGCGACACCCGCAATGCGGCGATCGGCGCCGCCTGGGTTTTGCTGCTGTTCGGCATCGCAGCCTATTATCTTCCAACAGTGATGCTGGCGGTCGGCAAGGTCTCGACGGTGCTTGCCGGTGTCGTCGCGGCGATCTTCATGGTGGCAATCTTCGTCGTGTTCTGGCTGCGTAGCCGCAGCCAGCGCAAAAAGGGAAAGTGACATGCGCATTCTGATTACCGGCGCGGCAGGCATGGTCGGCCGCAAACTCATCGCCAGGTTGGCCAAGGACGGGACGCTCGGCGGCCGCAAGATCGCCGCGCTCGATCTTCACGATATCGTGCCGCCGCAAGCGCCGGTGCTCGAAGATGTCAGCATTACCCTCCACACCGGCGACCTTGCCGCACCGGGAGCGACCGCAAATCTGGTCGCGCCGCGCCCCGACGTGATCTTCCATCTCGCCGGCGTGGTGTCGGGCGAGGCGGAGGCCAATTTCGATCTCGGCTATCGCGTCAATCTCGACGGCACAAGGGCGCTGTTCGATGCCATCCGCTTGGCGGCCTATACGCCGCGCGTCGTCTTCACCTCGTCGATCGCCGTGTTCGGCGCACCGTTTCCCGACATCATTCCGGACGAGTTCCACCCGACGCCGCTGACCTCTTACGGCACGCAGAAGCTGATCGGCGAGGCGCTGCTTGCCGACTATACGCGCCGCGGTTTCTTCGACGGCATCGGCATCAGGCTGCCGACCATCTGCGTCAGGCCGGGAAAGCCGAACAAGGCGGCCTCAGGGTTCTTCTCCGGTATCATCCGCGAGCCGCTGAGCGGCCAAGAAGCGATCCTGCCGGTGCCGCGCTCGGTCGTACACACACACGCCAGCCCGCGTTCGGCGGTGAATTTCCTGATCCATGCGGCTCAGATCGACGGCAGTGCCGTCGGCCCGCGCCGCAACCTGACGATGCCGGGCGTCGCCGTCACCGTCGGCGAACAGATCGAAGCGCTGGAACGTGTCGCCGGCGCCAAGGCGGTGAAACTGATCCGCGAGGAGCCCGACGAGACGATCTGGGCGATCGTCAAGGGCTGGCCGACGCGCTTCGAGGCGCGGCGCTCGAGGGAGCTTGGCTTTGCCGCCGAAACGAGCTTCGACGAGATCATCCGCGTCCATATCGAGGACGAGTTGGGCGGCAGGATCTAAGGTGGCTCCGTCCTTTCCCTTCTCCCCTTGTGGGAGAAGGTGGATTGGCGCGTAGCGCCAAGACGGTTGAGGGGTGCTGGACGAAGCGCTGTCGGTGCCAAGCTGGAACACCCCTCATCCGTCGCCTTCGGCGACACCTTCTCCCACAAGGAGACCTTTGCATAGAAGCCGATTGGTGATTCTGTGATGATGGTCGAAGCAGGGAGATTCGGGATGGCGGATCGTGTTCTGGGTCAGTTGAGTCTGGCGGACGGGCTGGCGGCGTCGGACGAGACGATTTTCGACCTGGTATCGAAGGAACTGGATTGGGCACTGATCCGAACATTGCTGGGTCAGCGCAGCGGTCCCGGCTCGGGCAACACCAGCTACCCGGCGGAGGCGCTGGTGCGCTGTCTTTTGCTGGGCGTGTGGCACGGACTGAGCGATCCGGCATTGGAGGCTCAGATCCGTGACCGGCTGTCGTTTCGCCGCTTTGCCGGCTTCAGCCTTTCGGACCGTACGCCCGATCATTCGACACTGTGGCGCTTCCGCGAGGAACTGACGCGCGAGCGGCTGATCGACAAGGTGTTTGAGGAGATCAACCGCCAGCTGGAGACGAAGGGTCTGATCGTCAAGCGCGGCACCTTAGTCGATGCGACGTTCCTGCAGGCCCGTGGGCGGCCGCCCAAGCAGCCGAAGAAGGGCCACCAGGGCCCGGCCAAGCCGTCGGCCGACAAGGACGCGCGCTGGGGCAAGAAGGGCAACAAGAGCACCTTCGGCTACAAGATGCACATCGGCGCCGACCAGGAGCACACCATGATCCGGCGTGTCGAGGTAAGCGACGCCTCGATCACCGACACCGAGGCGGCCGACAATCTGGTTTGCGGCGATGAGAAGGCGGCCTATGGCGATCAGGCCTACTACACCCATGCCAGGCATGATCGGCTGGCCAAGGCCGGGATCAAGGCGGCGGCCCAACAAGCATCATCCCGAGTTGCCGGCGCGCCAGAAGCTGCGTAACCGGTTGATCGCCAAGGTGCGGGCGGCTGTGGAGCGGCCTTTTGCTGTGTTCAAGGAGCGCTACGGCATGCGGCGCCTGCGCTTCTTCAACCTCGCCGCCAACCGCACGCAATGCATACTAGCCGCCTGCGCCTACAATCTGCGGACCATGGTCGGCGCCCTCTATCCACCTGGCGGAAAGCCGGCATGAGGAGGAGTCTGTCTAAAATCGGCCTAAAATCGGCGGATCGGCCGGTCATGCCGGTCGATGCCATGCCAAGCCGTCGAAAACTGCTTTCCCGGCTTTCAAAAAAGCCCCATTAACTCACCAACTAGGATTTCGCTTCCCCGTGCAAAGCCCTCACAAGGGGAGAAGGGAGAGCCGCGCCTGGGCGTCAGGCGCCAGTCAGGCTGGCCGAGAGCAGCAGCAGGCCGAACAGGAAGACGAAGGCGGCGCCGCCGATCTCGACGAAGGAATGGATGCGGTTGCCCATGCGGCCGTCGCCGGCGAAATACACCGCCCAGTTCTTGGCGGTCACCGCAAGCGTCGCCAGGGCCGAGACGGTGATTGCGGTGCCGAGCGCCATGGCCAGCACCGAAAGGATGCCGCCGAACCATAGCCCGTTCAGCAAGGCGAAGCTCAGCACGATCAGCGCGCCGGAACAGGGGCGGATACCGACGGCAGCCACCGCCGACCAGGCCGTGCGCCAATCGAAGCGATCACCGGAAAGCAGCGCCGGGTCGGGCGCATGCGAGTGTCCGCACGTCTCGCAGACCTCGCCCGCCGCATGGCTGTGGTGATCGTGCGCAGCATGTGCGCCGTGGTCATGATGGTCATGCGCATGGTCGTGGTGGTCATGTGCATGAAGCGCGTGGGAATGTGCCGCATGGGCATGCGCGGAATGTGAATGGCCGGCATGTGAATGGCCGGCATGGGCAGCCGAGAGGCTGTAGCCCGGATTTGCGCCGAACAGGCGAAGGATGGCCGGGCCGGCCTTGCGCCACAGCAGCCAGGCGCCGAACAGAGTGACGAAGACATAGCTCATGATTTCGAGGAACCATGCGGCGTCTGTCATCGAGACAGCAGTGCCGCGCAGCAAGAAATAGGCGACCAGCATCACCACGATCGCGGTCAGCGCCTGCAGCAGGGCCGAGACGAAGGACAGCATGATGCCGCGCCGGAGCGCCACTTCATTGGCCACCATGTAGGAAGAGATCACCGCCTTGCCGTGACCGGGGCCGGCGGCGTGGAAAATGCCATAGGCAAAGGACAGGCCGATGAGCAGCCACAACTTGCTGCCGTCCTGGCGCATCGCCTTCATCGCGCCGGCAAGCGCATGATAGAATTCCTGCTGGCGCAGATTGATCCACATCAGGATGTGGGCGAACGGGCCGGTGGCGGTTGGAGCCATGCCGTCATTGGTGCCGATGCCGAGTGAACTCTGGGCGTGGGCGGAGCCGAGAAAGTGCGTCATCACAAAGGCGACGGCCAGAAGACCGAATGCCAAACGCAGGGACGGTTTGGTCACTGGATCTATCCTTCCGGCTGACAGGTCAGTTCAAGCTTGGTGGCAAAGATCTTGCTCATGTCGGTGCCCGTCGGATCATTGAAGAAGGCATCGGTCAGGGTCTTCTGGTTCTCGGCGATCGCCTCGTCCGGGTTTGGGCGGACAACCTTGCTGGTGCAGGTCGGCGGCAACCCATCGACCTGCAGATTAGCATCCTCGGTGAAATCGATCGCGGTGTAGAAGGTCGGGTCGTAGACGCCGATATCTATCTTGCCGCTCAGTTTGATCGGCACCTTCGGTTCAGATTCAAACAGGATGATCAACTGATCATTGTCGAAATTGGCCATCAAATGCGGCGGCGGGGTCATTGCCACGTCCTTGCCGTCGACAGTGACGAGCTGGAAGTAATTGAACTCGGCAAGCGAGGCATGGACGGTGTCGGCAACATCCTTCAACTCCTTGTCATCGAGTTTCAGGTCGGAATTCTTGTCGAACTCCATCATCACCGTGCTCGAAAACAGATCGTCGAAGCGCCAGAGATGGCGCAATGCCTTCACGGTTTGGTGATCCGGGCCGAGGACCACTTCGAGGCGGGCTTCGGCGAAGACGTGGGGATGCACCTCAGCCGGCCCGACGGCGGCAAACGTCGCGGTCAAGGCCGAAGCCAGCATCATTGCTTGCTGTTTCAGGTGCATTCTCGGTCGCGATTCAATCGGCTTCGGTGAATTGCCGACAGTTACCAGAAAGCGGGCGAAAATGGGACCGCAAGGCGGCTGAAAGCTCATGCGTTGTCCAGCGCCTTGAACCACTGCACCAGGAAATCGACAAAGACACGAACTTTTGCAGGCAGATAGCGCCGGTGCGGATACACGGCGAAGATGCCGCCGCCGGGCAGTATGCGGTCATCCAGCGCAGTCACCAGCTTGCCGCTTTCGATGTCGGGCGCGGCGATAAAATCCGGCAGGATGGAAAATCCCAATCCAGCCACGGCGGCCGCCCTCGCCGCCATCGGGCTGTTGACCTCGATCGGGCCGGAGACCGAAACACTCACCGTATCGGCACCGTCGCCCTTGAACGGCCAATTGGTAAGCCAGCGGCCATTGGTGTCGATGATGCAGGGCACGCGGACAAGGTCTTGCGCCCTGACCGGCATGCCGTGCTTGGCGATCAGTTCGGGAGACGCGCAAAGCCGTACCGAAAATGGCGCCAGGCGTCTCGCAATCAGCGAGGAATTTTCCAGCCGCGAAATGCGCACCGCCAGATCGAAGCCCTCCTCGACCAGATCGACGAAACGGTCGTCGAGATGAATGTCGAGCACGATGTCGGGATGCTGCTTGGCGAAATCAATCAGCGACTGGCCGATCGGCGCGTCGGCGAAAGTACGCGGCGCCGACAGCTTGATCCTGCCGCGCACGTCGCCGGAGGATTCGCGCACCGCATCGGCAAGGCTGTCGACCTCGCGCACGATCTCCGAGGCGCGCCGATAATAGGTGTGCCCGGCCTCGGTCAGGGAAAACTGCCTGGTGGTGCGGTTGAGCAGCAGCGCGCCGAGCTCGTCCTCCAGCTCGCGCACATATTTCGACAATAGCGCCTTCGAGCGGCCGATCTTGCGCGCCGCCGCCGAAAAGCCTTCGGCCTCGACCACGTCGATGAAGGCGCGCATGCGGGTCAGCGTATCCATGTCATGCGCCTCCTTGACGGGCTGAAAGAATGCGGGCGGCCAGCGCAATCAGCTGCCGGTCGCTGTTCTTCGGACCGAGCAGCGAAAGGCCGAACGGCGCCCCGCCGGCCTTGCCGAGCGGCAGCGTGATTTGCGGAAAGCCGGACAGGCCGGAAAGACACAGCAATCTCAGCGCGCGCTCGCGATAGATCTGCAAATCATCAAATAATTCGGCCTTGAGCGGCGCGGCACCCGGAGCGGTCGGAAGCACAAGAACGCCGTCCTCGCCAAGCTGGTCGGCAAGCTCGAGGCGAAACGAAGCGCGACGTTCCGTTTCGTGCTGCGCGGTTGCCGCGTCGACAGTCGCGCCGTGCTCGAAACGCTCCTTGACACCGGGTCCCAGCATGCGGTCGCCGCCGGCGATCCAGGCGCCGTGACTTTGCCAGGCTTCATAGCCTTGCAGCTTGCGGAAGCACCAATAGAGATCGTCGGTCGAATGCGACAGCGGCCCGACGCTGCGCTGTGCGCCCAGCACCGAAGCGACACTGCGGAGCATGGCGCGATATTCGTCGGCCTCGTGCGGGCCGAGCACGAGGCCGTCCAGCGCAGCGAGAGTGACGGGGCGTCTCAGTTCGTGGGAATGCGGATCGTCGCCGAGCAGCACCGTGCCGACCTTTTCGTAGATGACGATGTCGCTTGCGAACCAGCCGAACGTGTCCAGCGAAGGCGCCAGCGGCATGGTGCCGTCGAGCGGGATGCGGCCATGCGTCGTCCTGAGGCCGACCAGGCCGCAGAAGCTTGCCGGTGCACGGATCGAGCCGCCGGTGTCGGAGCCGGTGGCGATATCGGCCAGCCCGCCGGCGACTGCAGAAGCAGAACCCGAGGACGAGCCGCCGGTGACGCGATCGGGTGCCGCCGGATTGACCGGCGATGGGAAATGCGCGTTCAGCCCCAGCAGGGAAAAGGCGAGTTCGTCGGTCTGCGTCTTGCCGACGAAGCGGGCGCCCGAATCAAGCAGCGCCTGGACGGCCGGCGCGGTGGCCATGGCCGGTGAAGCGTCCCGGTATTTCTGCGGATTGCCGCAGCCGGTGCGGTAGCCGGCGACGTCGAAGATGTCCTTTACGGCAAGCCGCAAGCCGGCAAGCGGGCCGGATTTCGCATTGGCTACAGGGGTTTGATCAAGGTCGAGAAAAGCGTTCAGCGGGCCGCGAGTGCCTGTCATGCGTTCGATATCCGGATGTGCTTGCCGCAGCATTTTTCTTCTGGTTGCCGCAGCATTGTTCGATGCCACAAATTTTACAACCTGCCATACGATTTTTATTGATTGTGAAATCTTTCGATCTTATATCGCGCTTGCCCAAAGTCGCACGTGCCTGTGGGTGTCCGCCGATCCTCGAATGGTGAGGGTAATCGGTAAGGTAACTGGAGCCAACCCCTCCAGTCGGTTTAGCGGCCAACCGCCAACCGAGGACACCTTGAAGCAACGACGGTGCGGGCCTTTCTGGTGTTCTGCCGGTCGTCCAAAGACCGGGGTTACTGAAGAGGCACACCTTCATTGCCGGCAGTGCGGACGGGTCTCCCATCCAAGCCAAGGCAGACAAAGCGAACCGAGGCCGGGCAAGGCCAAGGTTCACCGCCGCGAGACGGCGCTTCATGGTTCCGGGGTCTCCACCGGCTGGTTCCATGGATTTCCGTCCCGCCTTTGTCCACCGCGTGTTCGCGAGGTCGAGAGCCCGCGTCCGCAAGCCTTTGTGCGCGCCGCAAGGCGCTGATGGAGAGACCCGATGGCTACTCAGCGCATCCTTGACTTTCTCGCCACCCGACGTCCGAACGGCCCGTGCCTCGTCGTCGACCTCGATGTCGTGCGCGACAATTTCCGCGCCTTCGAGAAGGCGCTTCCCGATTCCAAGATCTACTATGCGGTGAAAGCAAATCCGGCGCCGGAAATCCTGCGCCTGCTTGCTGCGATGGGCTCGTCCTTCGACACCGCTTCCGTTGCCGAAGTCGAGATGGCGATGGACGCCGGTGCGCCGGCGGACCGCATCTCCTTCGGCAACACCATCAAGAAGGAGCGCGACATCCAGCGCGCCTACCAGCTCGGCATCAAGCTGTTTGCGGTGGACTGCGTCGAGGAGGTCGAGAAGATCGCGCGCGTCGCTCCCGGCGCCCGCGTGTTCTGCCGCGTCCTGACCGACGGCGAGGGTGCCGAATGGCCGCTGTCGCGCAAGTTCGGCTGTGTGCCGGCGATGGCGGTCGACGTGCTGCGCCATGCCAGGGCGCTCGGCCTCGACGCCCATGGCGTGTCGTTCCATGTCGGCTCGCAGCAGACCGACCTGACCGCCTGGGATCGCGCGCTGGCCGACGCCAAGAAGGTATTCGCGACGCTGGCCGACGAAGGCATCGTGCTGAAAATGGTCAATATGGGCGGCGGCTTCCCGACCCGCTATCTCAGGGATGTGCCGGTGGCGCAGGCCTACGGCCAGGCGATCTTCTCGGCGCTCAGGAAGCATTTCGGCAACGCCATCCCCGAGACGATCATCGAGCCGGGCCGCGGCATGGTCGGCAATGCCGGCGTCATCAAGTCGGAAGTCGTGCTGATCTCGAAGAAAGCCGACAACGACAATGTGCGCTGGGTGTTCCTCGACATCGGCAAGTTCGGCGGTCTCGCCGAGACGATGGACGAGGCGATCCGCTATCCGATCGTCACCGCGCATGACGGCAGCGAGACGGCGCCTTGCGTGCTCGCCGGCCCGACCTGCGATTCGGCCGACGTGATGTACGAAAAGACGCCGTACCCGCTGCCCCTGTCGCTGACCATCGGCGACGAGGTGCTGATCGAGGGCACCGGCGCCTACACGACGACCTACGCCTCGGTCGCCTTCAACGGCTTCGAGCCTCTCCGATCCTATGTGATCTGACGGTGCTTTCTTAGGCGCATTTTCGGACGGCGATCCGTTTCCACTTCGCCTGAAAATGCTCTGAGAACCGATCAGATCACCCGGTGCGGGCGACAGATCGTCCGCTTCGGTTCGCCTGTGGAACAATCCGCTCGTGAAGGACGCGGAAATGGACGTTTTGGATTTCGTTGTTGAAGGTGCCGCAGGAATCTCCCCCCTTGAGGGGGAGATGTCGCCAAAGGCGACAGAGGGGGTCGCCGCGCATGAAGCGCCGGCTTCCCACGGTCTACGCGAAGCGCCGGCCTCCCTAAGAGAGGTCGCGGCGGCCGAACCGACCCCCTCTGGCCGCTTCGCGGCCATCTCCCCCTCGAGGGGGGAGATGGCCGGCGCTTTCGTCATTGCCGCCGAAGCCGTTTGCGACGTCCCGGCTCGCGAGGCTTTGCTCGATCGCGCGATGGGGCCGAAGCGCCGGAAAAAATCGTCGGAAAAGCTGCGGCGCGGCCGCCGGCCTTCGGAGGGCCTGGCCTTTGTCGCGCGCGATGCGTCGGGCACTGTTGCCGGCACGGTGCGGCTGTGGGACGTGGTGCTGGGCGAGGGCGGCACGGCAGCGCTGCTGCTCGGCCCGCTTGCGGTCGACCCGGCGCTCAAGAATGCCGGCATCGGCTCGGCGCTGATGCGCCATGCAGTCACAGAGGCCGCGCGGCTTGGCCATGCGGCGATCCTGCTGGTCGGCGACGCACCCTATTACGAGCGCTTCGGGTTTTCGGCCGCAAAAACCGGCTCGCTGGCCATGCCGGGGCCCTACGAGCGGCACCGCCTGCTGGCGCGGGAACTGGTTGTCGGCGCGCTCGACGGCGCGCAAGGCACGCTGAAGGCGGCCGGGCGCAAACTGAAGGCGCAGAGACTGCCGCTCGCTGCCTGATGGTTCGAACCAAGCCGCCGATCGGGGCGGCTTGTTTCGCCTTAACTGGATCAGCCGATCAGCTGGCTGAGCGCCATGGCGACTGTCATGTCGCCTTCGACCTTTATCTTGCCTGACATGAAGGCCATGGTCGGGTTGAGATCGCCCGAAATCAGCGAGTCCAAATCGTCGAGCGACAGCTTTATGGTGCAATCGGCCGGCGCATCGGTAGTCGAGACATCGGCGCCGTCGATGACGACGACGCCGTCGCTGCCGGTGTCGAATTTCACGGAGCGATCGAACCCGGCACTCGCCACGCGCGACCTGATGTTGTCGGCAATCTCCTGAACGCTCATGGCGGTTCTCCTCGTCTCGTTGCGTTTGTCGCGCGCCGGCGCTTCGACCTGGCCGAAGCCGCTTGCCTGGTTTTTACAGCCACGGCCGCCGGCGCATATAGCTTCGGGTTGACGTTTACGTCAACGCGGTTCCCCGAGATGAAGATGGGTTGTATCGCCGCAGCATCACGCGGGCATGACACCTCGGCGGCCTGCATGTTGCCATGCGATGTTGCCGAGGGTATCAGGCACCCACGAATATCGGCGAGCCGCCCCGGTGCTTTCCAGAAACGAACCGCCCAGAAACGAACCGCAAGTCTATGCCCGCCGGTTGCGCGCGGTGCTGATCAGATCTATCCCGCTGCTCGAGGCACGCGGCATTGCCGTCGTCATTCTGGCGGCCCTGGTCGGGATGATGGCGGGCGCGCTGGTCACCGGCATGAGCGGACTGGTGCAGGTCCTGCATGGGCTTATGTTCGGCGTTCAGCCCGGCGGTCGGCTTTCGGCGATGTTTTCGCTGCAAAGGCCGGAGCAGGCGCTGATACCGGCGATCGGCGGCATCCTGCTCGGGCTGACGGTGATCTGGCTGAGAAAGCGGAAGTTCCGCACGCCGGTCGATCCGATCGAAGCCAACGCGCTTTATGGCGGCCGCATGTCGCTGACCGACACCTTCATCATCGCCGGGCAGACGATGATCTCGAGCGGCTTCGGCGCTTCGGTCGGGCTCGAGGCCGGCTATACGCAGGTGGGTTCGGGCCTGGCGTCGCGGCTGGCGCGCTTGTTCAGGCTGCGCCGCAACGATGTCCGCATCCTCGTCGGCTGCGGTGCCGCCGGCGCGATCGCCGCCGCCTTCGACGCGCCGCTGACCGGCGCCTTCTACGGTTTCGAGCTGGTCGTTGGCATCTACTCGGTCGCCAATGTTGCGCCGGTGATGGCCGCAGCGATCTCGGCCTCGCTGACCGCAGAGGTGTTCGGCGGCGTGCCGTTTCCGCTGGAACTCGCCGGTCTGCCGCAGCTCACCGTCAGCCAGTATTTGCCGTTCATGCTGCTCGGGCTTCTGGGCGGCGGTGCTTCCATCGCCATCATGCATCTGGTGAGCCTGATCGAGCGCCTCTTTGCCCGGCTGTCGATCGACGCCTCGCTGCGCCCCGCCATCGGCGGCGTGATGGTCGGGCTGCTGGGGCTGGTCACGCCGCAGGTCCTGTCCAGCGGCCATGGCGCGCTGCACCGCGAATTCGCGATGAATTACGGGCTGGCCGTGGTGGCCAGCGTCTTCGTGCTGAAGCTGGCGGCCTCGGCGATCTCGCTCGGCTCCGGCTTCCGCGGCGGCTTGTTCTTTGCCTCGCTGTTTCTCGGCGCGCTGCTCGGCAAGATGTTTGCCGGCGCGATGGCATTCGTCTCGCCGGCGACCGGCATCGACCCTGCCGTCGCCGCCGTCGTCGGCATGACCTCGCTCGCCGTCGGCGTCGTCGGCGGCCCGTTGACGATGACCTTCCTGGCGCTGGAATCGACCCGCGACCTAACGCTGACCGGCGTGGTGCTGGCCGCCTCGCTCATGGCGGCGATCCTGGTGCGCGAAACGTTCGGCTATTCCTTCTCGACATGGCGCTTTCACCTGCGCGGCGAAACCATCCGCAGCGCCCATGATGTCGGCTGGATGCGGAGCCTGACTGTCGGCTCGATGATGCGAAAGGATGTCCGCACCATCGACGCCTCGACGACGCTTGCGGAATTCCGCAAGCAGGTGCCGCTCGGTGCCTCGCAGCGCGTCATCGCGGTTGACGCCGACCTGCATTATGTCGGCGTGCTGATCGTCGCCGAATTGCACAGCCATTTGTCGGATGACGAGATGCCGGTGCTGTCCTTCGCCAAATTCAGGGATGCGGTGCTGGTGCCGAGCATGAACGTCCAATCGGCGGCCGAGACCTTCCAGCGCGCCGGCGCCGAGGAATTGGCGGTGGTCGAGGATTTCACCGATCGCAAGGTGGTCGGTCTGCTGACCGAAGGCCACCTGATGCGGCGCTATGCCGAGGAACTCGACAAGGCGCGGCGCGATCTGTCGGGCGAGGGGTAGCCGGGTGGCGATCCCGTTGCATTTCGCTGGACACCGCCGGCGAATGATCGCTACCATCGCGGTGGCTTTGAACCAGATTTTCATCTGGAGCCAGATATCGCCTGGAGATGGAGTGCTCGAAGAACCGAACAGAAATCCCGGGTCCCATCGCTATGGGAAGCCGAGCTTGTGGTGGCCACCACCGCTGGATTGATGGCCTGCGGGCCTGATCCAAGCTGAAAATCAAATTCTGTGTTCAGAGAGACATCATCATGAATACCATGCTTTCCGTGGAAGCCCGGGAGACCGCGCTTGCCGTGACTTTCGTGTCGGGCGAAACAGTCTGCTATTCCTGGCTTTGGTTAAAGGACAATGCGCCATCGGCGTTTCACCCGCAGACCGAAGAACGAACTTTCGACCTGACCAGCGTAGACCCCTCGCTCAGACCGTTCAGCGTGCGGGACAGGGGCGGCGCTGTGAGCATTGTCTGGCAGAACGACCAGGCTGAGGAGGAATTCCCGAGCCAGTTTTTTGAATCCTACCGTCCGGGCAGAAAGCGGGACGATCCGGCCGACATCGCTCCGAAACTCTGGGACGGTTCGGTCGATCTTGAAACCATACCGCGTCACGCCGCCGGAGACATCTTGCAAAGCGATGCCGATCTGCTCGCCTGGCTGAAGGCAACGGCTGCATACGGGCTCTCCATCGTCGATGGGCTTGGCGATGATTCCGATGCGGGGCGGCGTGCGGCCGAGCGGATTGGATTCCTGCGCCAGACAAATTTCGGCACGATATTCGAGGTCGTGTCGATGCCGAACCCGAACAATCTGGCCTATACGCCGGTCGCCCTGCCGTTACACACCGATCTCGCCAACCAGGAGGTGCCGCCCGGCTACCAGTTCCTGCATTGTATCGCCAACGACGCTGAGGGCGGTGGATCGATCTTTGCTGACGGGTTTGCGGTCGTGGCCGCGTTACAGGCGGAAGATCCGGAAGCCTACCGCCTGTTGTGCGAGGTCGAGATCCCCTATCGTTTTCACGATGAAAACTGCGATTTGCGGGGCAGGTTTCCCGTGATTGTAACGCAACGCGACGGAGAGGTGACGGAGCTGCGGTTCAACGCCCATCTTGTCGATGTCATCGACCTTCCCTCCGACCTATGCGCGCCCTTTTATGCCGCCTATCGCAAGCTGATGATGATGATCCGCGGGCCGCGTTTCCAAATAGCCTACCGCCTGGAGGCAGGCGAAATGGCGGTCTTCGACAATCGCCGGGTGTTGCATGGCCGCCAATCGTTCACCCCGAATACGGGGCGGCGGCATCTGCGCGGATGCTATGTCGATCGGGGGGAGTTTCAGAGCCGGATTCGCGTCCTTTCGCGATAGCGGTGCGACACCGCGAAAGAGCATCGATCTGCCGAAGGTGGCCTTCGGCAGGCGGTTGGCAGGTCAGTCAAGACATAGCCCTTATTAGCCGGAGGCACTTTGGCGCAATCGGTGGTGCTGTCATTCGCCAATTTGAATGACTCGCTGCTGGTGCCGAACGTGCAATCGGCGGCAGAGACCTTCCAGTGCCCGGCGTCGAGGGATTCGCGGTGGTCGAGGATTTCACCGACCGCAAGGTCGTCGGGCGAAGGCCTTCTGATGCGCCGCTATGCCGAAGAACTCGACAAGGCGCGACGCGATCTGTCGGGCGAAGGGTAGGACAGGGGCGGGGAGCCAACGTCTGGATATGAGCCAGACGTTGACCTGCGCAGACCGAATCCTGAGTGGCTGCTTTGCGCCCAATGTCGGCCGTAGAAGTCGATCTTGCCATTGCCCGGAAGCAGACGTCGCCCGCGAAGCGGGAGCGATCGTAGTTGCGCGACATCTCGAGCCCAGACTATCCGGTTCTATAGTGGAGCGTTACGGCGACCCAGCAGCAGAGCGATGCCCAACGCCGGAAGCGTCGCCGTCGCGACGGCGAAGAAGACGAATTGCAGCCCGGCCGACCCAGCGACCAAGCCGAGCGCCGGACTGCCGAAGCCGAGCGCCACGTCGAGGAAGACGGTGTAGAGTCCCATGGCCAGGCCGCGGCTGCGTGGTGGAAGATGGCTTACGGCCTCGGCACCGAAACCGGGATAGACCAGCGAATAGCCGAGGCCAGTCAGGCCCGCTCCGATGGCGGCGAGAACGGGCCCGGGCGCAAGCCAGATCAGCATCAGCCCTGCCGCCTCGACCGCCACGAAGATCACGGCGACGCGCGCGCCCCCTAACCTGTCAGGCAGGTGGCCGAAGCACAGCCTTGCCGCGATCAGCGACGCGGCATAAGTGGTGAAGGGAAGCCAGACCGGCTGCCAGCCGCGTTCGGCAAAGAGCAGCGCGCCAAAGGACAGGATTGCGCCATAGCCAAGGCTGCTGAAAGCAGCTCCGACGCCGGGAAGCCAGACCGCTTGCGCCACGCTCGTCCATGACTGTCGCGCGGCGCTCGCGGCGAGGCTGGTGCCACGCATAGGCAGGATGGCAAGCAGCGTCGCAAGTGGCAGGCCGACCGTCGTGAGTGCGATCGCGGCGAAGCCGCTCGCCGCGTAAAGCGCAGATCCGATCGGCGCGCCTAGCGCGAGTGCTGCGAACATCGCCGTGCCCACCCAGGCTATGACCTTTCCGGAGTTCTGTCCGCCCGCAAGGGAGAGGCCCCAGGCGACGCCGCCTGTGATGATGAAGCTCTCAGACGCGCCCAGTACCGCCCGGCCGGCGAAGAGCGCCGATGCGGACGCTGCCGGCCGGTCGAGCAATGCCAGCGAGCCGAGGTAAATGAACCCCGCCAGGGCAGCGGCAATGAGGCCGACGACGACGGCCCGCTTGCCGCCGCGCCCATCGGCATAATTTCCGGCTCCAATGCGCGACAGCATAGAGGCGACGAACTGGCTGCCCGTCACCAGCCCGACTGCGAAGGGGCCGAAGCCGAGCTGCTGGTGAAGATGCAGCGGCAGGACGGGTAGCGCCAAGCCGATCAGGAGGAAGCCGGCGAAGACAGCCGCCATGATTGGCACCAGTTCCGCCATCGCGCCATTTCGGTCAGAAGTCCGCGCCATTGTGGCCACCGATAACACGTTGACAGCCGGGCTGTTCCGATCAGTAACGTTCGTAGGTCACGCGCCAGCCTTCGGCCGGATTGTCCGGCGTCAGGACCAGTTTGTTGTCCGAGACTTCGAATTTGCGTTTCATGCTCTTCCCGACAAGGTTGCGGACCAGGGAGGACTCGATCGTGATGACGAATGTCTTGTCCTGGTCGTTGATGGCGACCGGCCCGTAATAGGCTTCGTAGCCATTCGCCGTGTAAGGCGTGTCCGGCGCCTTAGCGTCGGGGTTCTGGGCCTGCACCGAGAGGGTGCCGGCCTCGGTGAAGATGACCTGGCCGGAATATGGCACGGGCTTGAGGTTTCCCTCGGCACCGGCCTCGAGCGACCTCATGCGCCATGCGCCGATGATCGGGGACTCTTGGGAGAAAGCCGGCGTGGCGACAGAAAGCGCAAGCGCAAGGGCAGCGATCTTCAATCTCATCGTCATATGTCGTTGTTCTTTTTCTGGTTTGTGGGTGCGGACAGGCCGTCCGCCCAATCTTCGCTTACACCGAAAGCATGACCTTGATGGCGCGCCGCTCGTCCATGGCGCGGTAGCCTTCAGCGACCTCGGCCAACGGCAGCTTGAGGTCGAAGACCTTGCCGGGCTTGATCCTGCCCTTGAGCACACGGTCCATGAGGTCGGGCAGGAAGCGGCGCACCGGCGCGGGGCCGCCCAGCATGCGCTTCTGGCCGAAGAAGAGATTCTGGCCATCGAAGCTCACGCCATGCGGCACGCCGACATAGCCGATGGTGCCGCCGGGACGAGAGCAGGCCAGCGCCTGGTCGAAGGATTCTCCGGTGCCGACGCATTCCAGCACGGAGTCCGCGCCGACGCCCTTGGTGAGTTCCTTGATGCGGGCCACACCTTCCTCGCCGCGCTCAGCGACAATGTCGGTCGCGCCGAATTCGCGGGCGAGTTTTTGGCGGCTGGCGTGCCGGCTCATGGCGATGATGCGCTCGGCGCCCATCTCCTTGGCCGCAAGCACGCCCATCAGGCCGACCGCACCGTCGCCGACCACCACCACCGTCGATCCTTCTCGGACCTCGGCTGCGTCGGCCGCATACCAGCCGGTGCCGAGCACATCGGACACAGCCAGCAGGTCAGGGATGAGTTCGGCCGGCGGCACCTCGGCGGTGGCGACCAGTGTGCCATCCGCCAACGGCACGCGGGCGTAAGGCGCCTGCGCGCCCGACATGAACTCGCGCTGCACACAGGACGACTGGAAGCCGAAGCGGCAATGCGGGCAGGTATTGTCGGAGAGGCAGAACGAGCCGACGACGAACTGGCCGGGACGGACCGTGCGCACCTCTGCGCCGACCTCGACGACGATGCCACAATATTCGTGGCCCATATGCATCGGGCCGTTGACCGGCTGCAGCCCGCGATAGGGCCACAGGTCCGAGCCGCAGATGCAGCTCGCCGAGAGCTTGATGATAGCATCCGTCGGGCGAAGGATCATTGGGTCTTCGACTTCCTCGCAGCGGATGTCGCCGGGCTTATGAAGAACGGTTGTGAGCATTTTGCTTTCCTTTCGTTCAATCGATGTCAGGCGCCGTAGTCGGCGTCGCTGACGTGTTCCAGCCAGTCCACCACCTTGCCGTCTTTGACCTCCTGGAGGGCAATGTGGATCATGGCCGTCTCGGGTGAGGCACCGTGCCAATGCTTCTCGCCGGGTGCGAACCAGACAACGTCCCCCGGCCGGATCTCCTCGACCGCACTGCCCTCGCGCTGCATGCGGCCGAGGCCGGAAACGACGATCAGCGTCTGCCCGAGCGGATGCGTGTGCCAGGCGGTGCGGGCGCCCGGCTCGAACGTCACCTGCGCGCCCTGCACGCGCGCGGCGTCGAACGGGTTGAACAGCGGATCGATCCGGACCGTGCCGGTGAACCAGTCGGAAGGCCCCTTGCCAGACGGCCTGGTGCCTGCGCGAAGAATCTCCATGGTGATCTCCTGTCAGATGCGTTCGATGCGAAGCGGGAACTTGCCGCTTACGTGTAGGGCCTCTTCGCCCGCGTCGAAGCGGCCGAGCCTGATCAGCCCGGGATGGCGGTAGTCGGCGTAGAACATGGCCAGATTGCCCCAGGGCATGAAGTAGCAAAGGTCGTATGGCCGCTCGTTGCCGAACGGGCCGCTGCCCTCCTCCGTCAGCTTGCGCGGCAGATAGGCAATCTTCTCGTTATGCGCGTAGTCGTCGATGGTGAGATCGAGCGGCAGCATGGTGAAGAAGTCGCGCGCCGACGGATTGTCGTAGAGCGTGGCGGTCATGGTCCGGCCATTGAAAATCATCTTGATCTTCATGTCGGTGGGCTCCTGGCTGCCTGGGTCGCTGCCCTGCTGGCTGCGGGCGGCCCGCGGCAGGACCGTTGCCGCGAGCGCGCCGCCGAGCAACGCGCGGCGGGTGAGGTCCGGACGGTCGATCGTCATGGCTGCCGTCATGGCTGCGACCTCCGGGCCATATGCGATGCTGCAAAGGCGGCGAGCGCCGATCCACAGAGCAGCACCGCGCCGAAAGTGAATGCACCCCACCAGCCGACCGTATCGAAGAGCGTGCCGCCGATGGCGGCGCCGCCGGTGATGGCGAGCTGGATGACGGCTACCTGCAACCCGCCGCCGGCCTCCGCGTCGTCCGGCAACGTGCGGCAGAGCCACGTGCCCCAGCCAACGGGCGCGGCCGTGCCGAAGAAGCCCCAGGCAACGAGCAGCGGCGCTGTAGGAATCGGCAGCGTACCGAAGGCGATGAGCGCTACGGCCAACGCGGCCATGACCAGCGGGATGACGATGAGGATGCTAAACAGGCGCGTGCGCAAAAGCCGGCCTATGCAGAGGGTGCCGAGCACCCCGGCCAGCCCCATCGCCAGCATGATCGCCGAGAGAGCAGCGATGTCGAGCTGAGTGACGCTCTCGAGGAAGGGCCGCAGATAGGTGAAGAGCGCGAACTGGCCCATGAACAGCATCATGATCGACGCCATGCCGGTGGCGACAGGAAGACGGCCGAGGAGCGCCAGCGGATTGCCTGGACGCTTCCTCCGGCGCGGGGGCAGCGCCGGCAGGCTTGTCCACTGCCAGACCAGCGCCAAGAGCCCAAGCGGCACGACGAGGAAGAAAGCGCCGCGCCAGCCGACATAGGCGCCAAGAAAACTGCCCAGCGGCGCGGCGATGGTGGCCGCAATGGCATTGCCAGCGTTTAGCATGGCGAGACCCTTCGGAACCATGTCTTGCGGCACGAGGCGCATGACGATCGCGGTCGACATCGACCAGAACCCGCCGATCGCAATGCCGAGCAGCGCCCGGCCGACCATGAGGAACGCGTAGTTCGGCGCGAAGGCGACAGCCAGCCCGGACACGATGAGGAGAAGGGTAAAGCCGGTCACGACCAGTCGGCGGTCGATCCGGCGCGTGAGGCCGGCGACCAGCAGGCTGGTCACGACGGCGAAAGCGCCCGAAATCGAGATCGCCTGTCCCGTGCGGCCCTCGGTGATGCCGAGATCGGCCGCTAGCGGCGACAGCAGGCTGACCGGCATGAATTCCGACGCGATGAGCACGGAAACACACAGCGCCATTGACAACACCGCGCCCCATGCGGCGCGGTCTTCGACAAGCCTTGTGTCGTAGGTCGTTTCCATAATTGACATCCTTGCAAGGCGACTGGGGCAGATCAGCCGCCCATCCCCGTCGCCATGCCAGAAGATATTGCAGAGGAACCCATTCTATTAGACTGAGTAATTCGCATGGACTTATCTGCTTATGATATAAATGTCAGACGGGAGGTGCCCTATGCAGCGCGATGGGATGAAGGATCTGCTCTGGTTCGTGGCGGTCACCCGGGAGCGCAGCTTCACCAAGGCGGCGGCCAAGCTCGGAACCTCGCAGTCGACTCTGAGCTCGACAATCAAGGAGCTTGAAGCTCGTCTTGGCGTCCGCCTGCTGACGCGTACGACGCGGAGCGTCGCTCCGACCGAGGCCGGCGAGCGACTTTTCCAATCTCTTGTTCCCCGCTTCGAGGAAATCGAAGCCGACCTTGCAAGTCTGGTGGCCTTTCGCGACAAGCCCTCCGGAACGGTCCGCATCACGCTGTCCGACCATGCGCTCCAGACGACCGTCTGGCCGAAGCTGCAGCCCTTGCTCAGCGACTATCCTGACGTGTGCGTCGAGCTCTACAGCGACAACGGCATGAAGAACATTGTGGAGGAGCGTTTCGACGCAGGCGTGCGGCTTGGTGAGAGCATTGACAGGGATATGATCGCAGTGCGCATCGGGCCGGATTGGAGGCTCGTGGCCGTGGCTTCGCCGGAGTACTTTTCCTGCCATCCGGTTCCGACCGCGCCCCAGGATCTGGTTAATCATGACTGCATCAATATGCGGCAGGCGACGTTCGGCGGATTATATGCTTGGGAATTCGCTAGGGATGGCCGCGACCTTCGTGTGCGGGTGGAAGGCCAACTCACCTTCAATTCGTCTATTCCCATGATCGAGGCTGCGATAAGCGGTTTCGGAATCGCCTATGTCCCGGAAAACCTCGTCAGCCACCACATCGCCAAGGGATGCCTTAGGGTCGTGCTTGACGACTGGAGTCCGCCATTTGCGGGCTATCACCTCTACTACCCGAGCAGGCGACAGCTCTCGCCTGCGATGGCGGTGATCGTTGAGGCGCTCCGCCATCGCATCTGACCCCAAGACTGCGCCTATGGATCATGAAGCTGACATTGGGAAATGGTAGGTTCTGACCCAAGCCATTTGACTTCTACGCTGCGGGCGGCTGCTTTCGCCTCAAAGCAGACGTGTAGCTCGCTCGCCTCTATGTCTGTGATTGACACAGAAGCAGTCATCGAAAAGGAGCCAAACTCGCAGGCTGAACTGGCCAAGAATTCTCGTGGATAGCCGAGGTTTTTCTCGAGCCCAGGCCATGTCTTGGTCGTCAATGGGTAGGACAGGGTTGTTCAGTTATCCCCCGGCAAGGCGCGGCAGCAGGAAAATCTCCGCCCCTTCCGGCAGTTCCTTCGACCACGTATCGCGATAGATCGTCCCGTCGATGGCGACGGCGATGCCGCGATCGATGTATGGCTCGAGGCCGGGATACTGTTCAGCCAGTTTCCTGAACAGCTCCCTTATGTCCTTCGCCTCGATTTCGACCTTGCTCTTGCCTCCGGCGATCGCGCCGAGCGACCCCCAGAGAGTTACTTCGACCATCAGCCTCCCCGTTCCGCCTCGAGCGCCGCCAGGATGCGCGGCGGCGACATCGGGATATGCGTCATGCGCACGCCCGCGGCGTTCGACACCGCATTGGCGATCGCCGCCAGCGGCGGCACGATAGAGGTCTCGCCGACGCCGCGCACCCCGTAGGGATGGTTGGGATTGGGGATCTCGAGGATCTGCGTGTCGATCATCGGCAGGTCCGAGCAGACCGGGATCCGGTAATCGAGGAAGCCAGGGTTCTGCAGCCGCCCGTCCTTGCCGTAGATATACTCCTCGTTGAGCGCCCAGCCGATGCCTTGTGCGGCACCCCCCTGGTACTGCCCCTCGACATAGGTCGGATGCACCGCCTTGCCGGCATCCTGGACGACGGTGTAGCGCAGCACCCTGGTCGAGCCGGTCTCGGGATCCACCTCGATATCGCAGATATGGGTGGCGAAGGAGACGCCGGCGCCGTCGGCGACGAGCTCACTGTGGCCTGCGATCGGTCCCCCCGTCTTTCCGGAAGCGGCCGCGATCTCCTTCAGCGACAATGCTGCAAGGTTGCCGTATTTCTCGCCCTTGGCAATCGCGTGACCTTTTTCCCAGACCACGTCGTCGACGGGAATGTCCCACATCTGTGCGGCGCGTTCCCGCAACACCTTGATGGCGTTGCGAGCGGCGGAGATCGTCGCCATCGAAGACGAGAAGGTGCCGCGGCTGCCGTCCGTCATGTCGTTGTAGCCGAGGCTGGAGGTATCGGCGACCACCGCCTTGATTTGCTCATAGGGGATGCCGAGCTCCTCCGCCGCGACCAGCGAAAGCGAGGCGCGCGAGCCGCCCACGTCCACGGTTCCGACGGCAAGGGAGACCGAGCCGTCCATGCCGATGTTGAGGTCGGTGCAGGTCTGACCACCGAAATTGAACCAGAAGCCGCAGGCCATGCCGCGGCCCTGGTTCTTGCCGAGCGGCGCCTTCATGTGCGGGTGATTCTTCACCGCCTCCAGCGTCGGCCCGATGCCGATCGGGCCGTATACCGGTCCATAGGACGATCTGGTGCCTTCCTGCGCCGCGTTCCTGATCCGGAACTCGACCGGGTCCATGCCGATCTCCTTGGCCAGCTCGTCGACCGCGCTTTCCACCGCAAACGCCGCCATCGGAGCCGACGGCGCGCGATAGGCCGCGGTCTTGGGCCGGTTGACCAGCACTTCGTAGCCGACCGTCCTGACGTTCTCGAGCTTGTAGCAGGCAAAGGCGGTCATGGCGCCGATCTCGGCCCACGTGCCGGCATAGGGGCCGCAGGAATAGCGCAGCGTCGCCTCGGCCGCCGTGATCGTGCCGTCCTTGCGGGCGCCGATCCGAACATCGATCGAGGTGGCGCTGGTCGGGCCGGAGGCGCGGAACACCTCGTCGCGCGTCATGACCAGCTTGACCGGCCGCCCGGCCTTGCGTGACAGCGCCAGTGCCACCGGCTCGGCCCAGACATGGGTCTTGCCGCCGAAACCGCCGCCGATCTCCGAGGAGGTGACGCGCAGCTTCGAGGCTTTTATGCCAAGCAGTTGGGCGCAGTGTTGGCGGTAGACAAAATGGCCTTGCGTACAGACCCACAGGTCGGCGGTACCGTCGGAGCTGACATTGGCCACGCAGGCATGCGGCTCGATATAACCCTGGTGCGTCTGCTCGGTCTTGAAGGAGCGTTCGACGACGAAGTCGGCCTGGCCGAAACCTACATGGATGTCGCCATGGCCGTACTGGGTGCGCTTGGTGACATTGGAAGGCTTGACGGGCTTTTGCTCGAGGCCCTCGGTGAAGATGGCGTCGTTGACCAGAGGTGCGGAGTGCTTCATCGCCTCGTCGACGTCGGTGACATGCGGCAGCACCTCGTAGTCGACCTCGATCAGCTTCAGTGCCTGCCTCGCCGTGCGGGCATCGACCGCAGCCACCGCGGCCACGGCATGGCCGTCATAGAGCGCTTTCTTGCGCGCCATGCAGTTGTCGAGGATGTCGTACATGGCGGCATCGCCGTCGGTGAGGTCGGGCAGGTCGGCCGCGGTGATCACCGCCTTGACGCCGGCGAGCTTCTCCGCCTTCGACGTGTCGATCTTCCTGATCGTGGCATGCGCATGGGGGCTTCTGAGAACGCGCCCGACCAGTTGCCCGGCCATATTGAAGTCGGCGCCATAGCGTGCGCGGCCCGTCACCTTGTCGACGCCGTCGGGACGGATGGGACGCGTGCCGACAGAGGTGAAATTGCGTCCGGAGTAACGCGGATCGAAATTCATCGTCATGCTCCCTTCATCACGCTGGCGGCGTCCTGAACGGCACGCACGATCTTGTCATAGCCGGTGCAGCGGCAGAGGTTCCCGGCGAGGCCGAAGCGGATCTCCTCCTCGGTCGGATCGGGATTCTTGGCCAAAAGGTCCTTGGCCGCGATGAGGAAGCCCGGCGTGCAGACGCCGCATTGGAGTGCGGCGTGTTCCAGAAATTTCTGCTGCAGCGGATGCAGCCTGTCGCCATGCGCCATGCCCTCGATGGTCTCGACGTGCCGGCCCTCGGCCTCCGCGCCGAGCACCAGGCACGAGCAAACCAGCCGATCGTCGAGGATGATGCTGCAGGCCCCACAGTCGCCGGTGCCGCAGCCTTCCTTGGCGCCCGTCAGCCCCAGGCGATCGCGCAGGACATCAAGCAGCGTCTCGTCCGGCTGGCAAAGGAACTCGACATTGTCGCCGTTGATTGTCGTTGATACTGCCACACCAGCCATCATTTGCCTCCTGCGCGTGCATAGGCGGTCGTGGCGGCCCGCTTGGCCAGCACACCCGCGACTTTGCGTCTGAATTCGATAGTGCCGCGCTTGTCGTCGATCGGGCGGCAGGCGCCCGAGCAGACCTTGGCGAGCCTCTCCAGCGTGGCTTCGTCCAGCTTGGAGCCGATGAGAACCTCGGCGGCCTCCTCGACCAGAATCACCGTCGGCGCCACGGCGCCCAACGCCAGACGGGCGGATTTGACGCGACCCTGCTCATCGAGCGTCAAGTTCACGCCGGCGCTTACCACCGCGATGTCCATCTCTGTGCGCGGAATGAAACGCAGATAGGCATCGCTCGAATGGGGCAGACGTTTGTCGAGCAGGATTGCCTCGATGATCTCGCCCTTGGCCAGCGACGTCTTGCCCGGCCCCGTCGGCACCGCTTCCACGGCAATCGTGCGCCTGGTTCCCGGGCCGACGACCACCGCCTTGGCGCCAGCGGCCACCAGCGCCGGCACGCTGTCAGCGGCCGGCGAGGCGTTGCACAGATTGCCGACGATGGTGCAGCGTCCCTGCACCTGCTTCGAGCCGATCAGCTTGGCCGCTTCGACGACGCCAGGCCATGCCTTCTGCAGGGCCGTGTTCTCGCCGAGCACGGCGCAAGGGACCGCCGCGCCGATGCTGAAGCCCTCGGCTGTTTCCCTGATCTCGCCAAGCCCGTCGATCGCCTTGATGTCGACGATCAGGTCGGGTTCGATAAAGCCGCCTTTCATTCGCACCAAGAGGTCGCTGCCTCCGGCGAGGATGGCGGCCGTGCCGGCTGAACCGGCCAACAGGCCGGCGGCGTCTTCAATTGAAAGCGGACGTATGTAACGCATCGTCTCCCCTTAGTGGTCATAGTCACACCAACTGATATAACCGTCTCTCCACAATGGCCATCCTGTTCGTGCATTCGCGGATTGGGCCAGGCGCCGCAATTTCATTTTGCTCGTCCAACTGGACGCACCGCCAGCCACTAATGCTCGATCGGTCCCTTCGGCATCACCAGCGCGGTGCCGGCTGTCGTCGGGCGCTCAATCATGCGGCGGACGCGCGGTGGCTCGTTGCCGCTGTGCAGCGCCCTTATACGCTCGCCGATGACCGCGTCCGCGTAGGTGGCGCGCCGATTGTGGCGGATATATTCTACCCAGGTCGGCGTGTGGTAGTGCTCGATCCATATCGAGGGATTTTCGAGATCGCGCGCCAATGTCCAGTTGCGGGCGCCGTCACGGCGGCGGATGCGGCCGCGCTCGGCCATGGTGGCGAGGAATTCCGGCACGTCGTCGTTGCGGATGACATATTCGATCATGATGGCGATGGGGCCGCTGCGCGGCTTGAGATCAAGCGCCAGATGCGGCTCCTGAAAACGGTTGAGCGGGTCGAGGTTGAGCACCGCCTGCTGCGGCAGCGGCAGCAGCAGGCCGATGGCGCCTCCCGCCAGCATGGCGACGCTGGCCGCCATCAGGGCGACTTCGGCGCCATGCGCGTCGGCAACGACACCCCAGACCCAGCTGCCGAGCGCGATGCCGCCGAAGGTCGCGGTCTGGTAGACCGAAAGCACGCGGCCGACCACCCAGCGCGGCGTCGACATCTGGACGGTGACGTTGAAGTGCGAAAGCGCGGTCACCCAGCAGGCGCCGCCGAGCAGCAGGCCGAGCGACGTCTGCCAGGCATTCTCGCTGAGCGCGGCATTGAAGGCGCAGACGGCGAAGCCGGCGAATGCCATGCGCACCATGGTTTCGCTGGACAGCAGCTGCCGCAGCCTGACGCTGGTCAGCGCGCCGCCGACGGCGCCGATGCCGAAGGCGCCGAGCATGATGCCGTAGCTCAAGGCATCGCCCTTGACGACGTCGCGCGCGACCAGCGGCAGCAGCGCCAGGACCGCGCCGGCGCTGAAGCCGAAAGCCGAGCTCCTGACCAGCACCTTGCCAATGTTGGGCGACATGGCGACGTAGCGCAGGCCGGCGCCCATTGCGGCGCCCAGCGTCTCGCGCGGCAAGGTCGATGCCGGCAGTTCCGGCTTCCAGCGGGCCAGCACGACGATGAGGCCGACATAGCTCAGCGTGTTGACGGCGAAGGCCGCGGCAGCGCCCGCCGCGGCAACGATGATGCCACCGATCGCCGGGCCGACGCTGCGCGTCAGGTTGAAGCCCATCGAGTTGAGCGCAATCGCCGCCGGCACCTTGGTGCGAGGCACCATGTCGCCGACCGAAGCCTGCCAGGACGGGCTGTTGAGCGCGGTGCCGCTGTCGATCAGGAAGGTGAAGGCGAGCAGCGTCCACGGCGTCATCAGGTCGAGATAGGTGAAGACGGTCAGAAGAGCCGAGACGACGAGCATGAAGATCTGGGCGATCAGCATGATTTTGCGCCGGTTGAAGCTGTCGGCGATGGCGCCGGCCAGCAGCGCAAACAGCATGATCGGCAAGGTGGTCGAGGCCTGGACCAATGCCACCTGGTAGGACGAGGTGGCGATCGTCGTCATCATCCAGGCGGCGCCAACGCCCTGGATGAGGCCACCGAAATTGGAGACGAGGCTGGCGGACCATACCGCCCGGAAGATGCCGTGCCGGAACGGCGCCAGCGCCGAGGCGCTTTCGCTTTCCGGTGTGTCGTCGTTCATAAATGCTTTCCCGGGCTCAAAACGCTTTTTGTTCTTCCGATGGATAGGCTCCTCAAGCCATGCATTCAAAATAGAACATCACATTGCAAAGGGCGAACGCATTCTGGAAAAAGATCATGGTCCAACAACAGGATAGCGATCGCGGAGCCGGTCAGCGCACGCCACTGCGTGCGCCGATTCAGATGCTGGCATGAAGGTAATTCGGCCCTTCAGGCTCCACAGCTCGGACTTGATCAAACTGCGGTCCGTACGTAGGAAAATTGCCAGAAGGAAATTACCGAGGGACTGAAATGAAAGCGCGAGCTCTCAAGGTGATGTCGATTGCCATTCTCATAGTGGCTATACCTCACGTATTTTTTAGACCGCTTGCGAGCATGAGCGGCCTGGCTTTAATACAAATATTTACATGTGCTATTTTGTACACATATCTTATGTTGAACATACTTGGTGACAAATTGTATGAAAAGAACGTAGTATTGTATGTTATCGCTTGTCTAATAACTACATTTTACCCATATGAGAACGTATTTTTGATAGCCGGCAGCATATATGGATTTATTGTCCTATTTATTTTTCCTATATCTCTCCTTTTTATACTGAGATCCGTCCGAATCGAACTACGATGATGGTGCACTTGCTGCCCAACCGACAGGCTCTGTGTTCGGATTGATCGCATGCCTCGCCTTGCCCGCATTGTCGTTCGCCGTCTGCCGCACCACGTCACGCAACGGGGTTACGGGCGCACCAAGGTGTTTTCGCGTACGAAGACTAAGCACTCTGCAAGAGCCTGCTGGTGGAGCATTGCCCACTAGCCGATCTGATTCCGGAATAGTTGCGGACCATCAAGCTTTGGTGATTGCCGCGCCCCCCCAGGAACGGCTGATTCGGCTACAATCCAACTGCAGACGAATCTGACATCAACGCGATTTGACGGAAACGAATTCAATGAATTGGCGGTGAGCGATGGGCTTTACGGCCGCGAAACCGGGTCGGATCGCAACTGTGCCGTATCGGCGGCTCGCCGATTGCGATAAGCTCCCGGTGCCGAGACGGATGGGCGTCCGCCCCGGTTTGGGGTGACGCCGGTTGCTTGCCACTGCGCGGCAGAGCGCGGATTTCGCGAGACTGGTTTCGGGGGATGGGGGAATAATGAGCGATTCATTTCAGGAAGTGACGTCCGTCTCGTGGTTCGGGCGGATCAAACGCGCGCTCGCCGGGGTCGTCTTCGGGCTGCTCCTGATCGTGCTGATGGTGATCGGCCTGTTCTGGAACGAGGGCCGGGCCGTGCAGACGGCGCGCTCGCTGGCCGAGGGATCGGGCGCGGTGGTCTCGGTCGGCGCCGACAGCGTCGATGCCGCCAATGACGGCAAGCTCGTCCATGTCACCGGGGCGGTGACGGCGAGCAGCGGCCTTGCCGATCCGGACTTCGGTATTTCGGCGCAGGGGTTGCGGCTGTCGCGCGGCGCCGAGATGTACCAGTGGAAAGAAGAGGAGAAATCCGAGACGACGAAGAAGCTGGGCGGCGGCGAGGAGACGGTGACGACCTACAGCTATTCGAAGGTGTGGGACGACAGCCAGATCAATTCGTCGGAGTTCAAGAAGCCGGACGGCCACGAGAATCCGCCGATGGAGATCCACAGCAAACAATTCCAGATTCCGGACGGCAAGCTCGGTGCTTTCACGCTCGACCGGCCCGTGCTGGACCTGATCGGCGGCGACAAGACGTTCTCACTGTCTGCCGATCAGTCGGCCGCCATAGACGCCGCCTATACCGGCACCAAGCGGGTCAACATCGTCGACGGAAAAATCTATCTCGGTTTCAACACCACGTCGCCGGCGCTGGGCGACTACCGCATCGGCTACGAACTGGCGCCGCTCGGCGTGGTCAGCGTCGTCGCGCGCCAGACGGGGGGCGGCTTCGAGCCATACCAGACAATCGCCGGCGACCAGTTGCTGATGGTCGACACCGGCAATGTTCCGGCGGAAAAGATGTTCGCCGAAGCGGTCAGCGCGAACACGCTGATCACCTGGCTGCTGCGCGCCGCCGGCGTGCTGCTCCTGGCCATCGGCTTTGCCCTGCTGCTCGGGCCGATCGGCGTCATCCTCGACGTCATTCCTTTGCTCGGCAGCATGGCGCGGATGGGTACCGGCATCATCGCGTTCTTCCTGGCGATCCTGGTCGGGGCGACGACGATGGCCATCGCCTGGTTCTGGTACCGGCCGGTGCTGGCGGCGGGCATCCTGGCAGCGGGCGTCATCGCAGCGGCGGCGGTCTATTACCTCGGCCGCTCGCGCAGGCCGGCTCCGCCGGTTGCGGCGCCGAGCGCGGCCACATGATTTGCAGGCGCCGGCGGTTCTAGCGGTTCATCGTTTCACGGAAACGACGAACCGCCCTATTTCCTGGAATTGCTTCTAGCGGTCCTCGAAGCCGGTCAGCACGCCGACGGCGTTGATGCCGATCTCCTCGACGGCGTAGCCGCCTTCCATGACGAACAGCGTCGGCAGGCCGAGCCTGGCGATGCGGCGGCCGATCCTGGGATAGTCGGGGGTCTTCAGCTTGAACTGGCTGATCGGGTCCTTCTCGAAAGTGTCGACGCCGAGTGAAACCACGACGACGTCAGGAGCATAAGCCGAAAGCCTCGTGCAAGCGTCCTCGAGTGAGGCGTTCCACACGTCCCAGCCGGTGCCGAAGGGCATCGGGTAATTGTCGTTGAAGCCTTCGCCGTCGCCCTCGCCGCGTTCGTCGGCATGGCCGAGGAAGAAGGGATATTCGGTCATCGGATCGCCATGCAGGTTCAGCACCTGAACGTCACCGCGGCGATAGAATATCTCCTGGGTGCCGTTGCCGTGGTGATAGTCGACGTCGAGGATCGAAACGCGCCCGGCGCCATGGTCGCGGAACCATTGCGCGGCGACGGCGGCGTTGTTGATGAAGCAATAGCCGCCCATGAAAGCCGCCCCTGCATGGTGCCCTGGCGGGCGGCAGAGGGCGAAGGCGGAAGGCTCACCGGCCTTGACCAGCGCGGCGGCGGTCAGCGCGACGTCATAGGACGACTTGATCGCATCCCATGTGCCTTTGACGAACGTCGCGCCACCGTCGAAGGAGTAGAAGCCGAGCAGCGCATCGATGCCTTTCGGGCGCACGTCGCCGCGCAGTCCGCGCGTCGGCCAGGTGAAGGGAATGGCCGAACCGCTGCGGCCCGACGCTTCCCAGAGCGGCCATACGGTCGGCAGGAAATCGATGTAGTCGCTGGCATGCACCTTCCTGGCGGCGGCGAGGTCGTGGCTTTCCGGTGGCAGGATCGGACCGAGCTTTTCGCTCTCCACCCGCGCCCTGATGAACTCGGCGCGCGAGGGCTTTTCGAAAGCCGGCACGATGGCGCCGGCGATCAGTTCGACATTGCCGGCATGACCGGCATGGAGAGGCGAAAAAACAGTCTTCATGAAATCTTTCCGTGGTGAGACGCGGCGACCCTAACTGTCCTGCATGGCCCTTCACAAGGCGCTGGGCCAACCAGCCATGGCTTGCTGGCCCGGCAGCCGGTCGTCTAGCCTGCCGGCAGCGCAACCGAACCGCGGGTAATCATGAGTTCAAATGCCGACCTGATCGTCACCAATGCCCGTGTGCTGACCATGGACGAAGGCAATCCGACGGCCGAGGCGGTGGCGATAAAGGACGGCAACATCATGGCGGTTGGCGATCGCCGGACGATCGAGGCGCTGAAAGGGCCGGCCACGAAGATCATCGATGCGCAAGGCGGTTCGGTGGTGCCGGGCTTCATCGAAGCGCACATGCATCTTTTCGGCGGCGCGGCCGAACTGGACAATCTGCACCTTCAGGGCGTGCATGGCTTCGATGCGCTGAGCGACGCGATCCGCGCCTACGCTGCGGCACGGCCGAACGCCAAATTGCTGCTTGGAGCCGGGGTCGATTACACCATCCTTTCCAGGGAAGAACCGGTCACCCGCCATCATCTCGACCGCATTATCCCCGACCGGCCGTTCGCCATGTCTGCTTCCGATCACCACACGATGTGGGCCAACACCAAGGCGCTGGAACTGGCAGGCATCCTGCACGGCAAGCAACTCGGCCCCGGCAACGAGATCGTCATGGGCGCCGACGGCCTCGCGGCCGGCGAATTGCGCGAGGGCGAGGCGTTCGGGCCGATCCTCGAGCTTTCCGGGCAGAATCGCGTTCGGCTCGGCCTCGCGACAGGCGGTGAGCCCGAGCCGTACCCTTCCGCCGCTGAAATCGCGGCCGACCGTGCCCTGATGCATCGCGGGCTGGAATGGTGCGCCCGCCACGGCATCACCTCAATCCAGAACATGGACGGCAATCTCTACCAGCTCGAACTGCTTGCCGGGTTGGAGCAGGAAGGCCGGCTGCTCTGCCGCACCAAGATACCTTTTCATTTCAAGAACTTCATGACGCTCGACAGGCTGGAAAAGGCGTCGAGGATGGCTTCCGCCTACCGATCGGAATGGCTGTCGTCCGGCATGGTCAAGATGTTTTATGACGGCGTGCTGGAAGGCTGGACCGCGGTCATGGTCGACGACTATGCCGACCGGCCGGGCTGGCGCGGTGAGCCGCTGTTTACGCCGGAGCATCTCGCCGAGGTGGCGGTGGAGGCCGACCGGCGTGGGCTGCAGGTCGCCGTGCATTCGATCGGCGACGGCGCGGTGCGCGCGGTTCTGGACGGTTACGAGGCGGCGCAGCGGAAGAACGGCAAACGCGACAGCCGGCACCGGGTCGAGCACATCGAGGTCACCACTGCCGCCGACGTGCCGCGCTTCGCCGAACTCGGCGTCGTCGCCTCGATGCAGCCGCCGCACCCGCCCGGCGCCATGGACTTCCCGCTGGAGCCGACGCTCTCGCGCATCGGCCGCGAAAGATGGCCGCTCAGCTATGCCTGGCGGACGCTGAAGCAGGCGGGTGCGCATGTCGTCTTCGCTTCCGACTGGCCGGTGTCGCGGATCGAGCCGATCCTGGGCATTCAGGCGGCGATGCTGCGCAAACCTTGGGCAGACGGCGTTCCCGACCAGAGCTTCTCGCTGTTGGAAGCGCTTGCGGGCTATACAGTCGAAGGCGCTTATGCCGAATTCATGGAGCACCGCAAGGGCCGGCTGAAAACCGGCTATCTGGCCGATCTGGTGGTGCTGTCGGCCGATATCGAGACAACTGAACCGGGTTTGTTACACAAGGTGCATCCGGTGACTACCATCTGCGGCGGCAAGATCAGTCATCAGGTTGATGATGGGGCTGACGATGGCACGGAGCTTGCGTTCTGAACCGAGATTCAGATGCATGGTTGCCAAGCCGACCGGCATATGCTGACAATCGAATGGGAACTGGATCCGCCAACAAGAGCGGACATAACAATGGGGAAGTGCGTGCCGGATCAGCCGGGTAAGAGTGCAATCGAGGTCCGCGGCGTCCGCAAGGTGTTCGGTACCGGTGACGCACAAGTCGCCGCTCTCGACACGGTTTCGGTGTCGATCCGCGAGAATGAGTTCTTCACGCTGCTGGGGCCGTCGGGCTGCGGAAAGACGACGCTGCTGCGGCTGATCGCCGGCTTTGACTTCCCCAGCGAAGGCGAAATCCTGCTGCACGGCCACGACATCGCGCCGCTGCCGCCGTTCAAGCGGCCGGTCAACACCGTCTTCCAGTCCTATGCGCTGTTCCCGCACATGACGGTGGCCGAGAATATCGGCTTCGGGCTGGAGATGCTGGGCAAGCCGAAAGCCGAAATCAAGGCGCGCGTTGCCGAGATGCTGAAGCTGGTCAAGATGGAGGCGCTCAGCGGCCGCCGCACCAGCCAGATCTCCGGCGGCCAGCAGCAGCGCGTGGCACTGGCCCGCGCGCTGGCGCCGCAGCCAAAAGTGCTGTTGCTCGACGAGCCGTTGTCGGCGCTCGACTACAAGCTGCGCAAGGAGATGCAGATCGAACTGAAACGGCTGCAGCACCAGACCGGCATCACCTTCATCTTCGTCACCCACGACCAGGAGGAAGCGCTGACCATGTCGGACCGCATCGCCGTGATGTCGGCCGGCAAGATCCTGCAGGTCGGCACGCCCTGGGACATCTATGACAAGCCGGCCGAGCGCTTCGTCGCCGACTTCATCGGCGAAACCAATTTCCTGACCGCAGCCATCACCGACATCGGCAACGGCAAGGCTCGCGCGACCCTCAAATCCGGCGCAACGATCGACGCGACCGTGGCTGAAGGCTTCCAGCCGAAGGATAATGCTACCGTGGTGGTCAGGCCGGAACACGCCAAGCTGACCAGCGGCAAGGGCGACCTTTCGGGAACCATCGAAGACATCGTCTATTTCGGCACCGACACGCATATTCATGTCCAACTGGACAGCGGCGAAGCCTTCACCGTGCGCCAGCAGAACACGCGCAGCGCAGGCTGCGGTTTCGAGCGGGGCGACAAGGTCGGTGTCTCGATCGGCAACGACGCCGCGCAAGTGCTGAGGGATTGATGACGAGCGCGTTTTCCCAAGCTGCATTGTTTGAAGCAGAGGCGGAGAAGGCCAGCGCCAGGCGCCACCGCCTGCTTTCGTTGCCAGCTTTGATAATCATCGGCATTTTCGGCGTGCTGCCGCTTCTCATCATCGTCATCTATTCATTTCTTGCCGCAGCACCCTATGGCGGCGTGCAGTGGCAATTCTCGACCGACGCCTATCTGAACTTCCTGTTCCAGCGCGACATCTTCGACGACACGCTGCAGTTCACGCCGGATTTCCTGATCATCTATCTGCGCTCGTTCGTCTTCGCCGTGGTGACGACGGTCATCTGCCTGCTGCTCGGCTTTCCGACAGCCTATTTCATGGCCACGCGACCGCCGGCGCAGCGCAACTGGTGGGTGCTGCTGATCACCATCCCGTTCTGGTCGAACCTGCTGGTGCGCACTCTTGCCATCATGTTCATCATCCGCGACGAGGGCCTCATCAACAACGCACTGATGGCTCTGGGGGTGATCGAGAAACCGATCACCATGCTCTACACCAACTTCGCCATCCAGCTCGGCCTGTTATACTCGTTCCTGCCGTTCATGGTGCTGCCGCTCTATTCCAGCCTGGAGAAGCTGGATTTCCGGCTGGTCGAGGCCGCCTACGATCTCTATGCGACCCGTCGGCAGGTGCTATGGCGGGTGATCATCCCGCTGTCGCTGCCCGGCATCATCGCCGGCTGCCTGCTTGTGTTCATTCCGGCCCTCGGCGCCTATGTGACGCCGCTGATCCTCGGCGGCGGTATCCACCTGATGATCGGCGATCTCATCGCCCAGCAATTCGGCTCCGGGCGCAACTGGCCGCTCGGCTGCGCGCAGGCGCTGATCCTGATGGCAGCGGTGCTGGTGGCGCTCTACTTCTATGTCCGTAACACGTCGGGGAAGATGAGGCATGGCTGACCCCCGCAGCGCCGATATCAAGGACCAACCGGGCTTCCGCTCGATCGCCATGATCTGCCTCTGCGTGCTCTACGCGCCGATCCTGATCCTGATGATCTTCTCGCTGAACACCGGGTCTCTGGTCACGCGTTGGGAAGGCATCGGGCTCGGTTGGTATGGCAGTGCGCTGCTCAACCAGGAATTCCACAACGCCGCCAAGAACACGCTGATCATCTCTGTCACCGCCACGATCATTTCGACGATCGCCGCGACGCTGGCGGCGATCGGCATGACCCGGGTCAAGCCGTGGCGCGGGCTGTCGGCCGCCTTCATGGTCATCAACCTGCCGCTGATGGTTCCGGAGATCATCACGGCGGTGGCGACGCTCTCGTTCTTTGCGCTGATCGCGGGCACTCTCGGGCTCAATTTCGGTATCGGCAATCTGATCCTCGCCCACACCGTCTTTTGCATTCCTTTCGCCTATATGCCGATCCGGGCGCGTCTCGAGGACATGGATCTGACGCTCGAAGCTGCCGCGGCCGATCTCTATGCCACGCCCTGGCATGCTTTCCGGCGCATAACGCTGCCATTGCTGGTTCCCGGCATCCTGTCGGGTGGGGCGCTCGCCTTCATCGTCTCCTTCGACGATTTCACCATCACGCAGCTGGTCGCCGGCCCCGGGCAGACGACGCTGCCCCTCTACATCTGGAACCAGATCAGGCGGCCGATGACGCCGGAGATCAATGCCATCTCCACCATCCTGCTGCTGGTGTCGATCCTGTTCGTCTCGATATCGTTCCTGATCGCGCGCCGCCGCGCCAAGTGAGTCAATGGGAAGGCAAAGGAGACTGTGATGTCTAGGAAACTGATGGCTGCCGTTTCGACGGCAGCACTTTTATGGGCAGTACCTGCACTCGCCGATGGTGAGCTGCACATCTACAATTGGGGTGATTACACCAACCCCAAGCTGATCGAGAAATTCGAAAAACAATACAACGTCAAGGTGACGCTGGACGACTACGATTCCAACGAGACCATGCTGTCGAAGGTGCGCGCCGGCAATTCCGGCTACGACATCGTCGTCCCATCCGACTACACCGTGAAGATCATGATCGATGAGGGCCTGCTCGAAAAGACCGAGCCCAATGCGATGCCGAACGGCAAGAACCTCGACCCGCGCTTCGTCGACATCTACTGGGACAAAGGCCGTCACTACACCGTGCCGTGGCAGTTCGGCACCACCGCGTTCGAAGTCAACACCGACAAATACAAGGGCGACATCGACACGCTGGCAATCCTGTTCGACCCGCCGGACGAGTTGAAAGGCCAGATCAACATGCTCGACGATGTCAACACCGTGATGCACGCGGCCGAGCGCTATGCCGGCGTGCCGCGTTGCGGCGCCGACAAGGCCAATCTGAAGAAGGTCAACGACATTCTCATGGCCGCCAAGCCGTCATGGAAGACCTTCAGCTACGACACCATCACCAAGATCACCTCGGGCGATGTGATCGTCACGGAGGCGTGGAACGGCGCAACCTATCGTGCGCGCCAGAAAATTCCGGCGATCAAATACGCCTATCCCAAGGAAGGCATCGAAGGCTGGATGGACAATGTGGCCGTGCTGAAAGGCGCGAAGAACCTTGAAAATGCGAAGCTGTTTCAGGATTTCGTCATGGCCCCGGAAAACGCCGCGCTGATTTCGGAATTCGCCGGTTACGACAACGGCATTACCGGGAGCCACAAATTCCTGCCGCCGGACTTCGCCAGCGCGCCGGAAATCAATCCGCCGGCCGGTGCGCCGACTGCGGAATTCGTGCCACCTTGCCCACCGGAAGTGGTCGAGATCTACAACAAGATCTGGACCAATCTGCGCAAATAGGCTCGACGTGGGATCGATCGAAGGGAGGCTTCGGCCTCCCTTCTTTGCGACAAGGGGATTGGATGAAATCTTATCGCAACAGCGAACCGGCGCCGCCGATCATGCGGGATTCGCCGCCGCGGATGGTGCCGCCGAAGCTCGACTGGGACCGGCCGCCATGGAATCGTTGGGCGTTCCAGCATATTCGCGAAATCCTGCCGACGATCGAAATCTGGCGCGGCAATGGCCATCGCCACCGACTGGAGCGAGCTGAGGTCGATCTCGACGCGCTGCCGGTGAGCGACAGCATGGGGCAGCCGACGACGCTCGCCGGGCTGCTCGACGAGACCTATACCGACGGGTTTCTCGTGCTCAAGGACAGCAAGGTCGCCTATGAGCGCTACTTCAACGGCATGGCCGAGCGCACGCTGCATTTGTCGCAGTCAATGGCGAAGTCGGTCACGGGCTCGGTGTTCGGCATATTGGTCGGGCGCGGACTGATCGATCCGGCCTTGCCGGTGACGGCATATCTGCCGGAGCTGGAAGCGACAGGCTGGGCAGGCGCCAGCGTGCAGCATGTGCTCGACATGACGAGCGGCGTGCGCTTTTCCGAGGAATACGCCGATCCCTATTCCGACATCGGCCAGGTCGATGTCGCCAGCGGCTGGAAACCGGTGCCGCCGGACAGCGATCCAGCCTTCCGCTGGCCATCGCATATGTTTGAACTGATCCTCGGGCTCAAGGAAAAAATGCGGCCACACGGCGCCGCCTTCGAATACCGCTCGATCGAGACCGACGTGCTTGCCTTCATCATGGAGCGGGTGAGCGGCAAAAGGCTGGCGCAGCTGATTTCGGAAGAGCTCTGGCAAAAGCTCGGCGCCGATGAAAGCGCCTGCTTCACCGTCGACGGCGCCGGCTACGCCATCGCCGACGGTGGCTTCAACGCCACGCTGCGCGACTATGGCCGCTTCGGCCAGCTGATCCTCGACAATGGCGGCGAAATCGTGCCGGCCGACTGGATCGAGGCGACACGCAATGGCAGGCATGGGCCGGATTTCAGTCCCAGCCTGCCGGAAGGCAGCTACCGCAACCAGTTCTGGATCGAGGACCCGCGCTCGCGCGCGCTGATGTGCCGGGGCGTGTTCGGGCAGCTGATCCATATCGACTGGGATACGAAAATGGTCGTGGTGAAGCTTTCGAGCTATCCGGATTTCACCAACATCGGCTATTCGGTGGGGACGCTGAAGGCCGTGCATGCCATTGCCGCGGCGCTCGCCTGAACCTCAAAGAAAATCCGCAAGGACCACCATGGCCGGCAAGACCGCGTTCGAGACCAGATACGGCTTTCGCCGCAATGAGGTTCTGCTCGGCAACTGGCGGGAAAGCCCGTTCAGCCGGTGGTCGTTCCAGAATGTCGGCGAGCTGGTGCCGAGCGCTGCCGTGGCGGCACAGCCGGGCAGCAGCGAGGCGCCGGCGCAGGATTTCGGCGGGCTACTTGGCGAAAAGGTCGCTCTTGCAGGCGGCGCGGAGACTGTCGCAGCTTTTCTCAGGCGCTCCGATACCGACGCGCTGACGATCATGAAAGCCGGCGAATTCGTCGGCGACTGGTTCGCGCCGCATATGGAGTTTGGGGCGCGCCACATCGTCTTTTCGATCAGCAAGTCGCTGACCGCCATTGTTGCCGGCATATTGGAAGGCGAGGGGATTTTCGATCCGCAGGCACCGGTAAGCCGCTATCTGCCCGAAGCCGCCGGCTCGGCCTATGGCGATGCGCGTGTGCGGCACGTGCTCGACATGAGTGTCAGCCTCGATTTCGAAGAGGCCTATCTCGATCCGGAAAGCGCCTTCGCCCGCTATCGCCGCGCCATGCTGTGGAATCCGGGCGGGGGCACCGAGAGCCTGGCCACTTTCCTCATGACGCTGCAGGGTCTGGCCGAGCCGCATGGCCGGACGTTCCGCTACCGTTCGCCCAATTCCGACCTGCTCGGCATCCTGCTCGAACGTGCGTCTGGCCGGCGTTTCGCCGATCTGATGCGCGAAAAATTATGGGAGCCGCTCGGCGCCGTCGGCGATGCCTCGGTGACAGTCGACACGGAAGGAACGGCGCGCACCGCCGGCGGCATTTCGGTGACGCCGCGCGACCTTGCACGCGTCGGCGAGATGATGCGGCAAGGCGGCACGGCCAATGGCCGCCGCGTCGTGCCGGAAGCCTGGGTGCGCGACACGGCCGAAACCGGCGGTGACGCCGAGGCCTGGCGGCGCGGCACGATGGCGTTCCTGTTTCCGCGTGGCCGCTACCGCAACAAATGGTACCAGACGGGCGCGGCAAGCGGCGCCGTCTGCGGCATCGGCATCCACGGCCAGTGGCTTTACGTCAATCCGAAGGCCGAAATGGTAATCGCAAAGATGTCGTCGCAGCCGGTACCGGTCGACGATCCGCTCGATCTGGATATGATTTCTTTCTTCGAGGCGCTGAGCCGGATGGTCTGATCCATCCAGACAGCCCGACCTTTCCTGTGGACCTCTCGCCGGGTTGAAAATGGCGCAGTTGGCGCAGCAGTGCTCCGCGCCTATGGTCGCTGCTCGTTTCGACTAGCGACAGGTACGACATGGCAGCCGACATCAAGCGCATCGCAACCATCATAGCCGCCGAAATCGGCGCGCGGCCCGAACAGGCTGCGGCGGCGATCGGTTTGCTCGACGACGGCGCGACCGTGCCGTTCGTGGCGCGCTACCGCAAGGAGGTCACCGGCGGCCTCGACGACACGCAGCTGCGCAACCTTGCCGAGCGGCTGGCCTACCTGCGCGAACTCGACGCGCGCCGCGACACCATCCTTGGTTCGATCCGCGAGCAGGGCAAGCTGACCGAGGAGCTCGAGGCAAAGATCGCTGCGGCCGCTACCAAGGCCGAACTCGAAGACATCTACCTGCCTTACAAGCCGAAGCGCCGCACCAAGGCCGAGATCGCACGCGAGCGCGGGCTGGGCCCGCTGGCGGAAGCCATTCTCGCCGACCGTACGGTCGTACCCGCCGAGCTGGCGCTGGCCTACATCAGCGAAGACGTCGTCGATACCAAGGCGGCGCTCGAGGGTGCGCGCGACATCCTGTCCGAACAGTTCGCCGAGAATGCCGACCTGGTTGGCAAGTTGCGGACCTATATGAAGGAACGCGCCTTCCTGCGCTCGCGCGTCGTTGACGGCAAGCAGGAGGCCGGCGCGAAATTCTCCGACTATTTCGACCATGTCGAGCGCTGGGCCAACGTGCCGAGCCATCGCGCGCTGGCCATGTTGCGCGGCCGCAACGAGGAGGTTCTGTCGCTCGACATCGAGGTCGATGCCGACGATATCTCGCCGGTGAAGCCGGTCGAGCGGATGATCGCCGACGCCTACGCCATCGGCCGCCAGTTGCCGGGAGACCGCTGGCTGATGGAGGTCGCCGGCTGGACCTGGCGCATAAAGCTGTCGCTGCACCTGACGCTCGATCTGATGCGCGATCTGCGCGAGCGGGCCGAAGAAGAAGCCATCCATGTCTTCGCCCGCAATCTCAAGGATTTGCTGCTTGCCGCGCCTGCCGGCTCGCGGCCGACGATGGGGCTCGATCCGGGCATTCGCACCGGCGTCAAGGTGGCGGTGGTGGACGGCACCGGCAAGCTGCTGGCGACGACAACGGTCTATCCGTTCCCGCCGAAGAACGATGTCCGCGGCACGCAGGCCGAACTGGCCAAGCTCATCCGGCTGCACAAGGTCGAGCTGATCTCGATCGGCAACGGCACCGGCAGCCGCGAGACCGAAAGGCTGGTGGCCGACATGCTGGCTGACATGCCTGCCGGGTCCGGGCCGAAGCCGCTCAAGGTGATCGTCAGCGAGGCCGGCGCCTCTGTCTATTCCGCCTCGGCAACGGCGGCGGCGGAATTTCCCGGCCTCGACGTGTCGCTGCGCGGGGCGGTGTCGATCGCACGGCGCCTGCAGGATCCGCTCGCCGAACTGGTCAAGATCGAGCCCAAGTCGATCGGCGTCGGCCAGTACCAGCACGACGTCGATCAGTACCGCCTCGGCCGCTCGCTGGAAGCGGTGGTCGAGGATGCGGTCAACGCCGTCGGCGTCGATCTCAACACGGCGTCAGCGCCGCTTCTGGCGCGGGTTTCGGGTCTCGGCGCATCGCTGGCCGAGGCGATCGTTGCGCATCGCGATGCCTCCGGCCCGTTCGCCAGCCGCCGCGAACTGTTGAAGGTCTCCCGCCTTGGACCCCGCGCGTTCGAGCAATGCGCCGGCTTCCTGCGCATTCCAAACGGCAGCGAGCCGCTCGATGCGTCAGCGGTGCATCCGGAAGCCTATGGCGTGGCCAAGAAGATCGTCGCGGCCTGCGGGCGCGACGTCCGCTCGCTGATGGGCGACAGCGCCGCACTCAAGGCGCTCGATCCGCGCGTCTTCGTCGATGAGCGCTTCGGCCTGCCGACGGTGCGCGATATCCTGGCGGAGCTGGAAAAGCCCGGCCGCGATCCGCGCCCCGGCTTCAAGACCGCGACCTTCGCCGACGGCATCGACGACATCAAGGACCTGAAGCCCGGCATGCAGCTTGAAGGCACTGTCACCAATGTCGCCGCCTTCGGCGCCTTCGTCGATATCGGCGTGCACCAGGACGGACTGGTGCACGTCTCGCAACTGGCCGATCGGTTCATCAAGGACGCGCATGAGGTGGTCAAGGCCGGCGACGTGGTCAAGGTGCGTGTCGTCGACGTCGATATCAAGCGCAAGCGCATCGGTCTGTCGATGCGCAAGGATGGCGACGGTGGCGCACCGAAGCCGCGCGACAATGGCAGCAGGCCGGTGCCGCGCGCGCCCGCGCCCCAACGCCAGCCGGAGCGGCCGGTGCAGCAGGGCGCGTTCGGCGCCGCTTTGGCCGATGCGTTGAAGCGGAAGTAATTTCGCGAGCCGGGCTGCGCCGCCAGGTCAGACGGCGGCGCTCGACATTGATGATCCATCACCAATGCTCATGGATCGGCGAAGCTATTTCGTTTGATTTTTTCAGGACGGGAGCCGATAAGCCGCGCGTTTCAAGATTTCTGTTTCGATGCATGTCGTTATCCCCAAGCTGCCGAACACCCTCGGGTCAGGCCCGCGGGCAAGCTTTGGGCGACATGCATGAGTTTGGGAGACCGAGAGCCATGGCCGCCGACAAGAACGCATTCGTCTGGGATGATCCTTTCCTGATCGAGGCCCAGCTTTCGGAAGACGAGCGCATGGTGCGCGATGGCGCCGCGGCGTTTGCCGCCGACAAGCTCGCTCCGAAGATCGAGGAAGCCTATCTCGAGGAAAAGACCGACGCCGGGATCTTCCGCGAAATGGGCGAGGCCGGTCTGCTCGGCATCACCATCCCCGAGGAATATGGCGGGCTCGGCGCCAACTACGTCACCTACGGGCTGGTCGCGCGGGAAGTGGAGCGGATCGACTCGGGCTATCGCTCAATGATGAGCGTGCAGTCGTCGCTGGTAATGTATCCGATCCACGCCTATGGCTCGGAAGAACAGCGCAAGAAATACCTGCCGAAGCTGGCGTCGGGCGAATGGATCGGCTGCTTTGGTCTGACCGAACCTGACGCCGGTTCCGACCCGGGCGGCATGAAGACGCGGGCCGAGAAGACTGCGAACGGCTACAGGATCTCCGGCTCGAAGATGTGGATTTCCAATGCGCCGATCGCCGACGTGTTCGTCGTCTGGGCAAAGTTGTCCGACGAAAGTGGGCGCGCGCATGACAACCAGATTCGCGGCTTTGTCCTGGAAAAGGGCATGAACGGGCTGTCGGCGCCGAAGATCGGTGGCAAGCTGTCGCTGCGAGCCTCGATCACCGGCGAAGTGGTGATGGAAGGCGTCGAGGTAGGCGACGACGCGCTGCTGCCCAACGTCTCGGGTCTCAAAGGGCCGTTTGGCTGCCTCAACCGGGCACGCTACGGCATTTCCTGGGGCGCCATGGGCGCGGCCGAGGATTGCTGGCACCGCGCCCGCCAATATGGCCTCGACCGTAAGCAGTTCGGCAAGCCGCTGGCCGGCACGCAGCTTTTCCAGAAGAAGCTCGCCGACATGCAGACCGAGATCGCGCTCGGCCTGCAGGGCAGCCTGCGCGTCGGGCGGCTGATGGATGAAGGCAAGATGGCGCCGGAGATGATCTCGCTCGTCAAGCGCAACAATTGCGGCAAGGCGCTCGACATCGCCCGCCAGGCCCGCGACATGCATGGCGGCAATGGCATCCAGATCGGCTACCACGTCATGCGCCACGCCCAGAACCTGGAAACCGTCAACACCTATGAGGGCACGCATGATGTGCATGCGCTGATCCTCGGACGGGCGCAGACCGGGTTGCAGGCGTTCTTTTAGCATTGGCAGGTGTCCTCCGCTGCCAGGGCGCCACTGCTTGGCATCTCCCCTCGCAAGGCGGGAGATCGGCAATTTTCGCCGACGGTGCCACATTTTGTTCTTGCTTTGTGCCGGCAGCTATGCTACTAACTTGGCTATGGTGCCAATTCGCACCGAAGACCCGCTCACCGAGGCGGGTTTTTCTTTTCAGCTCTTTTCGACCAAGCATCGCGCGTGCTGCTGACATCAATGTCGGCGGGAAGCGCCCGGTGCTGACCCGCCGGCCTTCGGCTCTGCACCGTTGCAACGTCTTGCCGCCACGCCACGGAATTCCAGGCTCGGCGCTCCGTTTCGTGAAGCTGTGAAAGCTGCTTAATTTAGGTGCAGCGCAACATCTCTGCTTGGAGAATGGTCAGCATTCGTGTCAGGGTTCAGCGAACTCCTTTTGAAACGCCGACTTCAGGGGCACCATGGCAATTCTGGCAGCCGTCTATCACCTGACCCACTACAAATACGACCGGCCGGTCGTCTTGGGCCCGCAAGTCATAAGGTTGCAGCCTGCGCCGCATTCCCGCACCAAAGTGCTCAGCCATTCGCTGAAGGTCGGGCCGGCAAACCACTTCGTCAATTTGCAGCAGGACCCTTACGGCAATTTCCTTGCCCGTTTCGTCTTTCCCGAGCCGGTGACGGAACTGAAGATCGAGGTCGATCTCGTTGCCGACATGACGGTCTACAATCCGTTCGATTTCTTCGTCGAACCGTCGGCCGAGACGTTTCCGTTCGAATACCCCGAAGAGATCCGGGACGATCTGACCATCTACCGGACGCCGGAACCGGCGGGGCCGCTGTTGGAGGCATTCCTGAAAACCCTCGCGCGCCACCCGACCAACACCGTCAATTTTGTCGTCGACCTCAATGCGCGGCTGCAGCGCGAGATCGCCTATATCGTGCGCATGGAAACCGGCGTCTTCTCGCCCGAGGAAACGCTGGCCGCCGGCAAGGGATCGTGCCGCGATTCCAGCTGGCTCCTGGTGCAGATACTGAGGAACCTCGGCATCGCCGCGCGTTTCGTCTCCGGCTACCTGATCCAGCTCAAACCCGACCTCGTTGCGCTCGACGGGCCGCCCGGCACGGCGACCGATTTCACCGACCTCCATGCCTGGTGCGAGGTGTATCTGCCGGGCGCCGGCTGGATCGGCTTCGACCCGACCTCCGGCCTGCTCACCGGCGAAAGCCATGTGCCGCTCGCGGCAACGCCGCATTTCCGCAATGCCGCGCCGATCTCCGGCATGGCGAGCTTCGCCAATGTCGAATTCGGCTTCGACATGCGGGTAGACCGCATCGCCGAGCATCCGCGCATTACCAAGCCGTTCTCCGACGAGAGCTGGCAGGCGCTGGACGCGCTGGGGGTCCAGGTCGATGCTGCGCTCCAGGCCGGCGATGTGCGGCTGACCATGGGCGGCGAGCCGACCTTCGTCTCGATCGACGATTTCGAGGCTGCAGAATGGAACACCGCTGCCGTCGGGCCAACCAAACGCGAAAAGGCCGACGCGCTGATCCGCCGGCTGCGCGAACGCTTCGCGCCGGGCGGCTTCCTGCATTACGGGCAAGGCAAATGGTACCCCGGCGAAAGCCTGCCGCGCTGGACCTTCTCGCTCTACTGGCGCACCGACGGCGAGCCGGTGTGGAGCGACCCGTCGCTGATCGCGCATGAAAAGAGCGAGGCGGATGTCGGACCGAAGCAGGCCGAAGGCCTGCTGACGGCGATCGCCGACGAACTCGGCATCGACAAGACGATGGTCAGCGAAGCCTATGAGGATCCGGCCGAGTGGCTGCTCAAGGAAGGCAAGCTGCCTGACAACGTCGATCCTTCCAATTCGAAGCTGGAGGATCCGGAGGAGCGCAGCCGCATGGCGCGGGTGTTCGAACGCGGGCTGACCAAGCCGTCGGGCTATGTGCTGCCCGTCCAGCGCTGGAACAGCCAGGCTTCCGGACCGCGCTGGCGCTCGGAGAAATGGAAGACGCGGCGCGGCAGGCTGTTCCTGGTGCCCGGCGATTCGCCGGTCGGCTACCGCCTGCCGCTCGGCACGCTGCCCTATGTGCCGCCGGCGCAGTTCCCCTACATAGTCCCGGTCGATCCGTCGCTGCCGCGCGGACCACTGCCGGCGCGCGAGGCGATCTTGCCCGGTTCTGCTTCGTCGCCCGCTGCGGCCGAACTGGAGGGCGCCGACGAGATGGCGCGACGCCAGCAGGCGGTATCCTTTACGGCCGTTACCGGCCAGCAGGAACGCGTCGAACAGGAGATCACCGAGATCGGCGGCGCCGTGCGCACGGCCCTTTCGGTCGAGCCGCGCGACGGACGGCTTTGTGTGTTCATGCCGCCGGTCGAGGCGCTGGAGGACTATCTCGAACTGGTGGCGGCGGCTGAGAACGCGGCAAGGGCGATCGGCCTGCCGGTGCATATAGAGGGCTACGGCCCGCCGCACGATCCGCGCCTCAATGTCATCCGTGTCGCACCCGATCCCGGCGTCATCGAGGTCAATATCCACCCCGCCGCGAATTGGCAGGATTGCGTGGCGACGACCACGGCGATCTACGAGGAGGCGCGGCAGACGCGGCTTGGCGCCGACAAGTTCATGATCGACGGCCGCCACACCGGCACCGGCGGCGGCAACCACGTCGTCGTCGGCGGCGCAACGCCCAATGACAGTCCGTTCCTGCGCCGCCCCGACCTGTTGAAGAGCCTGGTGCTGCAATGGCAGCGGCATCCGTCGCTGTCCTACCTTTTCTCCGGCCTGTTCATCGGCCCGACCAGCCAGGCGCCGCGCTTCGACGAGGCGCGCCACGATTCGCTCTACGAACTCGAAATCGCGATGGCGCAGGTGCCACATCCGGACAAGGGCGCGGCACCCCTGCCGTGGCTGGTCGACCGGCTGTTCCGCAACCTTCTGACCGACGTGACGGGCAATACGCATCGCTCGGAAATCTGTATCGACAAGCTGTTTTCGCCGGACGGGCCGACGGGCCGGCTCGGGCTGGTCGAATTCCGCGGCTTCGAGATGCCGCCCAACGCGCGCATGAGCCTGGCGCAGCAATTGCTGGTGCGCGCCATCATCGCCCGGGCCTGGAAGAACCCGCTCGACGGCCGCTTCGTGCGCTGGGGCACCTCGCTGCACGACCGTTTCATGCTGCCGCATTATGTCTGGGCGGATTTTCTCGACGTGCTGGACGACCTCAAGCTGAACGGCTTTGCGTTCCGTCCGGAATGGTTCGACGCCCAGCTCGAATTCCGCTTCCCGTTCTGCGGCGAGGTCCAGCATGCCGGCGTCAAGCTGGAACTCAGGCAGGCGCTCGAGCCGTGGCACGTGATGGGCGAGCAAGGCGCGATCGGCGGCACCGTACGCTTTGTCGATTCCTCCGTCGAAAGGCTGCAGGTGAAGACCGAGGGGCTCAACCCGGAGCGTCACGCCGTCGTCTGCAACGGCCGCGTCGTGCCGATGAAGGTGACCGACAACCGCGAGATCTCGGTGGCCGGCGTGCGCTTCAAGGCCTGGCAGCCGGCGTCGGGCCTGCATCCGGCGCTACCGGTCAACACCCCGCTGGTCTTCGACATCTATGACCGCTGGTCGGGCCGCGCGGTTGGCGGCTGCGTCTATCATGTGGCACATCCCGGCGGGCGCAGCTACGACACCTTCCCGGTCAACGGCAACGAAGCGGAGGCGCGGCGGCTCGCCCGCTTCGAGCCACGTGGCCATACGCCGTCCAGCTATGTGCTGCGCAACGAAGAAGCCTCTGAAGATTTCCCGATGACCCTTGACCTTCGGCGGCCGCAAAGACTCTGATCAGCCATGGCGAAGGGGAATCACAAAAGGCTGCGCAGCAAGCCGCAAACCCACAGTCTGCTGGAGCACTATCAGCCGATCGACGGCGTCGTCGACGAGATGGTCGATGCGTCGGGCAATCCGCGGCCGGCCTGGCGGCACTTCATCGAGGCGCTGGAGGACCTGGGTCCGGAAAAGCTTGCCCAGCGCTTCGCCCGCGCCGACCAGTACCTGCGCGATGCCGGCGTCTATTACCGCGTCTACGACAAGGCCGGCGCCAACGAGCGGGAATGGCCGCTGGCGCATGTGCCGCTGCTGATCGAGGAGCAGGAATGGGCTGACATCAGCGCCGGCCTGGTCCAGCGCGCCGATCTGTTCGAGGAGACCATCGCCGACATTTACGGTCCGAACCGGCTGGTCGAGAAAGGCATTCTGCCGGCCGGATTGATCGCGGCCAGCCCGGAATATTTGCGGCCGGTCGTCGGCACCAGGCCGGCCAGCGGCCATTTCCTGCATTTCTGCGCCTTCGAGCTCGGCCGTGGCCCGGACGGCCGCTGGTGGGTGCTTGGCGACCGCACACAGGCGCCGTCGGGCGCCGGCTTCGCGCTGGAGAACCGCGTCGCCACCACGAGGGCGCTGTCCGACATCTACGGCGAGATGCATGTGCACCGCCTGGCCGGCTTCTTCCGTCGCTTCCGCGACGCGCTGATCGGCATGGCCAAGCAAGCCGGCGGCCGTGTCGCCATCCTGACGCCGGGACCGCTGAACGAAACCTATTACGAACATGCCTATATCGCCCGCTATCTCGGCATCATGCTGCTCGAGGGCGAGGACCTGACCGTCTCGGGCGGCAGGCTGATGGTGCGCACGGTTTCGGGGCTGATGCCGGTGAGCGTCTTGTGGCGGCGGCTCGACGCCGCCTTCGCCGATCCGCTTGAATTGCGGCCGGACTCGCAGATCGGCACGCCGGGGCTGGTCGAGGCGGTCCGGCAAGGGGCGGTTTCGGCCGTCAATGCACTGGGTTCCGGCCTGATGGAGACGCGCGCGCTGCTCGCCTTCCTGCCCAAGATTTCGCGGGCCCTGCGCAACGAGGAACTGCTGCTGCCGACGGTCGCGACATGGTGGTGCGGGCAGGAGACGGAGCGTGAACATGTGCTCGCGAACATCGATAGCATGGTGATCGGCCCGGCGCTGTCGACGCGGCTTGCCTTCGAGGACGACGGCTCGACCAAGCTCGGGTCAGCGCTGTCGGTCGGGGAACGGGCCGAACTCGTCGCCAGGATCGAACGGGACGGCGGCGACTTCGTCGGCCAGGAAGCGGTGACGCTGTCGACCACGCCTGTCTATGTCGGCGGCTGGCTGGAGCCGCGGCCGGCAAGCCTGCGCGTCTATCTGGCGCGGACGCCGGAAGGCTGGACGGTGATGCCGGGCGGCTTTGCCCGTGTCGGCTTCTCGCTCGACCCGACGGCCATCGCCATGCAGCGCGGCGGCCAGGCGGCGGATGTCTGGGTGGTCAGCGACAGGCCGGTCGAGCGCGAGACGCTGCTGCCGCAGGAGCACGACAGCTTCACCCGAACCTTGCCCGGCAGCCTGCCCAGCCGCGCGGCTGAGAACCTGACATGGCTCGGCCGCTATATCGAGCGGTCGGAAGACACGGTGCGCATCCTGCGCGCCTACCATGTGCGGCTGGCCGAGACATCCGATCCCGAGATGCCGCTGCTCGCCGATATCAGCGACTATCTCGCGCCGTTCGGCATCGACGTCGAGACGGCAATCCCATTGGGGCTCATCGGCACGCTGGACAGCGCCGTTTACAGCGCCGGGCAGATCCGCGACCGCTTCTCGCCCGATGGCTGGCTGGCATTGAAGGATCTGTCGAAGACCATCCATCAATTTGCCGCGACAGTGGCGCCGGGCGACGACGCGACAAGGGCAATGACGGTCATCCTGCGCAAGCTAGCCGGGTTTTCCGGCCTGCTGCACGAGAACATGTACCGCTTTGCCGGCTGGCGTTTCCTGGAAATCGGCCGCAGGCTCGAACGCGGCATCCAGATAGCCCGCACGCTCGCCCGGCTGACCGGAGCCCAGGCGCCGGAAGGCGCGCTCGACATGATGCTGGAGATCGGCGACAGCGTCATGACGCACCGTCGGCAATATCCGGTGCAGGCGGGGCGGCGCACGGTGGTCGACCTTCTGGCGCTCGATCCGCTCAACCCGCGCTCAATCCTTTTCCAGCTCGAACGGCTGAAGGCCGAAATCGCGCTGCTGCCCGCTGTCGGCGCTGAAGGCCATATGTCGCCGGCGGCCAAGGAAATCCTGCAGCTCAACACGTCGATCGCCATCAAGGAGCCCTCGGACATGACGGCCAAGGCCCTCGGCGATCTCGCCAATGAAATCGGCGGGCTCTACAACAGCCTCGCCAAAGCCTATTTCGGGTAGAGACAGCATGCTCTACGACATCAGGCTTCACCTGCGTTACGACTATGATGCGGCGGCCGGCGGTGGCCGCCATCAGGTGCGCGTGCTGCCGCCGACCATCCCTGGCGTGCAGCGCGTCATCGCCGCTTCACTGTCTTTTGTGCCGGCGCCCAGCGAACGTTCCGACTTTTCCGACTTCTTCGGCAACAGTGTCACCTCGATCGCCTTTCGTGACGCGCATGATGCGCTCGACATCAGGATGAGCGCGCGTGTTTCAGTGTCGCGGCCCGAACCCGGGCTCGACGTATCGCCGGACATACGCCGGCTGAGGGAAGAACTCGGCGCAGTGCACTCGCTGGCGCCGGCTTCGCCGCATCACTTTCTGGCCGCCAGCGATCATGCCGGCATCGACGCGGCAATCACTGCCTATGCGAAAGGCAGTGCCGGCAGTTCGACAGTCGGCACGGCCATGGCTCTGTGCAACCGCATTCACCGCGATTTCACCTATGACGGCGAGGCGACCACGGTGCAGACGCGGGCCAGCGACGCCTTTGGCCTGAAGCGCGGCGTCTGCCAGGATTTTTCCCACATCATGATCGCCGGCCTGCGCGGCCTCGGTATTCCCGCGGGCTATGTCAGCGGGTTCCTGCGCACCATCCCGCCACGCGGGAAGCCGCGGCTCGAAGGCGCCGACGCCATGCACGCCTGGGTCAAGGTGTGGTGCGGGCGCGATGCCGGCTGGCAGGAATTCGATCCGACCAATGGCATGCGGGCAAGCAACGACCATATCACGGTCGGCTACGGCCGCGATTACTCCGATGTGGCGCCGATCGTCGGCGTGCTGAAAACCACTGGTGGACAGGTCGGCGAGCAGGCGGTCGACGTCATTCCGGTCGTGCTCGAAAAGGCGTGACGACGCACGTCTTCGACGCACGGCGACGTCGATAGGCTGTTCTGGAGCCAAGAGATCAAGAGGCGTTGGAACCCGCAGCCGGCAAGCGGCTTATCTACGGAAATTCGGTGGAGAGGACATGCTGGACAAATCCGGGTCGTCGTCTGGCCAATCGGCTGTGAGAAAAGCTGCACCAAAAAACGGGGTGCCGCAGAACGGAGCGCTGGAGAACGGCGCGCAAGCCTCGGCCGTTCGGGCCTCGCTCAACTATGTCACCAACACTGAACCCGGTATTCGCCGGCTGCGTTCGGGCAAGGGGTTCTCGTACAAAGGACCCGACGGGCGGATTGTCGACGGGGAGGCGCTGGCACGCATCAAGGCGCTCGCCATTCCACCGGCCTGGACGGATGTGTGGATCTCGCCGGATGCCGACGGTCACATCCAGGCGACCGGTCGGGACCAGCGCGGACGCAAACAATACCGCTATCACCCGCACTGGGCGGAGGAGCGTGACGGCGTCAAATATTCGAGCCTGGTCGCCTTCGCCGAGAGCCTGCCCGAACTGCGGCGGCAGATCGACGTCGATTTGCGCCGTCACGGCCTGCCGCTGGAACGCGTCGTTGCGGCTATCGTCTGGCTGCTCGACAACACGATGATCCGTGTCGGCAATGCCGCCTATGCCCGCGACAACAAGAGTTTTGGGCTGACCACGCTGCGTGACCGCCATGTCGACATCAAGGGCTCGAGCCTGCGTTTTGCCTTCATCGGTAAATCCGGCAAGGAATGGAGATTGAAGCTTGTCGATCGCCGGATTGCCAAGATCGTGCGTGGAGCGCAGGACCTGCCGGGCCAAAAACTGTTCCAGTATCTCGACGAGGACGGAAACAGGCATCCGGTGCGCTCAGACGACGTCAACCGCTATATCAGGGAGAACGCCGGAGCGGAGTTCAGCTCCAAGCACTTCAGAACCTGGGGTGGCACCATCCATGCGGCGTCGCTGTTTGCGCAAACCGAACGTCCCGAAAGCCAGGCGCAGCAAAAGCGGGTGATGAACAATGTCATCGACAAGGTTGCCGAGCGGCTCGGCAACACACGCGCGGTTTGTCGCCAATGCTACATCCATCCGGAAGTGTTCCGCGCCTGGTCCGAAGGACGGCTGCTGGACGAAATGGCGGATGCCAACAAAGGCAAGCGCTCGATCGCCGGGCTCGACGACGAGGAGGCCTTGGTCTTGAGATGGCTGAAGGCGAGGGAATGACGCCGGACGGAGCGTATTTTTTTGTCGACGCCATGTCGGCATCGGTCCTAGTGTTTCGTCCTTTGATAGAGAAAAGGACGACCCATGCTCTACGCGATCCTCTGCTATGCCTCTGAAGACGTCGTCTGCTCCTGGAGCAAGGAGCAGGACGACGCAGTCATGGAAAAGCTTATCGGTGTCCAGGAAAAATATGCCCAGGCGGGCCGGCTTGGCCCGGTGGCGCGGCTCTTGCCGACGACCGCGGCGACGACGCTGAGGAAGGTCAAGGGCGAATCGATCGTCATCGACGGCCCGTTTGCCGAAACCAAGGAACAGTTCCTCGGCTTCTACACGCTCGAATGCGCCGACCTCGATGAGGCCGTCGACTTCGCGCGCGAGCTTTCCGAGGTCAACCCGAGCGGCGGCTCCTATGAAATCCGGCCGGTCTCGCTCTTCAATCCCGCCAAGGTTTCCGCATGACCGAACTCGCCTGGATCAGCACGGCAATCAGCACCGCTCGCCCGCAGGTGATGGGGGCATTGCTGCGCTACTTCCGCGACCTCGACGCGGCGGAGGAAGCATTCCAGGACGCCTGCCTGAGGGCACTGAACAACTGGCCGAAAAACGGTCCTCCGCGCGATCCGGCAGCTTGGCTGATTTTCGTCGGCCGCAACAGCGGCATCGATGCGGTGCGCAAGCGCGCCAAGCAGGCGCCGCTGCCGGAGGAGGACCAGATCTCCGATCTGGAGGATGCCGAGAGCGACGTCGCCGAGCGGCTGGACGGGGCGCATTACCGCGACGATATTTTGCGGCTGCTGTTTATCTGCTGCCATCCCGACCTGCCGGCCACACAGCAGATCGCGGTGGCGTTACGCATCGTCTCCGGCCTGACGGTCAAGCAGATCGCCCGCGCCTTCCTCGTCGGTGAAAGCGCCATGGAGCAGCGTATCACGCGCGCCAAGGCGCGCATCGCCGACGCCGGGGTGCCGTTCGAGACGCCGGGAGCGGTCGAGCGCTCCGAACGGCTCGCCGCCGTCGCCGCCATGGTCTACTTGATCTTCAACGAAGGCTATTCCAGCAACAGCGGCGAGGCTTCGGCGCGTGCGCCGCTTTGCGAAGAGGCGATCCGGCTGGCCCGGCTGCTGCTCAGGCTATTCCAGACCGAGCCGGAGATCATGGGGCTGACGGCGCTGGTGCTGCTGCAGCATGCACGCTCGCCGGCTCGCTTCGACGAGAACGGCGAGATCGTGCTGCTCGAAGACCAGGACCGTAGCCTGTGGAGCCGCAAGATGATCGATGAAGGCCTGGCGCTGGTCGATAAGGCGTTGCGCCATCGCAAGCCCGGTCCCTACCAGGTGCAAGCGGCGATCGCCGCACTGCATGCGCGGGCGGAAAAGCCCGAGGACACGGACTGGAACGAGATCGACCTGCTCTACGGCCTGCTTGAGCAGATGCAGCCGTCGCCGGTGGTGACGCTCAACCGCGCCGTCGCGGTCTCCAAGGTGCGTGGACCGGAAGCCGCACTCGCCATGATCGAGCCGCTGGAGGGAAGGCTTTCCGGCTATTTCCATTTCTTCGGCCTCAAGGGCGGACTGCTGATGCAGCTTGGCCGCGGCGAGGAGGCGCGCGTCGCTTTCGACCGCGCCATCGCGCTTGCCAATACGGCCGCCGAGGCAGCGCATATCCGCATGCATATCGACCGGCTGATGAAAGAAAGCGCCGTGCGGGAAACCGCCAAGACGGCACACTGATTCGCTCTATCTGGCTGGTTCAACAGTCGGACGCCGGCTTGGACCATGCCGGGGTGGCGATTTCTCCCTGAAACGCGTAATGCCACGCCATGACAGCGCCTGGTATGCCGACCGGCAGGGAACCGGTATGGCGAAAAGTTTGGGCCGACGCCATATAAGCGACGGCATCTGAAAGGGATAAAAATGACGATTGCGATGGAAACGGCCGGGCTTCTGGCGAAACTGGGCGTTGCCGAGCGCGCGCTTACGGGCGGCGATCTTATCGTGCGCAGCCCGGTGACCGGCGAGCAGATCGCCGCGCTGAAGACCATCTCGCCGGCCGATGCGGCAACGACCATCGACAATGCCCACAAAGCTTTCCTGGCGTGGCGGCAGGTACCAGCTCCCAAGCGTGGCGAGCTGGTACGGCTGCTCGGCGAGGAATTGCGCACACACAAGGCCGAGCTTGGCCGGTTGGTATCGATCGAGGTCGGCAAGATCCCGTCCGAGGGTCTTGGCGAAGTGCAGGAGATGATCGACATCTGCGATTTCGCCGTCGGTCTTTCCCGGCAATTGTACGGCCTGACCATCGCCACCGAGCGTCCTGGCCATCGCATGATGGAGACCTGGCATCCGCTCGGCGTCGTCGGCGTCATTTCGGCCTTCAACTTTCCGGTGGCGGTATGGTCGTGGAACGCGGCGCTTGCGCTGGTCTGCGGCGACGCGGTGGTGTGGAAACCGTCCGAGAAGACGCCGCTGACGGCGCTCGCCTGCGAAGCGATTTTTGCACGCGCGGTAAAGCGTTTTGGCACGGACGCGCCGCAGGGCCTGGCGCCGGTGCTGATCGGCGACCGTGCCGTCGGCGAGATCCTGGTTGACCATCCGAAGGTGCCGCTGGTTTCGGCCACCGGCTCGACGCGCATGGGCAGGGATGTCGGCCCACGGCTGGCGAAGCGCTTTGCCCGTGCGGTGCTGGAGCTCGGCGGCAACAATGCCGGCATCGTCTGCCCGACGGCCGATTTGGACATGGCGCTCCGCGCTATCGCCTTCGGCGCCATGGGCACGGCCGGCCAGCGCTGCACGACGCTCAGGCGCCTGTTCGTGCATGAGAGCGTCTATGACCATCTCGTTCCGCGCCTGAAGAAGGCTTATGAGAGCGTCTCGGTCGGCAATCCGCTGGAGACAAGCGCTCTGGTTGGCCCGCTGATCGACAAGGCTGCCTACGAGAATATGCAGAAGGCGCTGGAGGAGGCGGCTTCGCATGGCGGTAAGATAACCGGCGGAATGCGGGTCGAGAACGGTCACCCCGAGGCCTACTATGTGCGTCCGGCGCTGGTCGAAATGCCGCGGCAGGTTTCGCCGGTGACGGAGGAAACCTTCGCGCCCATTCTCTATGTGATGAAATATTCGGACTTCGACACCGTGCTAGAAGAACACAATGCGGTGGGAGCGGGGCTGTCATCCTCGATCTTTACCCGCGACCTGCAGGAATCCGAGCGCTTTCTTAGCGTCGATGGATCGGACTGCGGCATCGCCAACGTCAATATAGGCACGTCAGGGGCCGAGATCGGTGGTGCCTTCGGTGGCGAGAAGGAGACCGGCGGCGGCCGCGAGTCGGGGTCCGATGCCTGGAAGGCCTATATGCGGCGCGCCACCAATACGGTGAATTATTCCAAGGCGCTGCCGCTTGCGCAGGGCGTGTCGTTCGACATCGATTGAAATGCCAGACCTCCGTCGCGGCGGCGCCAAGGCTGCCACGACGGCGGTCGGCTCGCGGTTCAGCTGGTTTCGGAAGTTACAACACAATTGTCGAAGGCTGCATCGATGATGGCGAGCTTGACCGCCTGGGCGGTCATGTATTCCTGATAGAACTCGCTCGACACCCACATGACCGAATGACCGCGCTGGCCCAACCAGCCGATGCTGCCGAGTTCCTCGGCATCGCGCAATTTGCGTGACAGGTGGGTCCGGGAAAGCTTGAGCCAGTTCGCGAAATCCCCGATTGACACGACACCGGTCGGAATTCGGTCCAGGTCGGCATGATCGGGATCGACGCCGGACATCAGCCAATCCATGACGATGCCGCCATTGTCGAGCCAGGTGAACAAGGAAAAAGTCTGTCTTGGCTCGCGCACGGCACGCGACGAAAGGAGGCCGTCGGCCACCAGCGGCTGCAGTTTGGCGAGCACATCCGGTTGTGCGACGAATGCAGGCAGTCGAAATCCACCGTCCAGGCTGTCCAGCGTTTTCAGATGAGCCATGACCCAGCCGGCAACCGTCTCCAGAGTGCCCGCGGCCGGCTCAAAGGGGCGGATGCGCCCATATTTAATCGGCAGATGCCGGATGAAACCGTAATGCAGCATCTCCTTCAGGAAGGCATCGGCGGTGTTGCGGCTGGCCACCGAATGCCGGCAGATGTCGTCCATGAACCGTGCGGACGTAAGTCTCTTGCGATGATCGTCCGGCTCTCGATTGAAATACAAGCCAAGGCCGATATGGGCCATCAGCCAACGCTGTTGCGTGGCGAACACGGAGGCCAGCCGCGGGTTCGCTTCATAGGTCTGGAGAAGTGTCCGCGACTGAGCCTGGACATGCCGACGCAATGCCGGATGGCTGGCAATGTCTTCAGAAACCAGCGCCATCCCCGCCGAGCCCAACCAAATTTGCAACTGGAAAATGCCGATCACAATTTCAGCCTTCGCGGGTCGTGTCCAGAGCCGGCGCATTAGGATACGAGCTGAATCCCGCCGGCTAGTGGGCTGAATTCCGCGACTTGATCGCCGAGGCCACTGATTTCGCTGCAGAGGGCTAGCCCGCTCGAACCCACCAACGATGACTTCGCCTGTCCAGCCCGTGCTCCCGCCGATGGCGACGCGGAACCAACACAAGCTTTGCTCGTTGAAGAACGCTGATTGGACTGAGACAGTGAGGGACTACAAAATGGAGAATGGCCTTTTCGCCACGCCGCCTGCAGCTTTCCGGCAAACAGAGTCGGTCTGGCCACGGGCGCTCAAGTGGCTGTTGCGCCGAATGCGCAGCGCCTCCGACAGTTCGGGAACCATGTTGAAGCCAATCCTCTCCGGACCCGAGGATGATAGCGGGCCCACTCCGCCTCGACGCGCTTGAGGCTGACCGCGCTGCGATCTTGACGCCAAAATGACCGCTCACATATCCTTTTAGGGCCGCGCCGCAGCCGACAACCATGACCGCTTCGAAGGCCTGCCACGGCGGCGTGTCCGCCTGATGCAGCAGGCGAGAGCGGTAGTGGCACGCCGCGGCGGGAACCATCGGGCATGCTTGGCTATTAGATACAGGCGGCTGCTGGTCTGCCGGGCCAGGAGCCATTGCTATGATCATCGATCCTCCACCGAAAAGTGCTATCCCGGCATCCCTTCCGTCGGTCGATCCAAAAGCCGCCCCGACGCTTCGCAATGCCGAAGCGGAGGTCTTTTATATCGAAGCGATCCGCGAACTTGTCGCGACCGGCATCCCCTTTCTCGTCGCCGGCACCTATGCCGTAAGCGCCTATACCGGGATCATCCGCCAGACCAAGGATCTCGACATTTTCTGCAAGGCCGGCGACTGCCCGCGCATCCTCGCCCATTTCAAGCAGATCGGCTACGCCGTCGTGGTCGAGGACGACCGGTGGCTCGGCAAAGTGTTCAAGGGCACCCATTTTTTCGACGTCATTTTCGCCTCGATGAACGGCACAATGCCTGTCGACGACCAGTGGCTGGAGCACGCCCGTCAGGGCGAATTGCTGGGCAGCCAGGTGCGGATCATCGGGCCCACCGAGCTTATCTGGTCCAAAAGTTTCATCCAGGACCGCGGTCGCCACGATGGTGCCGACGTCGCGCACACCATCCTCAAGGCCCACGACCAGATCGACTGGCAAAGGCTGCTTTCCTACATGGAAGTTCATTGGGAAGTTCTGCTGATGCATCTCTTGAACTTCCGATGGATCTATCCGACGGAGCGGGGCCGCGTGCCCGCCTGGCTGCTCGACGAGCTGCTTGACCGGCTGGCCAAGCAGCGCGAATTGCCACCTTCCCGGATGAAAATCTGCCGTGGGCGCATGCTTTCACGAACTGACTATGAGATCGACGTCAACGACTGGGGTTTTGCCGACGTCGGCGGTGAAGGAGAACATAGCAATGGCTGACGAGCTCGAAACTGCTTCGCCGAAGGCGGAAAACGGCAGCGCACTCAAAGTCGCCGCCATTGGCGATCTGCATGTCGGCAAGGAGGACCAGGCCTCGTACCGCGATCTTTTCGGCGAGATGTCGCGTGCAGCCCAGGTTCTCGTGCTGACCGGCGACCTTACCAATCTCGGCAAGCCTCGGGAGGCCGAAATCCTTGCCGAGGAACTGCGTGCCTGCACGATCCCGGTCGTCGCCGTACTTGGCAACCACGACTATGAGTCAGGCGCCGTCGAGCAGGTCACCGACATTCTGCGCCAGGCGGGCGTTCACCTGCTCGACGGCGAGGCGACGGAGATTCACGAGGTCGGGTTCGTCGGGGTCAAGGGTTTCGTTGGCGGTTTTGGGTCGCGCATGCTCGGCTCCTTCGGCGAACCGGCGATCAAGTCGATGGTGGCGGAAAGCGTGAACGAAGCGATGCGGCTTGAAAACGCGATGCGGCAGGTCCGCGCCAAACGCACGCTTGTCGTTCTGCACTACGCGCCTGTCGTCGAGACGGTCGAAGGCGAGCCGCTGGAGATCTTCCCGTTTCTCGGTTCGTCACGCCTGGCCGAGACAATAGACCGGTTCCAGGTCAGCGCGGTGGTGCATGGCCATGCGCATCGCGGCGCCTACGAGGGCCGCACACCGGGCGGGGCGTCGGTCTATAACGTTGCCATGCACGTCGCCAAGCCGACCGGCCGCCCCTACGCTGTGCTCGAAATCTAATAGGCTAGATGTTGAACGCCCGCTTCGGCGGAATATCGTTTTCATCCGGATTGGGAATGGGGTCCTCGTCGGGGAGCCTGTCGGGGTCCGGCTCACGCACGGGCTTGGGATCGGGGATGGGAGGCGGCGGCACCGGGGTCGGGGTTGGCTCGGGTGTGGGAATAGTGGCCATCGTGATCATCTCCTCTTGGCGCAGAACAACGCAATGGGTCAGCTGGTTCCCGCCTTCTGGTCAGCCCATCTCCGGATTCGCCTGTCTGCTGCCCGACTTGCTTGATCGCAGCAGCAGAGCAAGCGGAACGAGCAGGGCGGTTGCCACCGCGCAGTAGCGGAAGACATCGACATAGGCGAGCAGCGTGGCCTGGCGGGCGATCAACTGGCCAAGCCAGCCGATCGCCTGCTGCTTCGCCTCGAGCATCGGCGAACCCTGGGCGACGAAATGCTCGGTCGCCTGCCGAAGCGCCTGCTGATAGGCGGGCGACGACTGCACGGTGTGGGCGACCAGATTCGATTGATGGATCTGGGAGCTTTGCGCAATGACGGTGTTGGACAGCGAGACGCCGATGCTGCCGCCGATATTGCGCGCAACGTTGATCAGCGCCGATGCCTGGTTGGTCTTCTGCGGAGGCAGGCCGACATAGGCCGCGGTCGAGATGGGAATGAACAGGAACGGCAGCCCGACCATCAGGAAAACACGGGCAAAGGCAAAGAAGCGGAAGCTGGCGTCCGGAGTAAGCGAGGTCATATGCCAAAGGGCCACTGCGACCACCGACATGCCCATCATGATCAGGTATTTGGGCTGCACGATGGTGCCTACAAATCCGGATACCGGCATCAAGATCAGCATGGCGATGCCGCCCGGCATCATCGAAAGGCCCGAGAGCGTCGCGGTGTAGGCAAATGTCGTCTGCTGCAGCTGCGGCACGATCTGGGTGGTGCTGAACAGGATAGCACCGACCGCCATCATGACCAGGAAGGCTGTGCCGAACTGGCGCGTGAACAATAGGCGCATGTCGACGACCGGATCGCCGCGACTGAGTTCCCATGGAATAAGCAGCAGGAACGCGATCGCGGAAATCACCGCGAAAGTGGTGATGAAATCCGAGGCGAACCAATCGTAGCGCTGGCCCCGGTCGAGAAAAATCTCCAGGCACCCCAAGGCAATCGCCACCAGGACGAACCCGATCCCGTCGATCTTCAGGCCGCCTTTCAGCCGTTCCTTGCGTTCGCGTTCGAGTACGTCCGGTTCGACCAACAGCCATTGCACCAAGGCCAGCGACAGGATGCCGAACGGCACGTTGATGAAGAAGATCCAGTGCCAGGAGAAATGGTCCGTCAGCCAGCCGCCGATCGTCGGCCCGACCGTCGGTGCGACGATGACGGCAATGCCGTAAAGCGCGAAGGCCTGCGAGCGCTTTTCAGGCGGAAAGGTGTCGGCAAGGATCGATTGCTCGCTTGGCGCCATGCCGCCGCCGCCGAGGCCCTGAAGGACCCTGAACAGGATGAGCAGTTCCAGGTTGGGCGCCAGTCCGCACAGCAGCGACGCGACGGTGAAGGTCGCAACGCAGAGCATGTAGTAGCGCTTGCGGCCGATGACGCTTGCCAGCCAGCCGCTGACCGGAATGATCACCGAGTTGGCAACGAGATAGGTGGTAATGACCCAGGTGCTTTCGTCCATTCCGGCCGCCAGGCTGCCGGCGATGTTGCGCAGGGCGACATTGGCGATCGAGGTGTCGAGCACCAGCATGAAAGTGGCGATGGAGACGACGACGGCGATGAGCCACGGATTGTGTGTCCCGGCGGCGGATCGGCTTTCGCCCTGATTTCTGGCGGTTTCGCCGTTCATCGCACCTTGACCGTCGGCACCACCGACAGGCCTGGCCCGAGAAGCACATCCGGCGGCTTGTCGAAGACGATCTTGACCGGCACGCGCTGCACCACCTTGACGTAATTGCCGGTGGCATTTTCGGCCGGCAGGAGGCTGAAGGCGGTGCCGCTGCCGGCCTGGATGCTGTCGACGCGGCCATGAAAGGACTTGCCCGGGTAGGCGTCGATGTCGATGTCGACCGGCTGTCCCTGCCGCATCAGATCGAGCTGCGTCTCCTTGAAATTGGCCTTCACCCAGACCTCGTCGGGAACGAACATCATCAATACCTGGCCGGGTTGGGCGTAGGTGCCCTTAGCGGCGGAAATGCTCGTTGCGCGCCCGGCTGCGGGTGCTGTGATAGTCGTGCGCGACAGCGTCGTGCGGGCTTGCTCCTGGCTGGCCTTTGCCTGCTCGAGCTGCGCCTCGGCGCTCCTGGCCTGTGCCTGCAAGACCGAAACCTGGCTTTTTGCGGAGGCGACATTGGCCTCGGCGCTGTCCAGCGCGGCCTGGTCCTGACGCAACGTCGATGCCGCCTGCTGCGCCTGCTGCTGCGTTGCTGTGCCCCTGGCCAGGAGTTCGCGATTGCGTTGATCCTCGGCCTTGGCGAAATCCAGCGCTGCCTTGGCCTGTGCAACCTGCCTCTGGGCAGCGTTTACCTTTGCGTTTTGAGCCTCGATCTGGGCGGCCACATTGACGATTTCGGCCTCGGCCGCGGCGACGCCGGCATCGGCCTGCTTCAGGTTTGCCTGATAGTCGCTGTCGTCGATACGCAGGAGGACATCGCCCGCCTGTACATGCTGATTGTCGGTAACCGCCAGCTCGGTAATGCGGCCGGCTATTTGCGCACCGATCGTCACTGTGCGCGCATCTATGAAGGCGTCGTCGGTCGATTCGTACTGGCGAGCGTTCAGCCACCAGATCGCGATGCCTGCCGCGACGAGCAACAGCGCAAGCGCGATGGCTGCGGCCGCATAGGGATGGCGCCTGGGAAAGCCGAGCAGACCGGCCTTTCGTTGCGAGGCATTCCCGTCGGGTTTTTCCTGCCGGGGCTCTGCCGATCGCTCACGAGATTCTCGAACCGGGGCCGGTTGCTCCCGGGTTTCATTTACAGGCTCGACGTCTTGCTCGACGCGTTGAGGCTTCGTGTCCAACGGAATTGCTTTCAAGACTGATATTGCAGCCGCCGAAGCGGACGCAAAGCCAAACGGCAAGCTTCCGCAAAAGTTCCTGTCCGGAAACGGGTTCGGTTAACGGGTCGACATCGAACACAGGCGGGGGCGCGTCGGAATTCGAGCGCCGCTTCACCGGGCAGGTGATCCGTACGCCTCATGTTGCGACGGTCCGGCCTTGTCAGCGCTCCATGGCGCGATAATTGCTCATGTAGGCGTGGGCGAATTCACCTGTCGACAGGAGCCGACCATGAAACATCAAACACTCGACCAACTGCAGGCCGTCGCGGAAGTTGAGTCCTTCGCGGCGTATCCGGCGATGACTCGAACCCAGCGGATTGAACGTTGGGCGGAACTTCTCGAACAAAACCCGACGCGATGCCTTGGGGCGCTTCCAGGCACCGAATATATGAACAGGGAAGCGCGTGACAGATCGCGTGGCGCTGGGACGCCGCTCACTGTCGCCTTTGAGGATCCGGTTCTGCGTGCCATGGGCCTCAGCGATGATACCTATGGTGAGGCAAAGCGCTTCTTCGAACTGAGCGACCGGCAGTTGCACCAAATCGTCTGCCATTGCCATGTCGGCGCTACGATGCAAGCGAGATGGGCCGCTGCCAGGGTGCGCGGGATAGTTCGCGGCAACAGATTTGTTGCCTGGATGAAGGGCTTGATCGTGCATTGAGGCGGTACGAGGAACGGCGGAACACGCGTTCTTTCCGCGCCGTGGAGAGCGCTTCCGAACTTGGAAGGGCTCGTGCCCCGTCGGGCCGCGCAGATTGTGAAACTCCTCGACGCTTGGCTGCGCCTTGTCGCGGCCATGCGTCCGTCTTTGGTGTGAGAATTTGAGCTTGCCCGCCGCAGGTGAGAGCCTTCGTTTGACCGGCGGTCGAGCGCCGTCCAGGCCTGCCTGCGCGGCTCCTAACGACGAATGATCCTGCGATCGGGGAAGATCCTGCGACCTGGCTAAACTAGCGATCGATTTCTCCGAACACGATGTCGAGCGAGCCGATGATCGCGGCAACATCGGCGATCATATGGCCTCGGGACAGGAAATCCATCGCTTGCAGGTGGGCGAAGGAAGGTGCGCGGATCTTGCATCGGTAGGGAACGTTGCCCCCGTCCGACACGAGGTAGACGCCGAATTCACCCTTCGGCGCCTCGACGGCGGCATAGACTTCACCGCTCGGCACGCGAATGCCTTCGGTATAAAGTTTGAAGTGGTGGATCGTCGCTTCCATCGAGCGCTTCATCGTGGCACGCGGCGGCGGCGTGATCTTGCGGTTCGGGATCGCGACCGGTCCCTGGCCTTCGGGTGAGCGCAACTTTTCCAGACATTGCCGCATGATCCGGACCGACTGGCGCATTTCCTCCATGCGGACGAGATAGCGGTCGTAGCAGTCGCCATGCTTGCCGACTGGGATATCGAAATCCATCTCCGAATAGCATTCGTATGGCTGCGCCTTGCGCAGGTCCCAGGACGCGCCCGATCCGCGCACCATCACGCCGGAAAAGCCCCAGGCCCAGGCATCGTCGAGGCCGATCACGCCGACATCGACATTGCGCTGCTTGAAAATGCGGTTCTCGGTCAACAGCTCTTCGAGATTGTCGCAGACCTTGAGGAACGGATCGCAGAACTTCCAGATGTCGTCGAGGAGTTCCGGCGGCAGATCCTGATGCACGCCGCCGACCCTGAAATAATTCGCGTGCATGCGGGCGCCGGACGCGCGCTCATAAAAGACCATCAGCTTCTCGCGCTCGGCGAAACCCCAGAGCGGCGGCGTCAGCGCGCCGATGTCCATGGCTTGCGTGGTGACGTTGAGGAGGTGCGATAACAGCCGGCCTATTTCGCAGAAAAGCACGCGGATGAGCTGTCCGCGTTTCGGAACCGATATTTCGAGGAGCTTCTCGGCGGCGAGACAGAATGCATGCTCCTGGTTCATCGGCGCGACGTAGTCGAGCCGGTCGAAATAGGGCAAGGCCTGCAGGTAGTTCTTGTACTCGATGAGCTTTTCGGTGCCGCGATGCAGCAGGCCGATGTGGGGATCGGCGCGTTCCACGATCTCGCCGTCGAGTTCGAGCACCAGCCGCAGGACGCCGTGAGCGGAGGGATGTTGTGGCCCGAAATTGATGGTGAAGTTGCGAACTGCAGCCTCGGCCATGACAGTCCTCCGCGATCGGGCGGCCTTCGTTTCCGTGCCGGAGCCGGCTTGTCCGCTTTCAGCCGCTCACGTCGTCGTCTGGATGATTAGCGTCAGCGTGCCGTCGCCGTCGATATTGGCCGCCACGACCTGCGTGGAATTAAGCCCGTTCGCCGCCAGCGCCGATGCCGCCTGCGGCGATGCGTCGATCGAACTTTGCAGGATGCGCAAATCCTCGGCGCTGGTCTGGGTGACGACGGCCTCCGCCTGTGCCTTGATGTCAGGAGGCAGATCCTCCATCGCCACGATTGTCACTGCGGTGAAATTCTGGGCGGAGAAGGCTTGGTCAGGTGTAGTCTGGTCGGGAGTGGTCCCTTCGGGCGTGGCTTGCTCTGGCAGGGTTTGCGGGGCCGTCGGCGGGACAGGGGCAAGCTCTGGTCCCACGGATTGCGCATAGACCGGCGAGGCAAGGGCCAGTGCCGAAAGTGTGGCAATTGTCGTCGATAGGCGCATAGCCGTTCCTTCCGTTTGCTCAGCGGACGATCAATTCGGTGACGACAAAACCATCGTGTCGAAATATGGTTCCGTGACCGAGGTGATGTCTTGCCGAAAGCCGTGATTGTCGCGGAAAGCAGGGCGCGAAATCCGGCGTTGCCTGTCTCAGGCAGCGGTGTGGCTGCGATCGGGCTGCGGCCAGCGCTGCAACGCCTCACGGCCCTGAGCGGTCAATTCGTAGATCCCGCGATCGGTGCGCGCGAACCAGCGATACACATTGTGCAGCAGGATCTTAGGCGCGTTCGGCAGGTTGGGCTTCAAGTCACGCGGCCGCTTTGGGCCGTCGGCGAGGGCTGCGGCGCATGCCAGCGCCTGCTGGCGATAAGCGGTCATGATCGGCGCACGCGAGCCGCCGCCGGCGACAGGATCGCCCTGCCGACGCCGATGTTCGTCAATTAGCTTCGAGCGGCGCCGGGGATCGCGACGCGGAGCCAATGCCGTCGGGCTGAGCAGCACCTGAACCTCGCCGTTCGGTCGCACGCCAAGCAGGCCAAAGCCGAGCCGACGGCAGAGATTGCGGTATCTCACATCGCTCTCACGGCCCTTGCCACGGGCCGACATGCATGCCGCTAGCCAGACCTCGTCGCTCGCCGCCATACGGTCGATGCCCTGGAGGATGAGTTCGAGATTGAACTTCAGCTTCAGCTCGCAGATGACGACGATCGGTGGAGAGTCGGCACTCAGCGCCAGCAGATCGCAGCCGCCGATTTCGCCCTTGACCATAAATCCCAGGCCTTCCAGGAAGGCCTTGACCGGGCTGTAGAGTGACGTTTCGAGCATGGGCCTTTGTTCGTTGCGAATCATCCCGCCGATCGGCGGTTCAGCGCGATGATTGCTCCTTGCCGTTGAACAGGAGGTAAACGACGACCGAGCAAGTGGTCAGAGCCGTGCCATGGCCGCTTGCCAATTTGGTATGCTGGTATAATGTGTACCTAAGGTAGCATGCTCCGCGTAGCTGCGCTGTGCTGGTTCTCTAATCCGCCAACCGGCGGCAATGTGCACACAAGTCAATGGGATGACGATCGGCAGGGCCGTCGTTGGAATTCAGGAGTAACGGACACATGACAACGATTGCGCTGTTTGGTGCGGGCGGCAAAATGGGTTACCGTCTGTCGACCAATTTTCGCGGATCTCCCTATACGATACGCCATGTCGAGGTCAGCGACGCCGGCCGCGAGCGGCTTAAGTCGGGCCTCGGCATCGATGCCGTCAGCGCCGATGAGGCGCTTGATGGCGCCGATGTGGTGATCCTGGCGGTGCCGGACACGCACATCGGCAAAGTCGCGGGGAGTATCGAGAGCAAGCTTGCGTCAGGCACGATGGTCGTCGTGCTTGACGCCGCGGCACCTTTCGCCGGGCATTTGCCGAAGCGGCCGGACCTGACCTATTTCGTCACCCACCCGTGCCATCCGCCGATCTTCAACGACGAGACCGACATGGCGGCCAAGAAGGATTATTTCGGCGGCGTCAAAGCCAAGCAGCACATGGTCAGCGCCTTGATGCAGGGACCGGAGGAAGATTTCGCCAAGGGTGAGGCGATCGCAAAGATCATCTGGGCGCCGGTCATGCGCTCGCATCGCGTCACGGTCGAGCAGATGGCGCTGCTCGAGCCCGGCCTTTCTGAAACGGTATGCGCCTCGCTGCTCGTCATCATGAAAGAGGCCGTCGACGAGGTGGTGGCGCGCGGGGTCGACAAGCAGGCGGCGCTCGATTTCCTGCTTGGGCATATGAACGTGCTTGGCGCCGTCATCTTCGGCGAAACCAAAGGCGTGTTCTCCGACGCCTGCAACAAGGCGATAGAGTTCGGCAAGCCGGTGCTGATGCGCGACGACTGGAAGCGGGTGTTCGAGCCGGAGGAGATTGCCGCGAGCATTCAGCGCATCACTTGAGGGAGCGCCGACGCGTCTTCCGGAACATGTCACCTGAAATTGTCATTGACTCATTATACCAGTTGGCTTAGCTGTTCGATGGATCGGACCGTCAAGCTTCGCAGCAGGCTCAGGACTGGATGAGTGGAGGATAGGGGGGAGCGATCCGTCGAGGTGAAGCCGGCCAAGGGCTTGTGAATCTGACGCGACCCGCCGCCTACGGCCGGCTAACGAAATCGAATGCATATAGCCTTGGGATAAGGCACGGATTTTCAACGGGAGGAATACATGAAACTGACACGCAGAATGACGCTTGCGGCTTTTGCCGGCATGCTGGCGCTTGGCACCGCCGCACCCGCCTATGCGGCGGATTTGATCGCCATCATCACGCCCTCGCATGACAATCCGTTCTTCAAGGCGGAAGCTGTCGGCGCGGAGGCCAAGGCCAAGGAACTCGGCTACGAGGCGTTGGTGCTCGTCCATGACGACGACGCCAACAAGCAGTCCGAATTGATCGACACGGCGATTGGCCGCGGCGCCAAGGCGATCATCCTCGATAATGCCGGCGCCGACGCCACCGTCGCCGCGGTGCAGAAGGCCAAGGACGCAGGCGTTCCTTCCTTCCTGATCGATCGCGAGATCAATGCCACCGGCGTTGCCGTCGCGCAGATCGTCTCCAACAATTATCAGGGCGCCCAGCTCGGCGCACAGGAATTCGTCAAGCTGATGGGCGAGAAGGGTAATTTCGTCGAGCTCGTCGGCAAGGAATCCGACACCAATGCCGGCATCCGCTCCAAGGGTTACCACGACGTCATCGACGACTATCCGGACCTGAAGATGGTGGCGCAGCAGTCGGCCAATTGGAGCCAGACCGAGGCCTATTCAAAGATGGAATCGATCCTCCAGGCCAATCCCGATATCAAGGGCGTGATCTCCGGCAACGACACGATGGCGATGGGCGCTTATGCGGCACTTGCCGCTGCCGGCCGCAAGGACGTCATCGTCGTCGGCTTCGACGGGTCGAACGACGTGCGCGACTCGATCACCTCCGGCGGCATCAAGGCGACAGTCCTGCAGCCGGCCTTCGCGCAGGCGCAGATGGCGGTCGAGCAGGCCAACGACTTCATCAAAAACAAGAAGTCTCCAGCCGAGGAAAAGCAATTGATGGATTGCGTCCTGGTCAATGGCGACAATGCCGCCAAGCTGGAGACGTTCGCGCTCACCAACTGAGCCGGTGTAACATCAGCAGCAAGGGACGAGCCTACGGTTCGTCCCTTGCTTCCATTTCGCCCTTGCTTCCATTTCTTTGGGTGCTCCTGACTGCCATGCCGAACGAGCCGACATGTTCAACACGCTGACCCGGCCGATCCTTGTCGCGTCGTTCCTTGCAGCAATAGGCAGCCTGACCGCCTGCAAGATCCTGCCGACGCCGTCAGCGGAAAACGGCGGCACTGGCTCCGCATTCAATCCCGACAAGATGGTCGAGGACATCTGGGCGGCGAAAGTCATACCCTATCTGCAGCAGAAGGCCGGGCCGTTTCCCGAGGTTCATGCCTTGGCCAAGACCGATCCCGCCGCTGCCGGCGCCAAATACGGCAACCCGAAGAAGCAGGCGAATTCGCCATGGACCTTCGCGGTTCGGCTCGAGGGCAAGGTCGTGGCAGCCAATACACAGTCACGCGCGGCGACGATGGACATCGATGCCGACGGCGACGGCAAGGCGGACGCGCGGGTGCAGATCGGACCCGCCATGCGCGGAACCGCGCTACGCGACAGCCTCGACTTCATCCAATTCAACGATTTCACCAACCAGATCGACTTCGCCCAGTTCGGCAAGGCTTTCAACGCCTATGCCGACAAGACCGTGCTTTCCAAGCTGCCGCGCGAGGCACTCGAGGGCCGCAGCGTCGAGGTACTTGGCGCCTATACGCCGGGCAGTGGCCAGGACCTGCCGCTGGTGACGCCGGCGGAGGCAAAGATCGGGCCGAAGCCATGACCGGCGATCAAGATGTCATCCTGAAGCTGGAGGACGTCTCGAAAGTCTATTCCGGCACCGTCGCGGTCAAGCGGGCGAATTTCGAGGTGCGCAAAGGCGCGGTCAACGTGCTGGTCGGCGAAAACGGAGCCGGCAAATCGACGCTGATGAAGATCATCGCCGGTGTCGAGCAGCCGACGCTCGGGCGCATTCTGCTGGACGGCGAGGAGGTCTCCTTCTCGTCATCCGGGGACGCGGTAAATCGCGGCATCGGCATGGTTTTCCAGGAGCTGAATCTGTTCGGCAATCTGACTGTAGCCGAAAATATTTTCGCCACCCGCGAGATCACCAACCGCTTCCGCAAGATCGACCGCAAGGAGCAGGAGCGCCGCGCGGCGGAGTTCCTTGAACGCCTGGAAGCCGGCATCCGGCCCGACATGCTGGTCGAGGATCTGCGCATCGGCCAGCAGCAGCTGGTCGAGATCGCCAAGGCGGTTTCGCTCGATGCGCGCATCCTGATCATGGATGAACCGACCTCGGCGCTCAGCGCGGCGGAAGTCGAGATCCTGTTCAAGGTGATTGCCGACCTCAAGGCACGCGGCGTGGCAATCGTCTACATCTCGCACCGGCTCGAGGAACTGATCCGCATCGGCGACACCATCACAGTGCTGCGCGACGGGCGCATCACCGGCCAGGCGGAGATGAAAGACGTCGACACCCAGTGGATCGTGCGGCAGATGATCGGCTCGGACGCCAAGGACTTCGCCAAGGCCGACGGCCATGTGCCGGGCGAGGAAATATTCCGCGCCGAGGACATCTGCCTGCCGCGCGTCACCGGCGGGCTTGCGGTCGATCACGTCTCGCTGTCGCTGCGCGCCGGCGAAATTCTCGGCATCTATGGCCTGATGGGCGCCGGACGCAGCGAGCTGTTCGACTGCATCATGGGCCGCCACGGCCATTCGACGGGCACGATATTCATTGCCGGCAAAAAAGTGCACGAGCGCGACACGACGCGGCGCATCCGGCGCGGCCTGGCGCTGATCCCCGAAGACCGCCAGCGCGAAGGGCTGGTGTCGATCCTCTCCGTCGCCAGCAATCTGACGCTGGCCAGCCTGTCGCGGTTCGTGCGCCTGTTCCACATTCGTGGTGCCGCCGAACGACAGGCGGTGGCCCGGACGGTGCGCGAACTGGCGATCAAGGTCGCCGATCCGGCGCAGGAAGTCTCGTCGCTGTCAGGCGGCAACCAGCAGAAGGTGGTGATCGGCAAGGCGCTGCTCACCGGCCCGAAGGTGCTGTTGATGGACGAGCCCAGCCGCGGCATCGACGTCGGCGCCAAGGCCGACGTGTTCCGCACCATGCGCAAGCTGTCGCGCGACGGCTTGGGGATTCTGTTTGCCACCTCCGATCTCGACGAAGTGATGGCGTTGTCCGACCGTATCGCAGTGATGAGCAATGGAAAATTGACCGGCATGTTCGATCGCGCAGAGGCGACGGAGGCCGCGCTCGTCGCTGCCTCGGCCTTCGGCCACGGACCGGTCCCGCACGGAGAGCAAGGCGCATGACTGACATCCCAGCCAAGGCGGCGGTCAACTCCATGTCGGGCGGCTCGGTCCTGCTGACGCTGATGAAGGCGAGGACGTTCATCGCGCTGATCGCCGTGCTGTTGTTCTTCTCGATAGCCGCCCCCAATTTCCTATCGGCCGCCAATCTTATCCTGATGTCGAAGCACGTGGCGCTGAACGCATTCCTCGCAATGGGCATGACCTTCGTCATCATCACCGGCGGCATCGACCTGTCGGTCGGCTCGATCGTCGGCCTGTGCGGCATGGTGGCCGGCTACCTCGTGCTCAACGGCATCGACCTGCAGGTCGGCTACACCATCTATTTCAACGTCTTCGAGATCGCGCTGATCACGCTTGCCGTCGGCATATTGATCGGCGCCGTCAACGGCTTGCTGATCACCAGGCTTAACGTTGCGCCTTTCATTGCCACGCTCGGCGTGCTCTATGTCGCACGCGGCCTGGCGCTGCTGTCGTCGGACGGCCGTACTTTCCCCAATCTCGTCGGCAAGCCGGAGCTCGGCACCACCGGATTCGGCTTTCTCGGCGCCGGCCGGTTGCTCGGCCTGCCGGTCGCGCTCTGGATTCTGCTCGTCGTTGCGCTAGGGGCGGCCTATCTCGCCAAATACACCCCGCTCGGCCGCCACATCTTCGCGGTCGGCGGCAATGAGCGGGCGGCGCGGATTTCAGGCGTCCGCGTCAACATGGTGAAGATGTTCGTCTACATGTTCTCCGGCTTCTGCGCGGCGATCGTCGGGCTGATCATCTCGTCCGAACTAATGGCCTCGCATCCGGCGACCGGAGAGAGCTTCGAGCTGAACGCCATTGCCGCGGCGGTGCTCGGCGGCACCTCGATGTCGGGCGGTCGCGGTACCATCGGCGGTACCATTGTCGGTGCCTTCGTCATCGGCATCCTTTCCGACGGGCTGGTGATGATGGGGGTGAGCTCGTTCTGGCAGATGGTGATCAAGGGCCTCGTCATCATCGTCGCCGTCGTCGTCGACCAGGCACAGCGCCGGCTGCAGAGCCGTGTCACGCTGATGCAGATGGCAAAGGCCGGCTGACATGGCGGAGCTGCATGGAGCGCTGATCGGCTGCGGCTTCTTCGCCGTCAACCAAATGCATGCCTGGCGCGACATAGAGGGCGCCTCGATCGCCGCCATCTGCGACCGCAATCCGGACCGGTTGAGGGTCGTCGGTGACCAGTTCGGGGTCGCGCGGCGCTATACCGATGCGGCCGCGCTGTTTGCCGGCGAAAGGCTGGATTTCGTCGACATCGCCACCACCGCACCAAGCCACAGAATGCTCGTGGAGATGGCAGCGCAGCACGGCGTTCCGGCAATCTGCCAAAAACCGTTCGCGCCGACGCTTGCCGACGCCAAGGCGATGGCAAAGGCCTGTGCTGACGCCGGCGTGCCGCTGATGGTGCATGAGAATTTTCGCTGGCAGTCGCCGATCCAGGCGGTGCGTACCGTGCTCGACAGCGGCGAAATCGGCACCCCCTTTTTCGGACGGATCTCGTTCCGCTCTGCCTATGACGTGTTTTCCGGCCAGCCTTATCTGTCGACGGGAAAGCGCTTCATCATCGAGGATCTGGGTATCCACATCCTCGACATCGCCCGCTTCCTGCTGGGCGACGTCTCGACCGTCACTGCGCGAACGGCGCGCATCAATCCCGGCATTGCCGGCGAGGACGTTGCGACGATGCTGTTGGACCACACGAGCGGCGCCACTTCCGTGGTCGACTGCAGCTACGCGAGCAAGCTCGCTACCGAGCCGTTTCCGGAGACGCTGATCGAGATCGACGGCAGCGACGGCACGATCCGGCTGGCGCAGGGCTACCGGCTCACCGTCACCGGCAGGAGCGGGACAGCCGTGAGCAACGTCTCGCCACCGCTGCTGGCCTGGGCATCACGGCCGTGGCACAACATCCAGGAAAGCGTCGTCGCCATTCAAAAGCACTGGGTCGATTGCCTGACCAACGGAGCCGAGCCCGCGACCTCGGGCGCGGACAACCTCAAGACATTAGCGCTGGTCGAGGCAGCTTATGCCGGCGCCGCAAGCCGGGAGCCGGTGCAACTCGACGCCTTGCTGAAATGACAGCCGACGCCTTCCTCCTCTACGGTACACGTGCAGTTGAAGCCGAACCGGTCAGGCTGCGCGCCGGCGCGCTGACGGCGGACTTCGTCAACGGCAATCTGCGCAGCATCCGCCACGGCGGCACCGAAGTTCTGCGTGCCATCGCCTACATCGTCAGGGATCGCGACTGGGGCACCTACGAGCCGAGACTGGCCGATCTTGCCATCGAACAAAATGCCGAGGCTTTTTACGTCAGCTATTCGGCAAATTGCCGGGCACCGGACGGCAGCCGGCTCGACTTCCGCGCAACCATCAAGGGCTCCGCCGATGGCCAATTGGTCTTCGACGTGAGCACTCTTCCCGACAGCGATTTCGAAACCAATCGCTGTGGCTTCTGCATCCTGCATCCGATTGCCGGCCTGGCCGGCAGCCCGGTCACGGTAGAGCATACCGACGGCAGCGTGGTCGCGACGCGGCTTCCAGAGCTGATCGATGCCTGGCAACCTTTCAAGGATTTGCGGGCGATCACTCATGAAGTCCGGCCCAACGTCACCGCCGAATGCCGGATGGAAGGCGACATTTTCGAGATGGAGGACCAGCGCAATTGGTCGGATGCCTCCTACAAGACCTATGTTCGGCCGCTGGCGCTGCCATGGCCCTATGTGCTGCCCGCCGGCAAGACCTTCCGCCAAACCATCAGCTTGCGGATAGAGGGTCGCGGGAAAGTGCCGGCGGCTGCGGCAAGCGCCGAACCGATTCATGTCAGGCTCGGCCAAGCCGGACCGGTGCTGCCGGGTATCGGCGTGATCATCTACCCGGATGAGGTCGAGGCGGCGCTGGGCAAGCTGCCGATGCTGTCCGAGCTTGGTCCGCAGCAATTGATGTTCCACTATGACCCGACGCGCGGCCACGAGCTCGATGCCTTGCGATCCTACGCCCGGCTCGCCGCCGCCTATCCGGTCCGGACAACGCTCGAATGTGTCATTGGCGGCGACGGCGATCTCGACGCCGAGCTTTCAGGCGTCGCCGACATGGTGCGCCAGGCCGGGCTCAAGCTTTCGGCCATTGCCGTCTCGCCCTCGGTCGACCGGCAGTCGACGCCGCCGGGCAGCGCATGGCCGCAATGCCCACCGCTCGAAGACGTCTATGCCGCGGCGCGGCGCGCCTTTCCCGACACCCGCCTCGGCGGCGGCATGTTCAGTTATTTCACCGAACTCAATCGCAAGCGTGTGCCGGCTGACCCGCTCGATTTCGTCACGCATTGCACCTGCCCGATCGTGCACGCCGCCGACGATCTCAGCGTCATGCAATCGCTGGAGGCACTGCCTTTCATCACGGCGTCAGTACGAACGATCTTCGGAACAATACCTTATCGGATCGGGCCGTCGACCATTGCCATGCGCCAGAACCCTTATGGCGGCGCGACCAAGGCCAATCCCGACAATCAGCGCATTGCCATGGCCGACCGCGACCCTCGCCATGCCGGGCTGTTCGGGGCCGCATGGACGATCGGCTATGCCGCGCGCGTTGCGCCGGCCGGGCTCGAAATGCTGACGCTCTGCAGCTTCACCGGACCATTCGGCGTACTGGCCTCGTCGGGCGAACCTGTCGAAGAAGGTGCACCCCGGCCGATTTTCCACGCGGTGAAAGGACTTTGCGATCTGGCCGGCCATGCGCATGTGGCGGCGACAACGACCGATGAGACGCGGGTATTGGCACTGGCCGGCCGCTCCCAGACAGGCAAGATCATCGTCTGGCTGGCGAACCTTACCCCGGACGATTTTCCGGTCGATGTTTCCGGGCTCGGCTCCGATCGGGGTCCTCTGAAGATCTGGGATGGACGAATGTCGCGCAAGATTCCGCAAGACACGTCGGGCCGAGACCATCTTGTGATGACACCCTACGCAATCGTCCGGATCGGCTGAAGTCATTTGCCGAGGCTCTTGGATAGCCGCACTTCGGCAGCGGTTGCCCGTAGCGGCAGCACTTCCGTTGCCGACTTGTCACCGGATCTGCTTTCGAAACTCGCCTGGTGCCATTCCAGTTGTCTTGGAAAAAAGACGGCTGAACGAGGCGACGTCCTGATATCCCACCCGATAGCAAATTTCTGAAACGCTCAGTTTCGTTTCCTCAAGCATGGATTTTGCCAACTCCAGCCGCCTTTCCTGGATCCATTTTCCCGGCGTTGTCTGGAGCTCGTCGAAAAACCTGCGAGACAGGGTTCGCGAAGACATGCCCAATTCAGTTGCGAGAAATTTCAAATCGATTTCCGACATCTTGTCTTTCGAGAGCTCGCGCAGTTTGTTCTCGAATGGGCTGGCCTCGTTCGAAATTTCGTCGAGAGAAAATTCGTAGGGACTCTGGAATTTGCGCGGCGGAGGAAGAACCAGAAGTTTTCGAATGATCCGCTCCTCCTTCGAGAAGCCCAGATCGATCAGCAAAGCCCTGGCGAGTTCGAGTCCGGAAAACCCGCCTCCGCATGTGTAAAGGCGGTCCTGGCGAATGAGCAGGCGGGAAGCGTCCCATCGCACTTGCGGAAACCGGCGGCTTGCCTCGGCTTTCAGCCACCAGGATATCGTTGCGCGTTTACCGTCCAATAATCCCGAATTGGCGAGCAGATAACACGCGCCACAATGTGCTGCGATGATTGCGTCCTGCTGTTGCGCGAGCGCGATCAGCGGTTTTGAATGTTCACTCTCCTCGTCGAGCGAGCGCAGAAGCTCCGGAATCTCGACACCCGGCATCGCAATGAGAATCAGGACATCCATTTTCCGGGATGGTTGAGCCTTCGTCGGGAAGAAAATTCCTGTGCTTGATGCCGACGGCGCGCCCCTTGAAACGAACTCACAGGAGAGAACCTGTGACCGGCAGACGTCATTCACAAGCCGAAACATTTCCACGAGCGTCGAGACGACGGCCGAATAGAAATTCGACGGCAGCCAGATCACGACGTGGAGGCTCCTGTCAGCCATTGCGGTTCTCCCGGTGTCGTTCTCGCCGAGCGGCAAGTCTAGCATAGTCTTTGCAAGAATTGCCAATTCCAGAACAAGCGGGGCGCCTCCAGGAGAGCCTATGCGGGCTGCGGACGAAGCGGCCCGTGGAAGCCCATGGCTGGGAAGATGCAAATGCTGAAATCGCTGAATGAAAACAACGCGGCACATACACCGGATTCAGACGGCAACATAAAACTGCGTCGGTCCGGGCTCAGGCTGATCTGTGGTCAGCCAGTAGGCCGAGAACAAGGTCCGACCGCGACGCCGGTCGGGACCTGCACTTGATTTTCAGTTGCCGGAATTCATCACGTAGAGCGCGCGCGAGCGTTCGAGGTGCTTGATCATCGCCTTCTCGGCGCCATCCGCATCCTTGGCTTCGATGCGTCCGACGATCTCTTCGTGCTCGGTCAGCGTGAACTTTTCCTTGCCGGTCCAGATCAGCATTTCGGTGTGGTATTCCTTTAGCCAGCCAAGCATTGCCTCGCTGACGGCGACATAGATCGGGTTTCCGGAAATTGCCGCGATCTGAGTGTGGAACTTCATGTCGGCGGATATGAAGGCTTCCGAGTCGCCACGATGGCTGCGCTGCTCGGCAACCGTTGCCCGCAGCCGCTGCACGTCCTCGGCGGTTGCCTTCTCTGCGGCTTCCCTGACCATGCCGCGCTCGAAAAAGATGCGCGCGTTCTTGAGGTGCTCGAGCGTGTCCTTCGATGACGACAGGATGATCTTGGCTGCGCCGTCGACCTGCTTGATGATCGACTTGGCGGTCAGCTGCAGCACCTTGGCACGCTCACCATGCGAGATCGCGACCAGCCCCATATTGCTCAACGCCTGCATCGCCTCGCGGATCGCCGGCCTGCCGACCTCGAAGCGCTCCATCAATTCGCGCTCCGACGGCATGTCGTCACCCGGCAGCAATTCGCCGCTGGTGATCAGGCGCTTCAGTCTCAAGAATACTTCGTCGGAAAGCTTGCGCCGGACGATCGGCTCCGAACGGTTCATCGTCGCGAATCACTCCTTTGACCGGCCCCTATCTAGCATTTCCGCCGTGAATTCCGGAACGCCTGCTGCCGGCTCGCCCTTACCGCCAAGCCGGATAGGGCTTGCAATGCTTATGTACTCATTATACCAGATTTCGAGGGCCAAGGAACCTTTTTCGAAACCTCCCCGGCAGGCCGCGCGAATATGATTGTTCTTACCTATCGCATCGAAACGCCCGGCAATATCGAGGCGCTGGCGGCCAAGATTGCAAGCGACCAGTCGACCGGAACCTTCGTCGCGCTGGCCGGCGAGACCGAAGAGCTCAAGGCCAGGGTCGCAGCGCGAGTCCTGGCGATACGGCATCTGCCGGACGCGGACCGGCCGTCCCTTCCCGAAACCGGTTCCGGAGCAAGCCCCGAAGCACGCAACGGCCCGGTCAAGCGCGCCGACATCGATATCGCCTTTCCGCTGGACGCCATCGGCACCGACCTGTCGGCGCTGATGACCATCGCCATCGGCGGCACCTTTTCGATCAAGGGCCTGTCCGGCATCCGTGTCGTCGACATGAAGCTACCCGAGGAGTACCGGGGCGCGCATCCGGGCCCGCAATTCGGCGTCACGGGCAGCCGCAGGCTGACCGGTGTCGCGGATCGTCCGATCATCGGGACCATCGTCAAGCCGGCGCTGGGACTCCGCCCGTACGAGACGGCCGCAATGGTGCAAGAGCTGATTGCCGCCGGCGTCGACCTCATCAAGGACGACGAGAAGCTGATGAGCCCGGCCTATTCACCGCTGTCGGAGCGAGTGAGGGCAATCATGCCGCTGATCCTCGACCACGAGCAGAAGACCGGCAAGAAGGTCATGTATGCCTTCGGCATTTCACATGCCGATCCCGACGAGATGATGCGAAACCACGATCTGGTGGCAAAGGCCGGCGGCAATTGCGCGGTGGTCAACATCAATTCGATCGGCTTTGGTGGCATGGCTTACCTCCGAAAGCGCTCCAACCTGGTGCTCCATGCCCACCGCAATGGCTGGGACATTCTCACCCGCCATCCCGGCCTCGGCATGGATTTCAAGGTCTGGCAGCAGTTCTGGCGGTTGCTCGGCGTCGACCAGTTCCAGATCAACGGCATCGCCTCGAAATATTGGGAACCCGACTGGTCCTTCGTCGAATCCTTCAAGGCGGTGACCACGCCGATCTTTTCGCCGGCCGATTGCGCATTGCCGGTCGCCGGCTCCGGCCAGTGGGGCGGGCAGGCGCCTGAAACCTTCCAGCGAACCGGCCGGACGGTCGATCTTCTCTATCTCTGCGGCGGTGGCATCGTCAGCCACCCGGACGGGCCGGGCGCCGGCGTGCGCGCCGTGCAGCAGGCCTGGCAGGCGGCGGTCCAGGACATTCCGTTGGCGGATTATGCCTTGAGCCATGTCGAGCTGGCGCGGTCGATCGAGAAGTTCGGCGGCGGCGAGGCGGCCTGACGCCATGCAAAACCTGCTTCTGAGTTACTATGGCGACGACCTGACCGGCTCGACCGACGTTATGGAGGCGCTCGAGCTCGGCGGCGTGCCGACCGTCCTGTTCATGCGCCAGCCGGACGAGGCGCTGCTTTCGCAATTTGCGCATTGCCGCGCCCTCGGGCTGGCCGGCACCAGCCGCAGCGAGACGCCGCAGTGGATGGACACGCATCTGCAAGATGCCTTCGCCTGGCTGAAGACCGTCAACGCCGAGATCTGCCACTACAAGGTCTGCTCGACCTTCGATTCCAGCCCGGCAATCGGCAGCATCGGCCGGGCGATCGAAATCGGCCGCTCGGTTTTCCGGCAAGACGGCGTGCCGCTGGTGGTCGGCGCGCCGCAGCTGAAGCGCTACACCGCCTTCGGTCATCTGTTCGCGGCCTATCGCGAAAAATATTTCCGCATCGACCGCCATCCCGTGATGAGCCGCCATCCGACCACGCCGATGGACGAATCCGACCTGCTGATCCATCTGTCGCGCCAGACCAGCCTCGCCTCGGGCCTGGTCGACCTGGCGACGCTGCAGTCTGCGTCGCGGTCGAAAGCATTCGACCGGCTTGTGGAGAATGGCTCAGGTATCGTGCTTGTCGATGTCGATAGCCTGGAAACCCAGGCACTTGCCGGCAAGGAGATTTGGCGCGCTCGCAAGCCGGGCGGTTATTTCGTCGTCGGCTCTTCAGGCATCGAATATGCCTTGCTGGTCGAATGGGCATCGAACCGGATCGTGGATACCAAATCCGCCTTTTCGCCGCCGGGCGCTGCCGACAGGATCGCCGTGGTCTCGGGGAGCTGCTCGCCGACGACGGAACGACAGATCCGTCATGCTCTGACCGACGGCTTCGACGGGATCGAGCTCGATCCGGTCGAACTGGTTTCTGAGGCTTCGAACGACGCGATTGCGCGCGCGGTGGCAACCGGCCGCTCCAGGCTACGGGCCGGGCGCAGCGTCATCCTCTACACCGCGCTCGGACCTGCGGCCGACCGCGGTGCAGAAATCGATCTCCGGGAAGGCGCCCGCCATAAGCTCGGCCGCGGCCTTGGCGAGGTTCTCCGCGAACTGACGCTTCAAGAGAAGCTACTGCGCGTGGTCATCGCCGGCGGCGACACGTCGAGCCATGCACTTGGCCAGATGGGCGTCGACGCGCTGACGGTGCGAATGCCGCTGCCGGCATCGCCGGGCTCGCCACTTTGTGTGGCGCATTCAAGCATTAAGGCGATCGATGGGCTGGAAATTGCCCTCAAGGGCGGGCAGGTCGGAACCGACCGCTATTTCTCCACTATTCGCGATGGGTCGGGTCCGCGGTTGAGAGCGGGGAATGTCAGGTCAAATCGGTGATGCTCGATCGGGATCGAGGATAGTCACTAGCCGGCAAACCAGAAATCTCAGGCGTTCAGATCAGCGGCAATGCCACTCATCCCGCTATCTGCCCATTGTCCTGCCTGGATGATACTGACGGGCGTAGGCGACACAGGCGTCTACCGTGCTGACACAGAGCGCATCGCGGTTGTTCGGCAGGTTGTTGTCGCCGGCGTAGGCAACCTCGGCAACATGACCGTCAACCATTCGAATTTGCGTGTTGCAATAGCCGCCGGGGGCGACGTTGACGGAACCTCCCAGCGCCGGGACGGGGCCAATGGCCACGGTCGGAACGACAATGTTGAGATTGCCGCGTTGAACGACGCGCTGATAGGTCCAGATCTGGCCGGATTTGCCGACATCGGCAGTGGCGGTCGGAAAGCCGGCGCACATTCGAACGTCCGCCTCGCTAAGGCCGACCATCTCCCTGCGGGCTGCCGCCGCCGTGGCGTCTTCCTTCGCAGTGCTCGACGTGTCGTCGGGCATGACGCAGCAAGACAGGATGGGGGCGCTTGCCGATAGAAGGAGAAAGGCAAGCTTTCGGGTGTGGAAAGATGTCATACCAACTTCGGATTGCACGGGAGCCCCGAATGCCAACCTAGGAAGTGGGCCAATCGAGTCAACCGGCAGAAAATTCACGAAGTCGTTTGGTCCGCCATTCCGCCACACGCATCTGCTGGAAGAGGTTAAGGCTGCCGCCGTGACCCTCGCGCCCTATCTTCCGCCCTGGGCATCGGATTTCCAAATCCGACCCCTCTTCTTGTCAGATGTACTGGCGCACGGTGCTGTGACTTTGGTTCGGCCGACGGTGTGCTAGTTTCCAGCCAATTGCTCCGGAGACGTCATGCCTATCAAGCTGCAAGAAATCGCCCTCGCTCTTCTGCTGTTGGTTGCCGGAGTTGGGGTGGGTCACGCGGAGACGGCCCAGCGGCCGCCGCCCACAGGCGGGGTTCTCTCGCTCCTGCCACCGCCGCAGACTTCCGATCATTCGATCCTCATAGCCGGACGCACGCTCGATTACGAGGCCAAGGCCGGCACGCTGTCATTGCCGTCCGGCAAAGGCGATATCACCGCCGAGATTTTCTACGTCGCCTATGCACTGCATTCCGGGAAAGAAACGGGACCGGATCCGCGGCGCCCGATCACCTTCGTGTTCAATGGCGGTCCGGGAGCAGCTTCCGCTTATCTTCATCTCGGCGCGCTCGGTCCGCGGGTCCTGGCGACGGCGGCCGATGGAAGTTTCCTGCCGCCGCCGCAGAGGCTGTTCGACAACCCCGACACTTGGCTCGACATGACCGACTTGGTCTTTGTGGACCCTGTTGGAACCGGTTACAGCCGTGAAGCGCCCGGCACGGAAGCACACAGCTTCTGGGGCGTCAGCCAGGACGCCGCGTCGATAGGCGCGTTTATCCGGCTCTATCTGGCGCAGACGAACCGTACGGCATCGCCTGTCTTCCTGGCTGGCGAAAGCTATGGCGGCTTTCGAGCAGCATTGCTCGCCAGGAAGCTTCAGGAAGACATCGGCATCAGCCCGAGTGGCGTCGTGCTGATTTCGCCGGCGCTCGAATTCACGCTGGTGCGCCCGGACGAGTTCCAGCCGCTCCACTGGGCGCTGGAACTGCCGTCGCTGGCGGCAGTGCGCCTACACAGCGAAGGCGTTTCCGGCCCGGCCCTGCAGGAGCGGCTGGCGGAAGTCGAACGCTATGCGCTCGGCGATTATCTGACCGCGCTGGCAGGTGGGCTGGAGCAGGGTGGACGCCTGGCGAGCCAGCGTGTCGCCGCAATCACCGGTCTGCCGCTCGATCTCGTCCAGCGGCACTTTGCACGCATTCCCATAGGGCTGTTCGCAAAGGAGTTTGCACGGGCAAAGGGCAATGTTCTCAGCGCCTATGACGGCAACATCGCGACAGCGGACGTGGCGCCAGAGAGCCTGGGAGTCGAGGGTCCCGATCCGGTGCTCGACCGAAGCGTGCCGGCGCTCACCTCCGCTTTCGTCGGCTATGTGCGTGATGAATTGAACTTCCGCACGGATATCAGCTATCGGCTTCTCAACCGTGAAGTCAGCGGCAATTGGGACTATGGGACGAGCGCGACGCGTCAGGGCTATGCGGGTGTCATGGACGACCTTCAACAGGCGCGCGTGCTAAACCCCAGCCTCGGCGTGCTGATCGTCAACGGCTACAGCGACCTGGTGACGCCGTACATGGGCTCGCGCTACCTGCTTGGTCAAATTCCTTCGCTTGCCGGCGCAAAGCCCATTCGCACCGAGGTGCTGGAGGGCGGGCACATGATGTATCTGAGGCCGGATGGACGGGCGGCACTGAAGCAGGCCGCGTCCGAGCTTTACCGAACGACGCAATGAGACGGTTTGCCCAAAAAAGCGCCGGATACGCTGTTCGCCCTCTCATCAGGCCCTAGTTCCATCGCGATTGATCGGTTACACACCTAGGATGGCGTCTTTCAGCGACGTTCGACAACGGATTAGCCGGCTCTCCAGAATCGCGCCACTGGTGCGGCGTGCCGTCGAGCGGGCCATTCGGAACACCAAGCCACACAGGCTGACAAGCCTTGTTGACCGTTGGAATGCGCTGTCGCTGGCAACGCAGTTCCTGCTCGCGGGCGGTCTATTTTCCCTGTCAGCCATGGTGGTGGTGGGGATTTCCGTCACGAACCATATAGAAACCGTGGTCACGCAGAATTCGGCTTCCGCGACGGCTCTTTACGTGGACAGCGTTATCGCACCGCTGCTTCCGGATATGCGCAAGAGCGAAGTGCTCGACGAGAGCGTCGCCCACGCGCTCGATGAAACGCTGGGACAAGGGGCACTCGGCACAAGGCTCGAATCCTTCAAGCTCTGGCGTCGCGACGGAACCATCCTGTATTCGACCGACAAGACATTGATCGGCAAGCGCTTTGAACCCAGCGACAATCTCCGGACGGCATTCGCAGGCCAAATGGTTTCGGAGTTCGACAAGCTCGACGATCCGGACAGCGAGGCCGAAAGAGCCAGCGGCTTGCATCTCCTCGAGATCTACAATCCGGTGCTGCAGCCATGGTCGGGGGAAGTGGTGGCCGTTTCGGAATTCTACGAGGTCGCCACTGATTTTGAAAGAAACCTGCATCAGGCGCTCATTCGAACCTGGCTGGACGTTGCCGCCGTCACAGCGGCCTTCTTTCTCGGGCTGTCGGCAATCGTGTTCCGTGGCAGCCGCATGATCAGTTCGCAGAGCCGCTCGTTGAAGCAGCGCATTGCCGAGCTTTCCGATCTGCTTGCGCAAAACAGACTGTTGAGGCTGCGGGTGCAGCGTGCCTCGCAGCGTGCCACCGCACTTAACGAACGCTATCTCAGGCGCATCGGTGCGGACTTGCACGATGGCCCCGCGCAATTGGTTGCTCTCGCGGCGCTGGGGATCGACAGCCCCGTCATTGCCGATCCCGCTACGCCGCAATCGAAGCGTGCACAGGAATTGCTGGCCATCAAAGCACATCTGGACGATGCCATGCGCGAGATCAGGAGCATCAGCAAGGGCCTTGTCCTGCCGCATATCGAGCATGCCGAACTGGGTGAAATTCTCCAGCTAGCCGTACAGGCGCACGAAGAACGAACCGGCGTCAAAGTGAGATTATCGATGACCGGCGGCCATGCGCCGTTGTCGCCGGCGGCCAAGATCTGCATCTTCCGCTTCGTCCAGGAGGCGCTGAACAATGGATTCCGTCATGCCGGAGGTGAAGGTCAGTCGGTCGAGAAACATTTCGACGGCGAGCGCGTTTGTATCGAAGTGGCCGACGCCGGCGCTGGCTTTGACCCGCAAATCGTGCGTCCCGAGAGGCTGGGACTCGTTGGGCTGCGCGAGCGGGTGGAAAGCCTCGGGGGCCAGTTTACCGTGACTTCCTCACAGAGTGGCACAGTCGTAAGAATGGCCCTCAACATCGTTGAAATGGGGCAGACATGACAGTAGCCATCAAGCTCGCCATCGTCGACGACCACCCGCTGTTCAGGGAAGGCGTTGTGCGCACGCTCGATCAGATCGGCGGGTTCGAGATCGTCGGTGAAGGAAGCAGCAGAGACGATGCCCTGCGGATAATCGAAGACCAGCGGCCCGACATTCTGCTGATGGACATCTCGGTTCCTGGAGGTGGCCTTGGCGTGATCGGACCGGCCCTTGAGCGGTATCCGGCACTGAAAATTGTGATGCTGACCGTTTCGGAAGAAAACCAGCACGTGATGACCGCGTTGCAGAGCGGGGCAAGGGGCTATGTTCTGAAGGGGGTCGGGTCGAGGACGTTGGCTGCGATCCTGCGCACGGTAGCGTCGGGCGAACGATATGTCTGTCCACAATTGTCGGCGCGCCTGTTGGCCGATCTGTCAGCTCAATCAAAAGAGCCGGCGAAGGCTGACGGACTTGCCGACCTCACCAGCCGCGAAAGGGAGATCCTGACGCTGGTTGCCGCGGGACTGAGCAACAAGCGGATCGGGCTTCGGCTGAACCTGCATGAAAAGACGATAAAGCACCACATGACGCGAATCCTGGCCAAGCTCAACGTCAGCAACAGGACCGAAGCCGCCATGACCTTGCGCGACGCGACTGAGCGCCCGCATCCGCCTGTTCGCGATCATGCTTGAGCCGAAATTGCCGCACTGCGCGGCCATGTGAACTGGCCCTCAGTTGATCATTCCAAGCAACCTGTCCCGATCGGAACGCGTCGCCAGGCGCCGAATGATGGTGCGGCCCTCGGCATCCCGCATTTCATATTGGTCGCTGTCGATGCGCTCGCTGAGGCCGTTCGAATGCACCACGCCAATGCTCGGGCCGCTCACCTCGACCCGGTCTCCTGTGGATGCGTTGACAAAGAGTTTTGGCTTGCTATCGGGGTTTACCGCAGGGGCGGGATCAGGGAGATTGTCGTCCTGCGACTTTGCTTTGCCCTTGCCGGCACCAGCGTTCGAGTTCGAATTGCCGGAGTTTCCACCCGAATTGCCCGAATTGCCGTTCCCATTCCCGTTCCCGCCATTGCCGTTGCCGTTCCCGCCATCTTTGGCCCAGGCAGCCTGCGGGCCGAGCGGCTGCGATGATCCATCGAACACGACGCGATAGGGGCTAACGACGAGAATGAAGGTCAAGACGACTACAGAAATGCCGACACGACGTCCTCGTGAAGATCCGGTCCTTCGTTTCCGGGTCGTCATCAATGAACTTGCCAGTCGCATGTCGGAACTCCCCTTAATCATACGGCTCTGTCGTACTGCCTCCTGTTCGAATTCGTGTGATGCTTAAAACAATGGTTTGCGTCCGGAACGTCAAGGCCCACCAGTCCCACGATGGTAACTGGTGGGTCTCGCTAGCGCAGGAAGGGACTATTTACTGCTTACTGCGCAAGTCTTTTGCCTTCCCGTGGTTGCGTCTCTCCGCGATAGCGCCGAGTTCCCACTGTCAGCCAACAATAAATCCAATGGCCGCGACCCCGAAGCACAGGCCAAATACGGAAAAAGCAGCCAACGTGCCTGGTGAATGCTCGGGTCCATGGCGGCCTCCTGTAACAGTCGGCATCACAACGGGGCTCCTCGGAACTCAGTTCCTGAAACTCTCGCATTTCGGGCTTTTGCGATAGCAGCCTCGGACCAAAGTTTGGCTGTGCGGGTCCTTGGTCGATAGGCCTACAGACTGAAGTCCCTATGCCAGGAGCCACCCTGCATTCGGCGACCTTTGTGTCCAACTGGCAGCTGCGATCCACCGCCCCCTTCGAATGCTTTGCGTTTCTGGCTCTATGGCAGCAACGCCGTTGGTCTACTGCCGCATCGTTGAAACGCCACCAATACAGACCCATATGCGAATTGCGTCGGATGTCTCCTCCCATTGCGTCCGGCGCGTTCCCCTCTGGAGGTTATAGACCTTCACACTTGGCCGGGCTTAACAGTCCGGCCTTTTCTTTTGGCATTTTGCGCAATCCGTCTGACGGCCCTAATTTGCGAGACACCGGTAAAATCGATTTGCAAATGCATTCATGTGCTCATAACCTGTCACCATGAGCACGATTTCCAAAGTTGCTACGCGAGCGGGCGTGTCGCGCACGACCGTGTCGCATGTCATCAACCATGCGGACCGGGTATCGAAATCGCTGCGTGAACGCGTACAAGCGGCGATCGACGAACTCGGCTACACGCCGAACCCGCAGGCGCAAAGCCTGCGCACCGGCCGCACCAACATCATCGCGATGCTGATCCCGGACATCCGCAACCCGTTCTATCCGGAGCTGGTGAAAACGGCGCAGTCGACGCTCGAAGTGGTCGGCCTCGACATGCTGATCTTCAACACCGACGTGCCGGGCGGACATTCACAGGATCACGGCCGCGAGTATTTGCGCCAGATAGGGCGCAAGCGGGTCGACGGCGTCATCGTTGCCGACTTCGCGCTGCACGGCATGCACAGCGAACTGCTCAGCCTCGATCTGCCCGCCGTCTTCATCGGCCATCTGCCGAACCATGCTGTCGACAGCGTCCAGCTGGACGATTTCGGCGGCGGCTATCTGATGGGCGAGTATCTGGCGAAGAGGGGCCATCGCCGCGTCGCCCATGTCACCGGGCCATCCTTTTTCAAGGAGGCGATGGCGCGTGCCGCCGGCTTCGAAAAAGGGCTCGCCGACAATGGCGTGCCAATCTCCGCCGATCTGCGGTTCGAGGGAAGCTATCTTGGCCCGTCAGGGCGGGAAGCGGTCACCTGGCTCAGGGAGAAGCACGGCGGAAACCTGCCGTCGGCGATGTTCTTCGCCAATTATCTGATGGCCTCCGGTGCGCTGACCGAATTCTACGACCATGGGATCAATATCCCTCAGGATATCGCCATCGCAGTCTTCGATGACCTGCCTCAACTGGAATATGTCAGGCCGAAGCTGACCCGTGTCGGCAACAGTCCGACAATGCTTGCCAAGCGCGCCACGGAAATGCTGCTCGAACGGCTGGGTGGCAAAGTCGAGGGCGCGCCGCGCACCGAAGTGATCCCATGCGTGTTGAGCCCATTCGACAGCGCGTGACGCCAGGTGCCGGCAAAGGGAACGGAGGTCCCTTCGCCAACGTTCGACCGAACAACATCCAAGGGAGGAATTGATGACTGACAAAACGACCCGCGACCGGCCATTGGCCAGCCTGAACCGCCGTCGGCTGATCCAGGGCGGCGCCACTTTCGCTGCCGCCGGCCTCACAGGCTTCCCGTTCATCAACAGGATGGCCGTGCGCGCTCAGGAAGCGCCGCTGAAATTCTGGCAGTTCTATGCGCCTGGCGGAGACGTGAAGCCGCAGGTCCAGTGGTTCGAAAAGCTGGTGGCCGACTGGAACGACGGCCACGACCAGAAGGTCGAGCTCGAATATGTCGTCAACAGCGAATACATCTCCGGTTCCAAGCTGGCAACGGCCTTCGCGTCGGGCGAGGGCCCTGACATCTTCCTCATCAGCCCCGGCGATTTCCTGCGTTATTACAATGGCGGCGTGCTTGCCGACCTGACGCCGCATATCGAGGATGCCGCCAAAGCCGATTTCCCGGAAAGCGTCATCGCCAACCGCATGGTGGACGGCAAGATCTACGGTGTGCCGATGGAAGTCGAGCCGATGGCCTTCTACTATTCGGTCAAAGCGTTCGAGGATGCGAAGCTCAACGAGAACGACGTGCCGAAGAGCTGGGACGAGCTGTTGGCGGTCGCCAAAAAGCTGACGACGCCCAGTCGCTACGGCGTGCTGTTCGAAACGACTCCCGGCTATTACCAGAACTTCACCTGGTATCCGTTCCTGTGGCAGGGCGGCGGCGAATTCCAGGGCAAGGACGGCAAGAGCGCCTTCGATTCGCCGGCCACCGTCCAGGCGCTGAAACTCTGGCAGGATGCCATCAATACCGGCGTGGCGCCGCGTCAGGTGGTCGGTGGCGGCTTCGACATAGTCGCCAATCTCGGGGCAGGGCTGTGCGCCATGCAGAACTGCGGCATCTGGGGCATTTCGGCGATGGACAACAACGCCAAGGACGTGCCCTACGGCATCTTCAAATTGCCGACACCGGCCAATGGCAAATACGTCACCGTCGGCGGTGGCTGGGCCTTTGTCGCCAATGCCGGAGGCAAGAACCCGGATGCTTCCGCCCAGTTCTGCGCCTGGGCGCTGGCCTCAATGGATCCGGCATCGATCGACCGGGTCGTCAACTGGTGCACTGTCGCCAAGAGCGACATGCCGCCGCGCAACAGCGCGCTGAAGGCCGGCGCCGATGTCTTCAGCACCGGCAAGTTCGGCACCTTCGCCAAGGAGATCCATCCGGGGACGCGCGCCGAGCCGCGGGTTCCGCCGGAGGCCTACAAGATCATCTCCGACGCCATCCAGTCGGCACAGCTTGGCGGGGTTGATGCCCAGCAGGCGGCGACGACGGCCAGTCAGCAACTCGATGCGTTCCTCGCTTCCTATTCCGGCGCGCCGATCCTTTAGGCCCTTTCCAGTATGGATCAGATGAAACCGCCAGCCGCGGGCGCGAATTCCGCCCGCGGCCTCACCGCCAAGCAAAGGGAGCGCTACGCCGCATGGCTGTTCGTCCTGCCCGATGCGCTCGGCTTGCTGGTGTTCGTCGGCGTGCCGATGCTGCTGTCGCTCGCCGTCGGGTTTTTCGAGGTCAACGGCTTCGGCGGCTACAGGTTCGTCGGGTTCGTCAATTACAGGCGCATGTGGGGCGACCCGCTGTTCTGGTCGTCGGTGAAGGTGACGGTAGCCTATGCCGTCATGCTGGTGCCGGCGCTCTACGTCGCCGGACTGGGACTGGCGCTTCTGGTGCAGAAGACCAACCGCTTCAACGCGGTCATGCGCTCGATGTTCTTTGCGCCGCAGATGGTCAGCCTGGTCGTGGTGGCGCTCGTTTGGCAGCTCATGTTGGTCGAAAAGGTCGGCATCGTCAGCCGGCTGGCGCCGCTCGTCGGCCTCGGCGGAATTTCGCTGCTCGGCGATCCAAATCTGGCGCTGTTCACGCTGGTGCTGGTCAGCGTCTGGTTCCTGATGGGTTTCTACATGCTGATCTTCCTCGGCGGGCTCCAGGACATCCCGGCAGAGTACTACGAAGCCGCAAAGATCGACGGTGCCGGGCCGGTGACAAGCTTCTGGTACATTACTTTGCCCTTGCTCAAGCCGACCAGCTTCTTCGTCCTCCTGGTCTCGCTCGTTGCGGCTGTCGCCGGCGGCCAGGTCTTCGACCTGATCTATGTGATGACCAAAGGCGGTCCGGTCAATTCGACCTCGGTGCTGATCATCTACATCTACAAGCAGGCATTCCAGTTCGGCGCGTTCGGCTATGCATCGGCAATGGCATCGCTGCTGGTGCTGGCGCTGATGCTGGTCACGGTCTTCTTCTTCGTGCTGACGCGCGGCGGACGCTTCGAGCATGACTGACGGCCGAACTCCTTCCGGCCGTTCGCAGATACGAGCGGCGAGACTTGCCTGGATGCTGGCAACCGCCGCACTTGGCCTGATGACGGTATTCCCGCTTGTCTGGATGCTGGTCATCTCGCTCAAGCCGGCGAGCGACGTCTTCACGCCGAGCCTCATTCCGGAACGGCCGACGTTCGGCAATTTCCTCTATGTGCTGACCGAGGTGCCGTTTCTGCGCTATCTCTTCAATTCGTTCTTTGTGTCGGCCACGGTAACCGTCGCTGCCCTGTTCTTCCATTCGATGGCCGGCTATTCGCTCGCACGGCTGCGTTTTCCGGGCCGCGACATCCTGTTCCTCGCCATGTTCTCGACCTTCCTGGTGTCGCTGCCGGTAATCATCGTGCCGCTGTTCATTTTGACGCGGACGCTGCACATGCTGGACAGCTATGCCGGGCTGATCATTCCGGCGATCTTCAACGCGTTCGGCATCTTTCTGCTCAGGCAATACTACCTGTCGCTTCCCAGGGAGTTGGAAGAAGCCGCGATCATGGATGGCGCCGGCTACTGGCGCATCTATTGGAGCATCATCCTGCCGCTCAGCCGGCCGATCCTGTCGGCGCTGGCGATCCTGTTCTTCCTCGCCAACTGGAACGCTTTCCTGTGGCCGTTGACGATCACATCGGACCTCAACCTCTGGGTGGTGCAGGTAGCCATTGCGAACTTCAAGAGCCAGTACGCCGCCGCCTGGAATTACGTCATGGCCGCCTCGACCATCGTCGCCGTGCCGATGCTGGTCCTCTTCGTGATCTTCCAGCGCCAGATCATGGAATCCATCAAGACAAGCGGCCTGAAATAACCGCTGAAGCAAGAGGAGAAACACATGGATAATGCCGGCCTGTCGCCGCTTCGCGGGCTCGCCAAATTGCGCGACGCCAAAACCCGCCGGTTCTCAAGCTACGACCGCACCGGCGGCAATGACGACCGGCTGCATATTGAACCCGGCCAGACGGTGGTGATTGCCGAGCATGACGGTGCCGGCATCGTCACGCATATCTGGGCGACGCTCGCCTGCAAGAGTGAGGACTTCCTGCGCAAGATCGTGCTGCGCGCTTACTGGGATGGCGAGGAATATCCGAGCATCGAAACGCCGATCGGCGATTTCTTCGGCATGGGCCACGCCCGCACGCGCAATTTTGCCAGCCTGCCGGTGCAGGCAAGTCCAGAGGATGGCAAGGCCTTCAACTGCTACTTTCCGATGCCGTTTGCCAGCCACATGCGCTTCACCGTCACCAATGAGGCTGAGGACGACCTGCTTTTCTATTACTATGTCGATCTCGAACTGCATGAGGAACTCGAGGAAGGCCTGGGCCGCTTCCACGCCCAATACAGGCAGCAGCGACCTGATGGCATAGACGAGACGGGGCTGGCCAACGAGCAGGTCCTGTTTGGCGGGGAAAACACCGACGGGAACGGCAACTACACCATCCTGGAGGCGGAAGGTCATGGCCACTATGTCGGCGTGCTCTATTCCGTCTATTCGCGGCGGCGTTCCGAACTATGGGACTGGTATGGCGAGGGCGACGACATGATCTTCGTCGATGGCGAGCCGGGCATTTCCGTGCCGGATACAGTGCGCAAGCCCGATCCGCGCATCGGACCGAAGGCAGAACTGATCGACGATCGCGGCGAGACCGGCCCCGGCGCCAACGATGCCTGGCCGCCGACGCTGCACGGCACCGGCACGGAAGATTATTTCAATACGGCATGGTGCCCGACACAGGACTACAGCGCGCCCTATCACGGCATCATCGCCGCCGGCGGGCCGAACTGGACCGAGCCGGTTACGCTCTATCGCTGGCACATAGAGGACCCGGTCATCTTCCACAAACGCATCCGGGTGACCATCGAGCACGGTCACGCCAATCGCCGCTCGGACGACATTTCGTCGGTCGCCTTCTGGTATCAGGCCGAACCGCACAAACCGTTCGAAGCGCTTGCCGATGTCGGGGACCGCATCCCCACCTATCGCGCGCCTTATCACAATTGGAATGCCGCCTTCGACGAGAAGAGGCGTTAGGCCGGGATGCGTTCGAATTGAACCGTGCATCCCGCGCTATCTGGGTCGGGGCACGACCCTGCCGCAGCGTGCCGCCTCAGCTGCGAGGTGGAAGTTGCTGGACAGACCAGGTGTTGCCGTCGGGATCCTCAAAGAAGACAAATCTGCCCCAGGGAAAATCCTTGATATCGCTGACCTCGATGCCTTGAGCGGCCAGGTACCGGTGAGCCTCATCGATATCGGGCACGACCAGTTGCAGGCCCCTTATGGATCCCGGGGGGCTGTCGACGAGGCCCTTGCCCATGGCAATCGAACAGGCCGAACCGGGCGGCGTCAATTGCACGAAACGTATCTCGTCGCTTACGGTGTGGTCGTGATCGAGATGAAAGCCGACCTTGCCAACATAAAAGGCAATTGCTCTATCGACGTCCGATACGGGGACCGGGACCAGTTCCAGCTTCCAATCCATGACAGCCCTTTCGCAGCTTGATCGCCAAGTGGTGCCGAACACCGTGGGCGCCATCCCGCCATCTTCCCAATGCCATTGTCGGCGCGGGCCGCTCAGTCAGTCAAGAGATACCCGGGCTCGGGCAACGTGAGGACTGGTCTCATTGCTGAGACGGCGTTCGGAACCGATGAGCACAAGCTCAGTTAGACGGAGGACAACCACCTTTCGGATCAGCAAGGACGACTTTGATGATCGGAACGCAGGGCGCCGAATACAACTGTGGGAAGGTTGAACCGGCGTCGTTGACGCGCGAAGGGATTGCTTGGAAGCGACGCTCGCCGAAGCTGGCGAGATCGTCGGACGGCGAAGCCGAAGCGCAATTATGCCGTGAATGCCTACGATTCGGCCTGCCTTCTCCTTGCCGCGATCAAAGACGCCAGCACTGTATCCAAGGGATATCCGAGCCGGCGCGACGTTCTGGCGGCGGTGCGCGATATCCGTTTCAGGGGAATCGCCTATCGCGAGCCGGTGCGGTGGGATGAAAAGGGCGACAATCTGGCCGCTGTGACTGCACTCAACGGGGTGGAAAACGGCCGCTTCCGACAGATCGCCGAAATCCAGCAGATGCAGAGTGTCGAGCAGACCTGACGCCGACAGGCTCTCCGACCGAACCGGTTTCCGCCGCTTTGCCAGGACGATTTTCACAGGACCACGAAACAATAATCTCCGGTCGCCGTTTCGCCCGCAGAACCTTTCGAGGAGGCGACGATGAGCGCAACCGGCTTGGACGTTTTTGACAAAACGCTGCAAATAACAAACATCTGGCTTGACGAGATCATGGCGGATCTTGGTCCGGATCGACACGTCGCCTGGCATACATTGGGCGCCGTTCTGCGAACCCTTCGCGACAGGCTGCAGATCGGACTGGCGGCCAACTTGGGAGCGGAACTGCCGCTGCTCGTGCGCGGCGCCTACTATGATCGCTATCGGCCCGCCGACATGCCTGACAGCTCGCTCGAGAAGTTCCTGCAACACATCGCCGATGAATTGAAATCGACCCGTCCTGTCGATCCCGAGGATGCGGCACGCTCAGTGCTGCGTGTGCTTGCACGGCATATCGACCTTGGCCAGTCGGCAAAGGTGCGGGATGCGCTGCCAAAGGAAATCCAGGTCCTGTGGCCTGAAAGCGTGGGCGTCAAATAGCGGCGATCCTGCTCATGCGGACGCGCGACGGACCAACTGCCACGAAACGCTGAAAAGGGTAGGTATTGCGCCCGGTGTTGCCGAGATCAATGAGATCAGATGATCGGCAAGATGGTCGTAGTGGGCAGTTTCGGGGCCGATTGTCGTCAATGCCGGATGACTGAATTCGCCCTCGTCGATATTGCCGCAGCCGATGACTGCAATGTCGCCGGGCACGGAGAGGCCGGCCTCCTCGAATGCGTGCAGGGCGGTCACGGCGGCAAGATCGGATTCGACGAAAAGCGCGGTCGGCCGATCCTTGCGGGCGGCCAGCGCCGTAGCATTGGCAAACGCAGCCTTGCGCGCCTCTGCACCGCCGATCACCAGGTCGTCTCGCAGCGGAAGGCCGCGTGCTTGCAGGAAGCTGCGATAGGCGGCGAGACGGCTCCCGTCCACAGCTTGCTCATGCACAATATAGGCGATGCAGCGATGGCCGGCTCGGTAGAGGTAGTCGAGTGCCTCGAAGACGGCCCTGCCGGTATGCTGGCGCACAACCGAGAAGCCTGCCGGCTCGATGGTCGGATGGAAGATCACCGCTGGCCGGCCCGCGGCCGCCAGGCGCGCGGCCAAGACCATCACCTCGGGCTCGGAGAGATGCTGCCAGTCGGCGATAATGCCGTCTGCCAGCCCGCTCTCGATTTCCCTCACGATCCGGTCGGTTCGCTCGAAGGTGTCTCCCGCGGTGATAATTGTCGAAAATCCCCTCAGCGCCGCTGCAGATTGGATATCCTGCGCGATCCGGTCGCTGAACGGCACGCCGAGACGAGGCAGTACAAGGCAGATTCGCTCGGCCTGCTGGCGGCGCAGCTGCCGCGCGGTGCGGTTTTGCACGTAGTTGAGCTCAGCGACGGCCTCGAGGATGCGCTGCCGCGCCTCCTTGCCGACGAACTTCAGGCGCGTGCTGTCGCCGCTGAGCAGGTACGACACGGCAGCGGTCGATACATTGGCGCGCCGGGCGACATCGGCCATGGTCGGCGCCTTTCTGCGATCGGAACTTCTCTCGTGCATTGTTGGATCCGCTGCGCGACATGACATGATCAGCTGTCGCTCAGCCGGATTTCATTCCGGCTTCCATGCCCGGCGGCAAGGATCTCGGGCCTTGCCTCGCCGGCCTCCTCCATCAGGGCAACGATGCGGCCTCGCAGCCATGCACGCGTCTCTGCGTGATCGGGCGAAGCTATGAGATTGGTTAGCTCGTTTGGATCGGCATCGAGGTCGTAGAGCCTCGCCTCGACATAGAAATCGCTGCCGGAATCCCGCCAGCCGTCTTTTCCCGGCGCCTCGACCTCATATTTCCACCGTCTGGTGCGCAAGGCGCGGCCGACATGGTGCTCGCTGATTTGAATGAATATCTCGTCGCGCGGCGGCCGTTCGCCCTGCAGCGCGTCGAGCAGCGAGACGCCCTGCATCGAATTGGGCACTTTCAGGCCGGCCGCGGCGAGCAGGGTCGGCGCGAGATCGACGAGGCTGACCAGGCCTTCATATGTGCCGATGCGCTGGAAGCCGGGGCCGTGGAATAGCGTCGGCACGCGGATCGACGCCTCATGACAGGAACGCTTGTATTCGTTGTTGCGGGTCTTGAAGTGACAGCCATGGTCGGAGGTGAAGAGGATGATCGTGTCGTCAAGCCGGCCAAGGCTGTAGAGCGCCTCGATCAGCCGTCCAAACGCCTCGTCGAGGCGTGCGACCATGCCCAGATAGCCGGGGAAATGTTCGGCTGTCGTGCCGCCAAGTGCGGCGAGATCGCCGGGAATGGCGAGCTTCTTGCGGATCCTGTCCTCGTATCCGAGCGGGGCAGGGTAGTTGTCCGTCTGGTTCTGGTGATGCGGCTCGAGGAAGGACAGGAATAGAAAGAACGGCTCGTCTTCCCTCGATGCGACATAGCGGATTGCAGCGTCGGTTAGGGCATCGACGCGGTATCCCGGCAGCTTAACCGCCTTGCCGTCATTGTCGTGGACGACGGTGTCGAAGGGGCCGGAAGTGAACTCCAGGATGTTGGAGGCCAGCCAGTGGCGATAGCCGCCGCGTTCTTCCTGGGTGACCGGCTCGGCGGACCCCAGGTGCCACTTGCCGATGTAGGCGGTGTCATAACCTGCCGCTACGAAATGATGCGCGAGCGTGGGCTCGCTCTTCGGCAGTGGGATGTCGTTGCGGTAGCAGCCGGTGATGGTCGGGTACCGCCCCGTCTGGAACACGGAGCGGGCGGGGCCGCAAACGGGCTGGCAGGTAAACGAATTCGCCACGAACGTGCCGGTCCCGGCGAGGCGGTCGAAATTTGGCGTAAGCTCGAGCGGATTGCCATGGACGCCAACGGTGTCCCAACGCTGCTGGTCGGTGAAGAAGACGATCACGTTCGGTCGGCGAGACGTCATGGGATGCAATAACTCCGAATGGTCATTTCATGCCTGCCAGCATCACGCTGCGGACGAAGTAGCGCTGCGTGAAGAGGAACAGCAGCAGGCTCGGGATGAAGAGAATGATCCCGCCCGTCGCCGTCAGGTTCCACTGGGTGAAGAATTCCTGGTTGAAAAGCGTCAGTCCCGTCGTGATCGGCCGCATTTCGGTGGTGTTGACGGCGACCAGCGGCCAGAGGAATTCGTTCCACTGGAACACGAAGGTGAGGAGGGCCAGCGTCGCCAGTGCCGGACGGACCTGCGGCAGCACGATGCGCCAGTAAAGGCCGAGTTCCGAGCAGCCGTCCATCCGTGCAGCGTCAAGCAACTCGTCGGGAATCGGACGGATGAACTGCCGCATCAGGAAGATTCCGTAGGCGCTCATGGCGAATGGAAGGATAAGGCCCTGATAGGTGTTGAGCCATCCCATCCGCGCGGTGAGCACATAGAGCGGGATCATGCGGATGAAGAATGGGATCATCAGCGTCGACAGCACGGCGACAAACATGACGCGCTTACCGGCGAATTCCATCTTCGCGAAGACGTAGCCGATCAACGGATCGAAGATCAGATGGAGGAAGGTAATCCCGCCGGCGATGATGAAGCTGTTGAGCGTGAAACGCGCGAACGGCGCCTTCTGCCAGATGTCGATGTAATTCGTGAATTGCCACGTCTCGGGGATCAGAATCGGAATGCCGCTGAAGACGTCGGCATCGCTCTGCAGCGACAGCGAAAGCATGTAGAGGAACGGAAAGATCGACAGCGCCACGCAGAAGAGCAGCAGTAGGTAGGACGGGAGCGTTTTTGCGAATGTCATGCCAACCTCAATAGGTGGTTTCGCGGTTGAGCAGGCGGAACTGAACGAAGGTGATGGCCAGGATCAGCAGGAACATCAGGAAAGACAGCGCCGAGGCGTAGCCGATGTTGAGCTCGAAGAAGGCTGCCTCGAACACGTGCAGGCTGAAGAACCGCGTCGCGTCGGCCGGTCCGCCCTTGGTTATCAGGTAGGCCGGCGCCAGCTCCTGCAGCTGGCTAATCGTGCTGACAACCGCGATGAATAGCGTGGTCGGCGTCAACAACGGCCAAGTCAGATAGCGGAATTGCTGCGTCGGCGTGGCGCCGTCGATGGATGCGGCATCATAGAAGTCGGACGGGATCGACTGCAACGCGGAGAGGTAGATCAGCATGGCATAGCCGACATCCTTCCAGACCGTGATGGCGATGAGGGTCGGTAGCGCGGTCGAGGTGTCGCCGAGCCAATTCTGGGTCGGCAGCCCAAGCTCGGCAAGGAAGCTGTTCAAGATGCCAGTGTAGGGATCGAGAATTGCCTGCCACATCAACGCGACGATCACGAAGGAGGTGATGTAGGGAAAGAAGATGATTGCGCGGATCAGAGTGCGCCCCGGGATCGGCCGGTTGAGCACGACCGCCAGTCCGAGGCCAATGGCGATGCTGGCCGCGGTGACGCCTATCGCGAAGGCCAGCGTCACGAAGAGCGACTGCCGAACGCGCGCGTCGCCGAGGGCAGCAACGTAGTTGTCCAGTCCGGCGAATCGGCTCTCGCCGATCAGCGGCTGGCCGCTGTACAGGCTCGCCCAAAACTCCAGTCCTATCGGATAGAAGAAATAGACCGAGAAATAGAGGATTGCTGGCGACAGCAGCAGGTAAGCGAGAAGCGTTTGTCTGGTGCGCCGGCTGAAGCGGGCAACTCGCCGGGTCGGCATCGCGCCGACGCGAATGTCCGTATCGGCCGTATCGGTGCTGCCGCTGATAAACATCGGCCTAGTTGTTGGCCAGGATGACGTTGGCCTCGGCCGCGAATTTCGGCATGATCTCGGCTGCTGGCTTCTGATTGTAGATGATATCCTCGAGCGCACTTTGCAGAAGCTTCTCGATTCGCGCGTGCTTGCCTGTGAGGCGCAGCTCGGCGGTGACGTCTTGCGCGTAAGGCAGGCATTTGCTGAAGCTGCCGATGACCGGATCGGCCTGAACCTCGGCGTTTTCGGCCCAGGATTTGCGCGGCATCGTCATGCCCGCTTCCTTGGTAGCCGCTAGTTCCGTGTCGAGCGCGACGAGCCGCTTCAACAACTCCCAGGCCTCCTTCGGGTGCTTGGCGTCCTTAGGGATCATCACGCTGACGCCGCCCGCGAACGTCGCCTGCACCTTGTGCTTGAGTGATGGCGCAACCGCCCAGTTGAGCTTCGGGTTGCCCGAGCGGATCGGCTTCACGTCCCACGGACCGGTTATGATCATTGCGACCCGGTTGGCCGTGAACAGCTTTTGCGGACCCTCATAGTCAGCACCCGCCGCCGGCTTGGTCGCTGCTTTTTCCTTGTGGATCAGGTCGGCGAGGAACTGGATCGCTTCGATCGCCTCAGGACTGTCGAGATTGACCTTGTTTGTCTTGGGATCGTAATAGCTTACGCCGTTCTGCAGCAGCCACGACGAATAATATCCGATGCTGGGGTTGGGAGCGAAGCCGAAGCGGGCGCCGGTCGTCGTCGCCTTGGCAACCTTCAGGAACTCCTCCCAGGTCGCAGGCGGCGTGTCGAAGCCCGCCTGCTTAAGCATATCGACGTTGTACACGAGGGTGGCGCAGGTGAGGTGGATCTGGACGCCATAGTACTGGTCGCCGAGTTTGTTGCGCTCGACGGAATAGGCTTGCCAGTCGTCGGGATAGCCGATCGCCTTGCCGTCTTGTTCGATGAAGTCGTTCAGCGGCCGCAGCAGATTCCGCTGGCCGAATTCCTGCACCCAGCCGCCGGGTTCGGCGACGAGATCGGGCGGGCTCTTCGCAGCAAAATCCGCCACCAGCTTGGTGCGCATATCCGGCCACTGGAATTTCTCCCACTGCACCGACCATCCGGGATGATCGGCCTCGAACTTTGCTATTGCATCGGCATAAGCTTGATAGGCGTGGCCGGCGTTCCAATAGAGCGTCAAGGTCTCGGCATGGGCCGCAGTCGCGGTCGTCAGGGCCACGCCCAAAACCATGCCGTGCAGGAATCCGACTGACTTGTAGCGGCTCATCTTGGTCTCCTCCCCTGGTTTGCCAACCGCCTTCCTCACAATGGATGGCGTTATATTATTCGATTAATATACCCGCTATACCGCAGTTTTTGTCAAGCTGAGACTTAGTCGTCATCAATGGCCTTGGGGTTTAGAAACCCGCCGACGGTGTCCAGGTCGTTACGAACGCCGCACGATGTGTTCGACAAGGCGGGGCGGCTCCTCGGTGACTGCCAATATTGTGCCTGACTTGCGTGTGGAGGCGAAGTCCAACCCGGCGAAGTAAATGCCTGGCAGGGCGGCCACGCCATCCTCGTGAACAGGCTGTCCTTCCGGGTCGAGCAGACCGGAAAGCCTCACCCAACTGAAATCGCCCTTGAAGCCGGTGCACCACACCACGGTCGTGATGCCGGACCCGGCGAGGTCAAGCGAAACGATAGCCGGGTCCGGCCGATGCGCTGTGACAGTATCCGCTGGATCCGGCTCCGACACGGGAGCATCGATTCCAGAGCGGCTGATGTATTCGTCGATATAGCGTTTAACGTTGGCGGAGGCTTCATCCGCAAAACGAATATGCTCTTCGAGATCGTCGGCGAACGACAGACGGCCGTCGTCCTCGACGCCCGCGAGTCGCCCTAGCAGCACGATGCCTCGGGCGCCGAGCGCTTGCAGGCTTATCGTGTGTTCCACGCCAAGCAGACCACGAGGTGGAATGCGCCCCGCAAGTCGAATGATCTCGTCTCGACGTACGTCGAGAAACCCGCTTTCGACGAGCCAGATCATGATGTCGCGACCTCGGTAGCGCCGCGAGAGCCGCCCGACGCGGCTGGTGGCAAGGAAGACTGTTCGGCCTGCTTCTGCCAGGTCCTCCGCGATCTGGACACCAGACTGGCCGCTTCCGACCACCAGCACCGCTCCAGCCGGAAGATCGGCGGTGCTGCGGTAATCAGAAGCATCGAACTGGCGCAGGCCTGGCGGCAAGGCAGCGGCGAACACTGGGCGCACCGGACAATTCAAGTCGCCGCTTGCGATCACCACGTTGCGTGCCAAAACTGTGCCGCGCGAGGTGGTCAACCGATAGACGCCATTCCCGTTCCCACCGGAGAGCTCGGTCACAACAGTGTCCGGTTCGACCGGTAGTTCGTTTCGCCTGGCGAAATCCTCAAGCAGGGCGACGAACTGGTCGCGCGTCAGGGCACCGAACGGATCTGAACCGTCATAGAAGTCGCCTGGCATGACGGTCTGAACGTTTGGGGTATTCATCCGGAAAGAATCCCACCGCTGCGTGCGCCAGGTCTCTCCGATGCGGCCTCGCTCCAGTACGGCATGGCGCAAGCCTTGCCGTGCCAGCGAATAGCTGACGCCCAGGCCGGCCCAACCGGCCCCGACCACCACCGCATCAAGGATGTTGGCGTCATCCGTCATTTGCCGCGGATCCGGGTGCTAGCGCCGGAGCAGCGCTTCGAGGCGGCACCAACGCCATCAGCGTAACGCCTTGGCCAGCGGACAACCGCCGAACAGCGGCCGATGCTGCCTGAACCCATCCCCGCGATCTGCATGGCTTCGCCCCCGATGCGAGGGCACGATAACAGCTTTATCGGGTCGCGGCACAATCAAATACTCATCCGAAACCGGCAATGGTCGCGGCCTAACCTGGAAAGATCGTGAAACCGCCATCGACTCGGATTACCTGCCCGTTGATGAAGCGCGCGCGCGGACCGGCGAGGAAGGCCACCGCTTCGGCGATCTCTTCAGGCTCCGCATACCGGTTCAGCGATTTCTTGCTCGAATCCATGCGCTGCGGATCGACCACGCGGCTCGCCTGGAACCGTGCCGTCTTGGTGGCGCCGGGGCTCACCGCATTGACGCGTACGCCATCGTCGATCAGTTCCTTGGCGAGGCAGCGCGTATAATGGACGACAGCCGCCTTGAGCGTCGAGTAGACCACCTCGGGCGAGCATCCGATATGCGCTGCCGCCGAGGCGATGTTGATCACCGAGCCTGAGCCACGCTTGACCATCGGCGGAACGAACGCCTGGCAGACCAGCATCGTGCCGATGAGGTTGTTCTCGGTTAGAACCTTGATGTCTTCGTAGGCGATGTCCAGTGCGTTGTTGGGATTGGGCTTTACGCCCTTGGCGCCGATGTCGCCGCCGGCGCAGTTTACCAAGACGTGCACGTCGCCGAGCTCCGCCTCGATCTTCCTCTTCATTTTGGCGACAGCTTGCTTGTCGCCGATGTTGCCGGTGACCGCGGTCACCCGCGTCCCATGCTTCTCCAAGCCCCTGGCAGAGTCGCCGAGGTCCGCGAATTCGCCATATTGAGATGGCCGGGCCCAATCGAGGTCGTGGACCGCGACGTTTGCGCCAAGTTCGGCCAAGCGGTCGGCCATCACGCGGCCGAGGCCGCGTCCCGAGCCGGTGACGAAGGCGGTCAGGCCGCTGAGTTCTCGGGCAGTCATGCTGATTTCTCCATTGCAATGAAATCGAATTTCATCATGTTGGCGGCGCTGCGCCGGATCATGTCGAGCTCGTACGAAACGAGCGCACCGTCATCATCGCGCTCCCATGGCGTGCGGTAGTCGGCGTCGTCCGCAAGGCGGTTCAGGCGCGCAGCACTCAGGCAGGCCGCGAATTCGCGGGCGGTCTTCGGCGCATATCCGTTCCACCAGTCGTCGGTGAGACAGCGAACGTGACGGGCCTCCAGCGCGCCGGGCTCAAGCACCGCCGTCAGCGTGTCGTGGTGCTCGCCAAGGAGGGCTGCCAGTTCGGCGAAAGGCACGGCGCCGTCGCCGATCGCGCAGCGGACCAGGCGGTAGCCCTCATCCGTGAACTGGACGCGATAGTCCTTGAGGTGAACGTGGCGGACATGGGGCGCGATCCGGCGCGTGAAGGCAAGCGGCGCCTCGCCGACAGGAAAGGTATTGCCGGTGTCGTAGGTGATGCCGACACCCGGCCCGCCGAGTTCGCAGAACGCAACCAGTTCGTCGCTGCCGAAGTCCTGATGGTTCTCGATGCCGAGCACGCGTCCCTCGGCCGCCGCACGCGGCCCCCATTCCGTCAAGGCAGCGCGAATCGTTGCGTTGAACTCGCGCCATTTCGGACCCCACGCATTGCGGTCGCCGCACAGGACAGGCGTCAGTGCGATACGGATCGTCGTCGCCTCGAGCAGGCGCGCAGCCCGAAAGGCGTTGTCCAGCGGACCTGCCACTAGAAGTCCGCCGCTCACCACCGGGACGATGTCCAGCGCGGCAAGACGCCTGCGCAGGGCGACGATTTCGGCGTCAGTCAAGTCGGTCAACCAGGGTTCGTAGATCTCGAGCGTGCGTGCGCCCAGTTCCTGCGCCAGCGTGATGAAGCCTTCCAGCCCCACGCCGTCCGGATTGTGCCGCGGCGTGCCGCGGCCCTGCAGGCCGAGATAGTAGGTCAGTCCGTAAGGGTTGAGGCCGAGACGAAACATCAGCTTGGCGGTTCCAATGGAGAGCGGAGAGGCGTCACTAGCGCAGACCGGCATCGACGGTTATGGACTGTTTGGTGATCATGCGGCTGTCGTCGGCCGCCAGGAAGAGCACGGTGCGTGCAATCTCCTCGCCCAGCAGGACGCGGCGGATCAATTGCCGCTGCACCGTCTGGTCGACTGCCTCCTGCGTCTTGAACCACAGCTCGCGCTGCCGCTCGGTCATGACGGCGCCGGGTTCGATCGCATTGACGCGGATGTTATCCGGTCCGAGCGACCGCGCCAACGCACGCGTCAGCGCCACTACGGCCCCCTTGGCGGTGGCATAGGCCACCATCTGGTCCGCTCCGAACCGCCAGGCAATGGAGGAGAAGTTTATGATCGAGCCGAAGCCGAGTTCCTTCATATGCGGATGCACTGCCTGCGCGGCGAAGAAGTGATGCCTCAGATTGACGTCGAAGCTGCGGTCCCAATAGTCGGCCGTTACCGCGTCGATGGGATGGCGCTGATCATTGGCTGCGTTATTCACCAGGACGGCGACCGGACCAAGCCGCGCGCGCACGCCTGCTACCGACGCCTTTAGCGCATCGACGTCGGTCACATCGCAATGGAGATATAACGGAGCCTGCCCGGCGGCACCAGCGAGCTCGCGCACCAACGCCTCCGCTGGTTCGTCCTGCACATCGAGAAAGGCAACCCGGGCGCCATTCGAGGCGAAGGCGCGGACCATATCGGCGCCAATGCCGGAGGCGCCGCCGGAGATCAGCACGACCCGATCGGTCAAGCTCGGATAAGTCGCGAATTGTACAGACATCAAACTACAGAAGCGCCTTGGTTGTTGGATCGAACAGACAGGCGCGCGACATGTCGATGCCGAGCGTTATCGTCTCGCCCATGACGGGAGCGTCGTCCGGCTCGAAACGGCCGGTGATCTCCAGGTCACCCAGCCTGAGCACGGCAAGCGTCTCGGCCCCGGTAGGCTCGACCAATTCGACCGGCGCCTGCATGGACGCCACAGCAGGTTTGCGCGACTTCAGATCGGTCGTGAAACGGTAGATGTGTTCCGGCCGGATACCGAGCACGACGTCCTTTGGCGCACCGGCGGGCATCGGCGCGGCAAGGGCGAGGCTGGCGTCGCTGCCGTCAGCGGCGCGTACCGAGATGCTGGTCGAGCCCGTAAGCCGGGCGGGAATGAAATTCATCGCCGGCGATCCCATGAAACCGGCAACGAACATGTTGGTCGGGCGGTCGTAGATCCGCTTCGGCGTGTCGAACTGCTGTACCGAGCCCTGGTTCATCACCGCAATGCGGGATGCAAGCGTCATCGCCTCGACCTGATCGTGGGTGACATACACCGTGGTCTTGCCGACGCGATGGTGAAGCTTCTTGATTTCGGTACGCATGTCGACGCGCAGCTTGGCGTCGAGGTTGGACAAGGGCTCGTCGAACAAAAACAGCTTCGGGTCGCGCACGAGGGCACGCCCCATCGCAACGCGCTGCCGCTGGCCGCCCGAGAGCTGGCCGGGCTTGCGTTTAAGCAGCTGTTCGATCTGCAGGAGTGCGGCAACCCGCTGGACAGCTTCCGCCTGCGCCGCTTTTGGCACGCCGCGGCTCTCCATGCCGAAAGTGATGTTCTGGCGCACCGTCATGGTGGGATAGAGGGCGTATGACTGGAACACCATCGCAATATCGCGGTCCTTGGGTTGCACCGAGTTCACCAGCCGGTCGCCGATCCATATCTCGCCCGACGTGACGGTTTCCAGTCCGGCGATCATGGCGAGCAAGGTTGACTTGCCGCAACCCGACGGGCCGACAAGGGCGACGAATTCTCCGGTCTTAGCCTCGAGATCGATGCCGGCAAGAATCTCGAGCGAGCCGTAGCTCTTGTGAAGGTTGCGGATCATCAACGCGGACATCGGCGACGCCTCATTTTATGGCGCCCTGGGTGAGGCCGCGCACGAAGTATTTTCCACCAAACAGATAGATCAGCAGCGGAGGCAACGCGCCGATCAGCACGGCTGCGCTCATCACATCGTAAGCACGTGCGGTCGTGCCGCCGGCCGTGAGCGCGACCAACGCCGCCGTGATCGGCTGCTGCTGGCCCGATGTGAAGACGACGCCGAACAGATACTCGTTCCAGATGCCGGTGAACTGCCAGATGACAGTGACAATCAGGATGGGCGGCGACAGGGGCAGGATGATCTTGCGGAAGATCCGCCAGAAGCCGGCGCCGTCGATGCGTGCCGCCTTGATCAGGTCGTCCGGTATGCTGACGTAGAAATTGCGGCAGAACAGGGTGGTGAACGAGATGCCTTGGACGACGTGGATCAACACCAGCCCATATGTGGAATTGGTCAGGCCGAGCTTGCCGAGCAGGAACGCCCACGGCATCAGCGAAATCTGGCCGGGCATGAATACGCCGAGCAGCATCAGATTGAAGATCAGTTCAGAGCCCCTGAAGCGCCATTTGGAGAGGATGTAGCCGTTCATGGCGCCGAGAATGGTCGAGATGATGGTGGCGGGGATCGTCATCGCCAGGGAGTTGAAGAAATTGCGCTTCATTCCCTCGCAGGTACCGCTGACGCAGTAGGATCCCCAGGCCTGCGCCCACGCATCGAACCGGAAGCTGCGCGGTACGGAGATGAGGCCGTTGCGGGCAATCTCCGACTGCTCGCGCAATGAGTTGAAGATCACCACCAGCAATGGCACGAGATAGACGACCGCGAAAAGCGTCAGCACGGCATAGACAAGGAAGCGACTCCAGAAATGCCGGCGCGTGGCAGCGGCTTCTTCCGGATCAAAACGGGCGTTACGGGCAATTTCAGCCATTGCGGCCCTCCGCCCGCCGGCGCCAGACGATCCACAAGGAGTAAGGCACCAGCACCACCGCGACCGCCGCGAGCATCATCATCGCCGCGGCGGCACCCTCGCCGATTTGGCCGCGCTGGAACATCAGATCGTAGACATAGATGGCGGGGAAGGTGGTGGACACACCTGGGCCGCCTCGCGTCAACGCCGCCACCAGGTCGAAGGTCTTGATGGCGAATTGTATCTGAATGACCGCCACCGCCAGGAATATCGGAGCGATGGTTGGCAGGATGACCCTCCGATAGGTCCGGAAAACCGACGCGCCGTCGATTTGCGCGGCTTTGACGAGATCCGGATCGACCGACCGCAGACCGGCCAGGAAAAGTGCCATCGCGAAGCCGGACGACTGCCAGATACCGGTTATGATCACCGCATAGATCGCCGTGTTGCGGTTGGCCGTCAGGGCGAAGCTGAAGTCGGTCCAGCCAAGCCCGCGAACGAAGGCCTGGATACCGTCGACAGGATTATAGAGCCAACTCCACACCGTACCGGTGACGATGAAGGACACCGCCAACGGGTAGAGAAAGATGGTGCGCCAAGCCGCCTCGCCGCGGACGCGCTGGTCGATCGCGATCGCGAGCAACAGGCCAACGGCCATCGAGCCAACGATATAGAAGCCGCTGAACAGGAAGAGATTGGTATAGGCGATGTTCCAGCGCCGGTTTGCCCAGAGCGAAGCGTAATTGTCCAGGCCGACGAACCCATAGGTCGGCAACAGCGACGAATTGGACAGCGAGATGTAGAGCGTCCAGAGCGTGAAGACGAAAACATAGATGAAACTCGCCGCTATCGACGGCGCCAGCACCAGAATGGGCACCATCGTGCCCAGGCGCTCGCGCCACGGACGGGCCGCGGCAGCTGCGGCTGGTACAATCAGATCATGGGTGGACATCGGGCTGCTCCGGCGAGGTCTGGCCGGGAGCTTCGCCCCCGGCCATCATCGGCAGCGTCACTTCTGCGCTTCGGCCGCATCCGCCATCGCGTTGGCCGCGTCCTGCGCACTCATATCCGGCGTTGCTACAAACTCCGTGATGCTATCCATTATTGCGCCGCGGACCTTTTGCGGAACCGTCATGTTGTGCGCCATCGAACGGACGAGCGTTCCGGCGGCGATCGAGGCTTGCAGATCCTTTTGCGAGAGTTGCTGGCAGGGATTGAAGCCGTTCGAAAGATCGACGTCGAGGCGGGCCGGAATGGACCCTTTGGTCTGATTGAAAATGGTCTGGAATTCGGGCGACAGGATGATGCTGGCAAGCAGCTTCTGTCCCTCGATATAGTCCGGGTCCTTCTGCTTGAAGAACACGACCGAGTCTGAATTCAAGATGAAACCGGGCTTGCCCCAATCGGTCGGCGCCTGAGCGCAGACATAGTCGGTGCCCTCCTTGAAGCCGCCGGCCGTCAGCAGGCCGATCGTCCAGTCGCCCATGATGTGGAAGGCGGCCTCGCCTCGGCCGATGAGATGCGACATGGTATCCCAGTCACGCCCGTTCATGCCGGGGTCCATGTACTTCGAGGTCATGGTGCGAAACTGCTCGAAGGCCTTGACCATGCCGTCGCTGCGCATGGCATCGACGTCGCCCTCGACGAAAGCTTTCTTGTAGAGATCGAGGTCCTGACCGTACACGACCACTTCGAAGACGGTCGAGTCGGTCCAGTCGGCGGTCGAGTGCGAAATGCAGATCTTGCCGCTGGCCACGATCTTGTCGCAGGCGGCGTTGAATTCCGCCCATGTCGTCGGCAGCTCGGTGACGCCCGCGTCCTTCATGACCTTCGGCGATGCCCACAGCCAGTTGATGCGGTGGATGTTCATCGGCGCGGCCACCCAATTCCCGGTCGGCTTCATCACCGGCAGCAATTCGGGAGCGACGACCTTCTCCCAATTTTCCGCCTTCGCCAGGTCGTCGAGATTGGCTGTCATGCCCGTCTCGTTCCATTCGGCGATCTCGGGGCCCTTTAGCTGCACAGCGGGAGGTGCGTTGCCGGCGATCACATCAGCACGCAGTTTGGCCAGGGTATTGGCCGTATGGCCTGCGATGGAGGTCTGCTGCCAGGTGCCACCCTTGGCGGTAAACATCTCGCCGAGCTTGGCGATAGCCTGGGCGTCCGATCCGGTGGCCCATTGATGCAAGAGGTTGGTCTTCGGCTCCGCGAGGGCTGTTCCGGTAATCAAGGTGAAGGCGGTAGCGGCCGCAAAGGCCGTCCTCAGGTATTTCATCGTTTCACTCCCATATGTGAGCACGGTTCGTATCGACCGCTTGTGGCCCGCGAGTTGAGGTCGTGGCCGGCGAGATGCAGTAATCTCCGTTCTTTCCAAGATGACATATTTGGGCTATCAGTCAACGTGCTTTGTGCTCATCATGAACAAACCTTCGCTTAGAAATTGGCTGATCGACAGGCCGTCCGCGTCGCCGGAGAGCCTGATCGTCCGATGCCTGCGCGAGCGCGGCGTGCTTTCTGCGTCGCAAATTACCCGCATTACCGGTTTGGCGCGGTCGACGGTTTCAACCGCGCTCAATGGCTTGAGAAAGTCGGGGATGGTAATCGAATCCCCGGCCCATCATGACGCGGCGAGGGGTATTGGCAGGCCTGCCACGACATTGACGCTCAATCCCGCTGCGGGCACCTGCGTCGGCATCCATCTGGGCCTCGACGAGATGCGGTGCGTCGTCGCCGACGTCTCGCATTCTTTCGTTGCCGAACAAACTATCCCCATGGGTCTGGACTACCAGCCACAGCAGGCGGCCCAGCTCGCCAAGTCAGTAATTGCCCGATGCTACGAAGAGAACGGTCTGCCGATGGCGGGGCTCCTGGGGGTTGGGGTCTCCGTCTCGGGCCCAGTCAGCCGCGAAGGAGTGGTGCTGCGCGCGAGTATCGTTCCGACCTGGGCCGGGGTCAACATCCGCGATGTGTTCGGGCCGGTCCTCGAACAGCCGATCTTCGCCGACAATGAGAGCAACTGCTCGGCCATTGCCGAGCTGATGTGGGGTGCGGCCGTCGGCCAGGACGATTTCGTGCTGTTCAAGGTCGATCTGGGCGTCGGCGGGGCCATTGTCCAGCACGGTCGGCTGGTGAGCGGCATCGCCGGCGGCGCCGGCGAATTCGGGCACATCAGCATCGATCCCGGCGGCGACCTTTGCCGGTGCGGCAATCGAGGATGCCTGGAGCTCTATGCCAGCTTTGCCGGACCGCTCGAGCAGATTTCGCGCATCGTGCGGCGGCCGGTCACGATGGACGACGTGATCATGATGGCCGAGGAGGGCGACGTGAGGGCGCTGCGGATGATCGAGGACACCGCCGAGTTCGCCGGCCGTGGCCTTGGCCTGATCGGTTCGGTTCTCAATCCGCCGCTCATCATCATCAGCGGCCGCATGGCCTTGGCGGGCGGCATTCTCCTGGCGCCACTGATCGCATCATATGAACGCCACACGCTCATCAAGTCCCGCGATGTGGCGCCTGCGCTGCGCACGCGGATAATCGTTGGCAAGCACACGGAGAACGATGCATTGCTCGGCGCGGTCGGCCTCGTGCTGCGCCACAACAGCCGGCTTCAGTGACCCGGCTTGCTTCGGGTGGCGCTCTGATTTTGCGAGCTGCTCGCCGAAGCAGCGGAACTGATGTTTGCCTACGCGACACGCACCGTGCGCTGCCTCGGCTTGATCGCGGTGGCGAGCAGCAGGCCGGCGATGATGAAGGCGGCGCCGGCGAGATCGTAGTCGTGCAAGCTTTCGCCAAGGACCAGATAAGCGAGAACGGCGACGAAGGCGGTCTGGAGATAGAGCAGCATGCTGGCGCGCCCCGCACCAAGCGTCTCGACGCTACGGTTGTAGAGATAGTACATCAGAGCGCCGCCGGGGCCGGCAACATAGGCGAGAGCCAGAAGGCCGTTCGCATGCAGCGCCGAACGATCCCCGGAAAACAGTTCCCAGAGATAGAAGGGCAGTGCGGCCAGCGCGCCGGCTCCCAGCAGCAGGACCACCATCGGCAGAAGCTCGATAGCGAATTTGGCGCGACGCAGCAGCACGGTGTAGAGGCCCCAACAAAACGCGCTGCCGACGATCCACAACTCGCCGGGATTGAACTGCAGCTGCATCAGCGCGGCAAGGTCGCCGCGCGCCACGATCACCACCATCCCGGCCAGAGCGACCAGCGCTCCAAGCGCTTTCCAGACACCGAGGGGCTCGCCGAGCACGAAGCGGGCAAGCACCATGGTCATGATCGGCGACAGCGCCATGATGATGCCGGCGGTTGTCGCGTTGGTGTAGTTGAGGCCCGTGTAGATCATGCCCTGACACAAGGCTAACCCGATAGTGCCGATGACCAGCACCTCGATCACCCGGGATTGGATCAGCACGAGCATCGCCCCGTGATGACGATGGACGATAGGCAGCAGGATCGCGCACGCGAGCGTCAGCCGCCAGAAGCAGAGCGCCCAAGGCGGCATCTCGGGGGCAACCCACTTGGCGGCGATATAGACGCCGGCCGACAGGAGCCAGCAGAGCGTCGCGAGGGAATAGGCGAGCGGAAGTGATGCGCCGGGTGTCGCCTTCGCTACACTTGGATGTGCTATCGGCAGCGATTGGATATCCGTCTCCTCCCACCGCAGACTTTAGCAGATTTGCAGCGTCTTGCTAAGCAGCAACAACAGCTGTTTCACCAGCTGGTGCAATCGGTGGGTCATTGTGGGTCCCGCCGTTCACGGTCTCCTTCCATTCGAACGCACGTTGGCCCATGAGCAACTCGATACCGAAAAGCGCAAGCCGTACCGATTTCGCGCGATACGAATGTGAGATTTATATTGCGCGACAGATATTCGCGCGGTTGCCACAATCTTCTCGCGCCATATTTCTACCGAGCGCAGATCTGTCGCGAATTCCTGGCCCTCGGATTACGAGCGCCGCTGTTTCGAAGCAATTGGAAGAATAAGCCACTGACTTCCGTTTGCACAAAGAGCGCGACACAAATCCATGCGGAGGACGTCCGATGCATGCCGGCTTCCCAGGAAGCGTACTCGTAGCGGTGTTGGGCACCGTCATGGCAAGCTGCGCTGGCATTCCGGCGCAAAAAACCGGGGCAATATCCGGCTATGGCCCCAACCCCACTTTACCGAAACCAAGACCGACGCTGATCCCGACTGTTAACATCGCCGAGGCGAAAGGCTGGCAGAAAGAAGGTATGCCGACCCCGGCGAAGGGGCTGACAGTGAACGCCTTCGCCACCGGCCTCGACCATCCGCGCTGGCTACATGTGCTTCCGAACGGCGATGTGCTGGTTGCTGAAACCAATGCCCCTGCCAAGCATGACGAAGGCTTCAGTCTTAGAAAGGTCTTCATGGACCTGGCTATGAAGCGGGCTGGCGCCGCGACCAAAAGCGCCAACCGCATCACGCTCCTGCGCGACACCGATGGCGACGGCATTGCGGATGTGCGCACGACGTTCGCGGAAGGCCTCAATTCGCCCTTCGGCATGACGCTGTCCAAAGGCAAACTCTTTGTCGCGAATACCGACGCGCTCGTCGCTTTCCCCTACTCCAATGGCCAGACCCGAGTCAGCACGTCGCCGGAAAAGATCATCGACTTGCCGGCCGGGGACCTCAACCATCATTGGACCAAGGACGTGATCGCAACTCCGGATGGACGCAAGCTCTATGTCACCGTTGGTTCCAACAGCAACGTTGGAGAAAACGGCATAGCCGCGGAGAAGAACCGCGCTGCTGTCCTTGAAGTGGATCGGTCTACCCGCCGCACTCGGGTCTTCGCCTCGGGCCTGCGCAACCCGAACGGGCTCTCCTGGAATCCTGAGACTGGCCAGCTTTGGGTCGCCGTGAACGAGCGTGACGAGATCGGCGACGACCTTGTGCCGGATTACATGACCTCGGTTCGTGACGGCGCTTTCTACGGCTGGCCCTACAGCTACTACGGACAGAACGTCGACGAACGTGCCAAGCCGCAGCGCCCCGATCTCGTGGCGGCAGCGATCAAGCCCGATTACGCCCTGGGCTCTCATACCGCCTCGCTGGGACTGACCTTCTCCAAAGGCGCGCGGCTCGGTCCGGCCTACGGCAACGGCGCCTTCGTCGGCCAGCACGGCTCGTGGAATAGAAGCGTGCACAGCGGCTACAAGGTCATCTTCGTGCCGTTCCATGGTGGCAAACCGAGCGGTCCACCGGAAGATGTGCTCACTGGCTTCATCGGGCGTAATGGCGAGGCGATGGGCCGGCCGGTCGGCGTCGCTATCGATCAGACTGGCGCACTGCTCGTCGCCGACGACGTCGGTAATGTCATCTGGCGGGTCCGCCGGGCGAATGGCCGTTGAGCGCAGGTGGCCTTTCTGATTCCGACCTCACCAGCCTTCGGCTACAGCGCCACGCCCGATATGGCTGCATTCGGCTGCGATTTCGATGCAAATGCCAGGTGACGACATCGCGCCTGCCGCATGTCGGTCGCTATGGCGACGTCTATTTTGTGCATGGCTATTCGGGCAAGGGGGTGATCCTGTCGACGCTGTCGGGCAAGCTGCTCGCTGAGGCGATCACCGGGGATGCTTCGCGGCTCAATCTGTTTTCGACCCTAAGCCCGCTGCCGTTCCCCGGCGGCACGGCGCTGCGCGGCCCGCTCTATGTGCTCGGCATGCTTTGGTACGCAATGCGTGACCGCATCAAACATTGAGCGCAGGCATGCGCAATGAGGCCGAGCGCCGCCACCAAGCGATTAACGGCTGATTTCGCGGCGGCGTCCGACTTGATCGATGCTTGAATATGGTCCGCAGGCCATGGCCGCGCCTCGGTTCGTGCCCTGCTCCCGAAGCCTGAGCGCCGATAGACCTGCCTGCTATTTCCTCAGCTAATAGATCGATATGATTGCAGGATTAACCGTTTCATAGCCCAGGCGCGGCTCCGATTTGTCTTTCGAAATCGCGCTGGAGACAGTTCCGGTTGAACTGCAATCCAATTTTGTTTCCCTGTTTTTCTTGATCGTGCTGCCCGACAGGTCGGCGCCGGCCGACGTTACTTCTGTACTGACCACTCTCTTTTTCTCGTGCGCAATGGCGGCGGTGGATACGGCCATCACAATTGCCGCGCAAACAATCGTCAATCTCATTGTTTCCCCCTTAGAGCACCGCAAAAATGTGGTCGACTGCCTTGAGACGCCGGCGAAGGCGGTATTCGCGCCTGGCCGGCCCATGCAGCTTCCGACTGCACAAGATTGTAACTACATTAGCTGCAGCGCAAGTAACCATTTCGGACTAGGGAACGGGTTCCCCTTCGATCGAAAGCGCTGGGCTGCCGGCGAAAAAGCAGGCGTTTTAACCGTTCTCGCGGCCGAGCGCCTTCCAATTTTGGGACAGAGGTTGGCTGATGCCCTTAAACTCACGGCTACGCATTGGTTGGATCTATGCAGCGACAAGGCCAACCTTGGCAAAGCCTCTACATAGTCACCTTCGGGCAGCACCAGTCTTGGAATTCACGCCCTCAAGCAAGGCGAGCAGGCCTTTCAGAATTTCGATTGGCGGCGGCGGACAACCTGGAATGTGCAGATCGACAGGCAAGGCCTCGGACACTCCGCGCACCACCGCATAGCTGCCGGCGAAACAGCCGCCATTGCCTGCGCAATCTCCCAGTGCGACCACCCATTTTGGGTTGGGTGTTGCGTCGTAGGTCCGCTTCAATGCCTCGCGCATGTTTTTTGTGACCGGCCCGGTGACGAGCAGTACATCGGCATGGCGCGGTGATGCGACGAACCGGATCCCAAAACGCTCGATGTCATAGAAGGCGTTGTTCAGCGCGTGCATCTCAAGTTCGCAGCCGTTGCAGGAACCGGCATCGACCGCCCGGATCGACAGGCTTCGCCCCAATCGTTTGTGAGCAGCCCCATCGAGCGCGCGTGCGAGTTCGTCGACTGCCGTGCTGCTTGCCAACGGCGGACGCTCGGTGAGAGGGGGGCGTATCAGGCTTTCAAAAAGAAGCTTGCGCATGACAGCGTGCCTTCAGAGATCATGGCCCGAATAAGAGCAGTTGAACGATTTGTTGCACAGCGGAAAGTCGGCAACGATGTTTCCTTCGATCGCCGCTTCAAGGAGCGGCCATTGAAACCATGACGGATCACGGAGGTGACAGCGCTCGACCAAGCCGCCCTTGCCAATGCGCAGCCAGGCCAGAATATCGCCGCGGAAACCTTCGACGAGCGCCATGCCTTCATGCGATCGGTTTGTCTGCGCGAAATCGACGCGGATCGGCCCGTCTGGCAGCTGTCGCAGGACTTGTTCGATCAGGGACAGGCTCTGTTCGACCTCGTGGATACGAATCCATACACGGGCGTTCACATCGCCTTCCTGGAGGAGAGGTACATCGAAGGCGAGTTCGCCATAGGGTGGATAAGCGAGATTGCGTCGGGCATCGAAGTCCCGACCGGAGGCCCGGCCAACGTAGCCTCCGGCGCGATATTGACGAGCGAGTTCCACCTTCAGCCGGCCAGTCGCGACAGTCCGATCCTGCAGCGACGCCGTGTTGTCGTAGAGCTCGACCAGCGCGGGAAACCGCTGCCTGATCTCTGCGATCAGGGACCTGAGCGCTGTCGTGCCCTCATCGCTCAGGAAGCTTGCCACGCCTCCGGGCACGATGCAGTCGCGCATCAAACGATGACCGAAGGCAGCATCGCTTGCCCGCAATACGCGCTCACGCAGCACCCCACAGTGGGCATGCATGAGCGCGAAGGCGGCATCATTGCAGATAGCGCCGATGTCGCCCAGATGATTGGCCAGGCGCTCCAACTCGGCCATGAGCGCTCGCAGCCAGACCGCGCGAGGGGGAACCTGGACACCCAGCGCCGCCTCGACCGCGCGGGCAAAAGCGAGGGAGTATGCCACGGTACTGTCGCCAGAGGTTCTGCCCGCCAATTTGGCTGCACGGTCGATGTCGGCCCCCGCCATCAGGCCTTCTATACCTTTGTGCGCGTATCCGAGGCGCTGCTCCAGCCGGACGACCGTTTCACCGCTCGCCGTGAACCGGAAATGGCCCGGCTCGATGATGCCGGCATGCACGGGCCCGACCGGGATCTGATGCAGGCTCTCCCCCTCGGCAGGCAGGAAACTGTACGGGAAGGCTGTCGCAGCAGACGTCCGCACGCGGGTACTCAACGGATAGCTGACACCCCAATGGCCATGATCAAGCCACCGTCTCGTATCAGGCGCGCCTTGTGGCAGGAGCCCGAACAGGTCAGCAGCCGCACGTTCGAGCCGCAATGCGGGCGGATGCAGCCGGCCGACCGATGGGTAGCGGCCACTGGGGCATTCCAGGCTGACAACGCCGATGTCCCCGGCGCTTTCATCGAGAAGTGCCATGTGGACGGCGCCTGGCTCACCCCATAGGCCGAGCAAGCTCCAGTGGCCCTCGGCCAGTTGCTCGACGGCAAAGCCCCATTTTTTCGGAGTCACCACGGCGCGCGACCACGGGAAATGATATTCGACACGTTGGCCAGCAAGGATGAGGTCGATCAGCGCGGGCATGCTCTTTCTCTCCTCTGCTCACCCCAGGATACTTGCGACGTGCTGGAACCATGTGACCAGCGGTGGCGGCAGATAGATGCCGGCGGCAAACACCAACGCCAAGTGGGAATACATCGGAATGTAGGACGCCTCGGCGGGTGCAGTGCTGCCGCGCGGTTCGCCGAAAGCGACGCCGGTCAGTCGAAGCAGCAGGGCGCCGAAAGCGAGCAGAATCCCGAAAACCAACGGCATCGCCAAAAGAGGGTGTCTTGCAAATGTCGAACTCACGACCAGGAATTCGCTCATGAAGATACCGAGCGGAGGGAGGCCGGCAATGGCAACGACGCCGATGACGAGCGCCCAGCCAAGGGCAGGATGTGTCTCCGTCAGTCCCCGGATTTCGGCGATGTTCTGTGTCCCCTTGACCTGGGCAATGTGGCCGACCGTGAAAAAGATCGCCGACTTGGTCAGGCTGTGCATGACCATGTGCAGCAGCCCGGCAAAATTGGCGAGCGGGCCTCCTATGCCGAAGGCGAACACGATGATGCCCATGTGCTCGATCGAGGAGTACGCGAACAGGCGTTTGATGTCGCGGCGGCGGTAGAGCATGAAGGCCGCGAAGACAAGCGACGTCAGTCCCATCGTGATCATCAATGGCCCAGGTGCGATCGCTTCCGGGCTTGCCGCGAGCAATAGCTTGAAGCGCAGCACGGCATAGAGTGCGACGTTTAACAGCAAGCCCGACAGCACTGCGGAAATCGGCGTTGGACCCTCAGCATGCGCGTCTGGCAGCCAGGCATGTAAGGGCGCAAGGCCGACCTTCGTCCCGTAGCCGAGCAGCAGAAAGATGAAGGCGACATTGAGCAGAGCCGGATCGAAGCGCGCGGCGTGAGCGATGAGCACCGTCCAGACCATCGCATTCGTCCCCTCGCCAACAACCGGCTGTGCAGCCATGTAGACGAGGATGGTGCCGAACAGTGCGAGCGCGATGCCGACGCTGCCCAGAATGAAATATTTCCAGGCGGCCTCCAGCGCTTCGTGCGTGCGGTAGATGCCGACCATGAGCACGGTGGTCAGCGTGGCAAGCTCCACCGCCACCCACATCAAGCCAATATTGTTCGACACGAACGCCAGGTTCATGCCGAACATCATGACCTGGTACATTGCGTGATAAAACCGCAAGTTCGGGACTGTCAGCCGCCCGCTCTCCAGTTCGTGGGCAATGTAGGAAGCGCTGAAGACGCTGGTGGTGAAGCCGACGAATGTGTTGAGCACGATGAAGACGATATTGAGATCGTCGACGAGCAGATACTGCCCAGGCTGCGGGCGGTCGGTGACAAGAAGGGACAGTGCGGCGAGCAAGGTCAGCAAGCTCGCAGCGACATTGACGCCCGCCGATATCCGGTATTTCGGCAGCGCCGCCAGAAGTGCGGCCGCGAAGACCGGTATCAGCAAAATGGCGGCCACCGCATCGAGGGAAAACGCGGTCAACGGTGTTCTCCCCTGTAGTCGTCGAGCGCGCCGACATCCACCGAGTCGAACCTCTCGCGAATGCGGAACAGGAAGACTCCGATGACGATGAAGGCGATAAGGATCGAGAAGGCGACACTGATCTCGACGACCAGAGGCATGCCCTTGGCCCCCGTGGCGGCGAGGACCAGACCGTTCTCGAGCGACATGAATCCGACAACTTGGCTGACGGCGTTGCGGCGGGTGACCATCACCAGCAGCCCCAGCAAAATGATGGACAGCGCGAAAGCCAGGTCCTCGCGGGCGAGGGGATCAGCCTCGGGAGTGACGCGCAGCATCAGGACCATGGACAAGGTCACCAGGCCTATCCCCGCAAGCATCGTCGTACCGATGCCGACGGCGGTCTCGACGTCACGATGGATGCCGAGCCGCTGAATGATGCGATGAAGCCCGACAGGAATGACGATCGCCTTGAAGACGAGGGCGATCGCCGCCGTGACGTAGAGATGATGCGCGTCCTGAATGTATGCCTGCCAAGCTACGGACAGGGCCAGCACGATTGCATGAAGCGCAAAAACGTTGATCAGAGCAAAGAGGCGATCCTGATACAGCATCATGAAACTGACCAGCACCAGGCCGCCGGCGAGCAGGTGAGCGATGTCGAAGGTGAGGCCGTTCATCAGAGGCTCCGTGAGACGAACAGCAGGAGCGTGCCGAGCAGGGCCAGCATCAGCGCTGCCCCGAGGAAATCCGGGACGCGGAAGACGCGCATCTTGGCAATGGCAGTCTCAAACACGGCGAGGAGAACGCCACAGACGGCAAGCTTGCCGACATAGGCGACGACACCCGGAGCAAGGGATTCCAGTCCTGCCCCGGCGCTCGCCAGTCCCCAAGGTAGGAAGACGCAGGAAATCAGCGACACATAGAGCAGAAGCTTGAGGAAGGCGGCAAACTCGATCATCGCCAGATGGCGACCGGAATATTCCAGCACCATCGCCTCATGAACCATGGTGAGTTCCAGATGGGTCGATGGGTTGTCCACGGGTATGCGGGCGTTTTCGGCGATCGCCACCATCACGAGGGCGATGAGCGACATCCCGAGCGACACCCGCAAGCCAACCTCCGGTGACCCCATGAAGGCGGCGACCGTTGAGAGTTGCGTAGCACCCGCGACGAGCGCCAGGCTGAACACGATGAGCAGCATGGCGGGTTCGGCCAGCGAAGCGATCATCACCTCGCGGCTCGAGCCGATGCCGCCGAAGCTCGTGCCGACGTCCATGCCTGCCAGCGCCAAGAAGAACCGGGCGCTTCCCAGCAGTGCGACAATGGCTATGAGATCGGCGGTCCAACTGAATGTGAGGCCGGCGGCGAATGTCGGGATGAGCGCCGCGCCGACCCAGGTGGTGGCAAAGATCAGATAGGGCGTCACGCGAAACAGCCAGGATGCGTTGTCCGCCAGAACGACTTCCTTGCGCATCAGCCGCAAGAGATCGCGGTAAGGTTGGATCAGGGAAGGACCCTGGCGGCGCAAGAGCCGTGCCTTCACCTTGCGCACGAATCCGGTCAGGAGCGGCGCCAGCAAAAGCACCAGCGCCATCTGCGCGCCTTGAACGGCCAACTCGAGAATCACGGCCATAGTGCGAGCACCAGGAGCAGGACAATGAGAAAGAGAAAGACGAGGGTCAGGTAGCGCCTGATCGTCAGGAACTGCAGATGGTTGAGGTGGTCGGTCGCAAAGTCGAGGGCCCGGCCGATAGGCAGATACAGCGTCTCCCAGATCACATCATGCATTTCGACATTCAGACGAGCCGGACCGGTCTCGCCAGGTGCCGGCATTTCGACGGTTTCCCTTGCACGGAATACGAACGTGCCGAAGACGCGGCGGATAGGCTGCGCGAAGCTGACGGCCGTGTACTGCGAGCTCGGGACCACATCCGGGAAGCCACAACCCCAGGCGGGACCCCGACGGAGTGCATGTGATGCAAAGCGATGGATCACATATGCCGCAGCGGATGCGGAAAAGGCGATGAACAGGAACACCAACAGGCCGTTGTAGGAACTGCGGCTCGCTGCAATCGGCACGATAGACAGCCAGGGCTGGGCCATCTGCACAGGCATCCGACTGCCGATCAGTGGCAGTGTCACCGATGAGAGGCCGTCTATCACAAGACCGGGCAGAATGCCGGCCAGGAGACAAAGGGCAGCGAGAATGAACATTGCCGCCAGCGAGTAGCGGTCGACCTCATGCGGCAGTTCCACCGCGGCCGAGCGTGGCCGGCCGAGGAATGTAATCCCGAACGCCTTTACGAAGCAGGCCGCGGCCAGTGCCGCTGACAGCGCCAGCAGACCGCCAACGGCGGGCACCATGACCTTCAGTCCCCATTGTGGCAGATCGGGGCTCTGCAATATGGCCTGAAAGGCCAGCCATTCGGAGACGAAGCCGTTGAAGGGTGGAAGTGCCGAGATCGCGACGCAACCGACGAGAAAGGCAAAACTTGTAAAGGGCATGCGGTGGATGAGACCGCCCAGCTTCTCCATATCCCGCTCTCCGGTTGCCGTCAGCACGGCGCCCGCGCCGAAAAACAGCAGGCTCTTGAAAAAGGAATGGTTGAGGACGTGGAACAGCGCGGCGGTGAGCGCCAGCGCTGCAGCCGATGGCATGGCGTTCGCCTTGAAAGCGAGCGCGAGACCAAGGCTTACGAAGATGACGCCGATGTTTTCAATGGTGCTATAGGCAAGCAGTCGCTTCAGGTCCTTTTCCATCAGCGCGTAGAGGATGCCGAGAACCGCCGTCAGGCCGCCAAGGAAAAGCACGGCAACGCCCGACCACCATGCCGGCTCACCGAGCAAATCGAAAATAACGCGTATGAAGCCATAGGCTGCGACCTTGGTCATCACGCCGCTCATGAGAGCCGAGACGTGGCTTGGCGCGGCCGGATGGGCGAGTGGCAGCCAAACGTGCAGCGGGACGAGTCCAGCCTTGGAGCCGGCGCCCAGCAGCATGAGAACCAGGACGAAAGCAGCGGCGAACGGGGTGGGGTCGGCGGCTCGCATCGCGTCGAATGTGTAGGTTCCATCGGATCCGGCGAGCAGGCCGAACGCAAGCAGCAGCGCGAGTGTGCCGAAGCTCGCCATCACGAGATAGATGTAGCCCGCCCGCGCATTGTCCTGCTCGCGATGGTGCGCCATGACGAGCGCCCAGGAGGCGAGCGACATGAATTCCCAAGAAAGCAGGAAAGTGAAGGCGTCGTCGGCCACCACGACAAGGTTCATTCCGGCTAGGAAAGCCGGGAAGAACGGCAGCACCCGATGCGGCGCAGACTCATGCCTGCCGTAGCCGAGGCCATAAAGGCTGGCCATGGAGCCGCCGAAGTAGACGACGATGAGGAAGAAAGTCGAGAGCGCATCCAAACGGAAATGAGCGCCAATCCATGGCAATCCAAGAGGCAACACCACAGTCGACGGGGTGACGGGATTGTCGGCGATGCGGCTCGCGAGAACCATGAGCACGGCCGCCGATATACCTAGCGTCAAGCCGTAGATCAGGCGTGTTCCCGAGTCCGATCTGCGGCTTTCCGCAATCGCAAGCACCGCAGTCCCCAGGAGCGCAGCAACGCCCCACAGGAGGACCGCGGCCCCCGAAATCACGCCACGCTCCTCACGGGGAGTTTGGCATCCGTGTCGACCCCGCCAAGGATTTTGGCGGGGTCAAAATCCGCTTTCAGTCGCACGCCGCGCCCACCGATCTGGCTGGAGGCGCCTTCAGCGATCAATTCCACGCCGGCGAGGTCAAGTGCCCCGATCAGCTTCATGAGAGAATCGACGTTACCCCGAATAATCGACTCGCTGGCTTCCATGCGTTGAATTGTCGGCACGGAAAGACCGGACAATTCGGCAAGCCTGCGCTGGTCGATGCCAAGGAGCGCCCTCGCGGCACGCAACTGTGGAGCAGTTATCACGGTCGCATCCCCCTTTTTGATCAGCTTTGAGATATTATCTCTACGTCTTGCAGCATATATTAAAATGCGGCGTATTCAATTAGTGATGCGTGGCGCATCTGTCTTGAGGCTGTAGAAAACCGGGCGATACGCCCTGCGCCTCGAACCAAAGCCATGCGGCCATTCCCGTCGCGGCCAGTCTTGTCGCCAGCCGTCTCGGATTTGCGCGTGATGGGGCTGGCAATGGGCCTTATCTCGGCCACTCGATTGGAGCCGCCGCGGGCTACAGGCCTTTTCAGGATCCGACCGGCACCTGGACCGTTAATGATGCTCGTACCGGGCGGCCCGCCGAGATGGGCAGCCGAACCATCGTTGGAATGAACCAGCACGATCCCGAGGAACTCGCCGATCTCCTCAACGGGCTGAATGCGCAAAGGCAATCTGGTTCTGCGGACGGAATTTCTGAAGAAAGCGTAGGAGAGCCACCGCTTCGATGGGATGTTGTCTCGAGGCTTGTACGGGAGTGCAATCTAGAGCACCGGAACGTCATGGCCCTCGCAGCTATCGGATCGCCCTGTCTTGAGAGAAGCGCCCTGCTGCAAAACCGGGTGTCAAAATTGCAAAATCGCGCGACCCGCTACAATGAGACGACTGGCACCGGCACATCTCTATGTGTCTGATTTATCTTTGGAATTTGGTAGCGGGAGAGGGACTTGAACCCCCGACCCCAGGATTATGATTCCCGTGCTCTAACCAACTGAGCTACCCCGCCAGGGCGGCGAAGGCCCGAAATCCAGCTTAAATCGGCAGGCATATCGGCGCGTTCGCCAAGGTCGCGCGGATATAAGGTTGCGAGGCCAAGCCTGTCAAGCATCGAAGTGGCTGCCGCGCCGGCATATTGCTGGCGCCTAAAGCTTTGCCGGGCAGACATTTGGGCGCACAGGCCGGGGTTGAGTTCAGCGAGGCACGTCGCTATGTCTCGGCCACGAAAGCCATGGTCATGAATTGATGAAACCGCGCATTGCAGTCCTCGGTTGCGGATACTGGGGCAGCAACCACATCCGCACCCTAAAGGCGCTCGGCGCGCTGCATGCGGTTTCGGACGTCAACCCCGCGCGCGCGGAGGGTTTTGCCAGCGAGCAGGATTGCCTGGCGATAGAGCCGGAGGCGCTGTTTGCCCGCGACGATGTCGACGCCATTGTCATGGCGCTGCCGCCGCAGTTCCATGCCGACATGGCGGTGCGCGCCGTGCTCGGCGGCAAGGACGTGCTGGTGGAGAAGCCGATCGCGCTGACGGTGGCCGATGCCGCACGCTCGGTGCAGGCGGCCGCCGATAATGGCCGTGTCTTCATGGTCGGCCACGTGCTGCGCTTTCATCCCGCCTTCGAGACGCTGAAGGCGCTGATCGACAATGGCGAACTCGGCGAAGTCCGCTACATCCATTCGCATCGGCTCGGCCTCGGCAAGTTCCACACCGAAAACGACGCGCTATGGGATCTGGCGCCGCACGATCTGTCGATGATCCTGGCCATCACCGGCACCGAACCGGTCGAAGTGCGCGGCGAAGGCGCTGCTCTTCTCGACAATCTCAGCGACTTCGCGCATCTGCACATGCGCTTTCCCAACGGCCTGCGCGGCCATCTGTTCGCCTCGCGGCTCAACCCTTACCGCGAACGGCGGCTGACCGTTGTCGGCACCAAGGCGATGGCGGTGTTCGACGATGTCGAGCCGTGGGAGCGCAAGCTTGCCGTCTATCGCCACGCGGTGTGGCAGGACAGCGGCCAATGGGCGTTCACCGCCAACGAGCCGTCCTATGTCGCGGTCGGTGAGGGCATGCCGCTGACGCGCGAGCTGGAGCATTTCATCCACTGCATCGAGACGCGGGCCGAACCGCGCACCAGCGGCGAGGAGGCCATCCGCGTGCTGCGCATCCTGACCGCCGGCACCGTCGCCCATACAAGGCCCGCCCATACAAGGCCCTAAGAGAAAACGCCGTCTATTCGGCGGGAACCCGCGCCGGCTGGACGGCAAGCCGCGTCAGCATCGCCTCGGCCTCGGCGCCGCGCTCGGAGCGCTCGATGAAGCCGCCGCCGAACACGCGCGCCTCGTTGCCATCGTCGGAATAGAGCACGCAAGCCTGACCGGGCGCGATGCCGGATTCGCCGTCGACCAGTTCCACCGAAGTGACACCGGCGCGGTGATGCAGCACGGCCGGGCGCGGCGGCCGCGTCGAGCGCACCTTGGCGAAAAGCTCAAGCCCGGCCGCCGGGATAGCGGTCAGCGGGCCATCGCCCAGCCAGTTCATGTTGCGCAAGAAGATCTTATGGGTCTCCAGCGCCTCGCGCGGGCCGACGACGACGCGGGCCCGGTCGGCGTCGAGATGAACAACGTAGAGCGGCTCGCCCGAGGCGATGCCGATGCCGCGGCGCTGACCGACGGTGTAGCGCAAAATGCCCTCGTGGCGGCCAAGCACGCGCCCGTCTATATGGACGATGTCGCCCGGATTGGCGGCAGCCGGCTTCAGCTTGGCGATGATGTCGGAATACTTGCCCTGCGGCACGAAGCAGATGTCCTGGCTGTCCTGCTTGGCCGCAACCGTCAGTCCCATCTCCTCGGCGATGGCGCGAACCTCAGGCTTCGACAGGCCGCCGAGCGGAAAACGCAGATAGTCGATCTGCGCCTGGGTGGTGGCGAACAGGAAGTAGCTCTGGTCGCGGTCGGCGTCGACCGGCCGGTAAAGCGCGCGGTGGGCGCCATTGGCGCCGGAACGGATGTAGTGGCCGGTCGCCAGCGCGTCGGCGCCGAGTTCCTTGGCAGTCGCAAGAAGGTCGGCGAATTTCACCGTCTGATTGCAGGAAACGCAAGGGATCGGCGTTTCGCCGGCGACATAGCTCTCGGCGAACGGGTCGATCACCGCCTTGCGGAAGCGCTCCTCGTAATCGAGGACGTAATGCGGGATGCCGAGCGTCTCGGAGACGCGGCGGGCATCGTCGATGTCCTGGCCGGCGCAGCATGAGCCGGCCCGGTGCGTTGCCGCGCCGTGGTCATAAAGCTGCAGCGTGACGCCGACGACGTCGTAGCCCTCGCGCTTCAGGAGGCCGGCAACGACCGACGAATCGACACCGCCCGACATGGCGACGACGACGCGGGTGTTTTCGGGGCGTCCGGGAAGATCGAGGCTGTTCATGGTTCTTTCGTTCTGCGCGGCGCTTCAATGCCAATGGCCGGAATATAGGTCAAGCGTCTCGGCTGCGCCAGCTTTGCCGGGCCGGCTCATTTTTCCTGCCGGGTTCAATGCGCTTGCCGGCAGATGTTTCAAATGCCGATGAAAAGGCTAACGCCGCGTTCATGATCCTTACCTAACCATTAGGGTCTGCTTAGGCAAATTTTAAAGCTGTGGTGGTAATGTGGTGGGGATTGGGTCTTTGAGTTTTTTGTAGAGAGTACGATGACCGATCTAATTAGACCGCGAGTCAAATATGTTATCGGGCCAGACGGCAGCCCACTTACCATCGCCGATCTGCCGCCGACAAACACACGTCGCTGGGTTATCCGGCGCAAGGCGGAAGTGGTGGCGGCGGTGCGTGGCGGGCTTTTGAGCCTCGAAGAGGCATGCCAGCGCTACAAGCTCACCACCGAGGAATTCCTGTCCTGGCAAGCGTCGATCGACGAATACGGCCTTGCCGGCCTGCGCACCACGCGCATCCAGCAATACCGGCATTAGGCCGATAAGGGCGCTGATCAGCGCCCTTACGTTTGCGAGGGGCGACGATCTGCAATTTCAGACCGTCAGCACCACCTTGCCGATCGGCCTGGTGGCGAGAAAGGCATGGGCGGCACCGGCCTGTTCGAGCGGAAACGCCTTTGCCACGTGGACGGCCAGCTTTTTCGCGTCGATCAATTTGCCGAGCTCCACCAGAGCGGCACGGTCGGGCACTACGGACATGCGCTCGACGCGGATGCCTCGCGTCCTGGCCTTTGCCTTGGTGGCATCGCTGACATCGAGCAGCGACACCAGAACGCCGCCGGCCGTGAGCACTTTCAGTGATTGCTCCGCATGCACGCCGCCGAACGGGTCCAGAACCAGATCAATGTCGCGGGCCTTCCCGGTGAAATCATCCCTTGTGTAGTCGATCACCTCGTCGGCGCCGAGCGAGCGGACGAAATCGAGCTTTTCCGGGCTGGCGGTCGCGACGACGTAAGCGTCGTGCGCCTTGGCGATCTGCACCGCCAGATGGCCGACGCCGCCGGCTCCGGCGTGGATCAGCACGCGCTTGCCAGAATCGAGCCGGCCATGGCGGACAAGGCCTTGCCAGGCCGTCAGGCCGGCCAGCGGCAGCGCGGCGGCTTGCGCGTGATCTATGCCTTCAGGTTTCGGCGCAAGCTCATCAGCCGGGACAGCGGCGAGTTCGGCGTAGGCTGCCGCCTGTTTGGGAAAGCGCGTCATGCCGAACACGGCATCGCCGACCTTGAGGCCGGAGACGCCGGAGCCCAGCGCCTCGACAACTCCCGAAACGTCCCAGCCAAGGACAAAAGGCGGCTCGCCGAGCAGCGGATAGTGGCCGCCGCGCACCGCACCATCGACCGGATTGATGCCGGCCGCCTCGATGCGGACCAGCACTTCGCCGGCCTCGGGTGATGGCGCGGGGCGATCGGCAATGACGAGGACGTCGGGTCCGCCGAAGGAATTCTGGATAATGGCACGCATGGAAGGCTCTCCTGCTGGTTTTGATGTACCACTATCATTTGGATAGTTACATTCTCTTGTCTAGTATGTACCTTTTTGATATATACGCACCTCATGGATAGTGAAGATGTTTCCCCTTTCGGCTATGACGCCTTTCGGCGGTCGTGCCCGTCACACGCCGTGCTCGAGACGCTCGCCAGCAAATGGGTCCACCTGGTGATCTGTGCGTTGCGCCGCGGCCGGCTTCGCAACGGCGAACTGGCGCGCAAGCTCGAAGGCGTCACGCCGAAAATGCTGACGCAGACGCTGCGCATCCTCGAACGCGACGGCCTTGTGCGGCGCGAAATCTTCCCGGTCATTCCACCGCGGGTCGAATACGAGCTGACCGAACTCGGCCAGAACCTGGCAGGACTGCTCGATCAGATCAGAGCCTGGTCGGAGCAGCATGTGCCCGACATCAAAAATGCGCGCGCACGGGCGGCGGAACAGCAAGAAGATCTGGATGCCTGAGGCGGGCACAGTTCGGTGCGCAGCAATAGCGCGCAAGCGCGACGCGAGTTAAAGTCTTGTTTTCAGCCGATCATGGCGCTGCGGCCGCCGGCTTCCGAGTCGCGCGCCTTGGTGTCGCGCGATTCCAGCATCTCGGCCTTGGAAAGCTCCGCTTCGGCTTCGCTCAGCAATGATTCGGCGACATTTCGCTGCTGGGCGAGGTCGCTTTGCGAATTCCTGAGGTTGTCGCGGCGCAGGCGTGCCGCCTTGGCGAAGGTCGGATAAGCAAAATGATTGATGTCGGTGATGCCGGCCTTCTTCTCTTCGGCGGCGATCTGAAGTTCCAGCTCGACGGCCATGCGCTCGAACTCGGCGATCATCATGTCGAGCTGCAGCAGCTGCCGCCGCTTCTCGCTCACCTGAAATTGCTTCAGCCGAACGAGGTTTTCACGTGACTTCATGATTCGGTACTCCCGGAAACGCACACCTGCACATATCGTCCAATTCACCCGGCAAGGCCCAGGCCTGACCCGTTTCCACCGGCTTTCCCCGAACTATGGGAAACAAACTCCTAAAGTTTTTTGCCGGCGGTAACCATTCGTTTACGGGCATTGTTAATCATACGGCTCAGGACTTAAGGGCGGGTAAAAATTCTGCTTCTCGTCGCGAAACCTGGCCAACGAGTCCGAAGAGTCATTTAGTCTGGCTTATTAATGTGCCGCATTAACGGTTTGGGTCTGTGATTCGTTATTGGATTCAACAAGGTGTAGAAAGGGGTTAAAAAATCTGATACCGTCACGGACGGGGAATTAGGTTTTATTAACCATTCGATGGCAGCCTCTGCTCAGGGCAATCACTGCTCCGGTCCTGGACGGGTCGTGAAATGGTCCGGCAGCAGAAAAGGGGAATGAAATGCGCGTTCTGCTGATAGAAGACGACAGTGCAACCGCACAAAGCATCGAGCTGATGCTGAAATCAGAAAGTTTCAATGTCTATACGACCGACCTTGGCGAAGAGGGCGTCGATCTAGGCAAGCTTTATGATTACGACATCATTCTCCTCGATCTCAACCTCCCCGACATGTCGGGCTACGAAGTTTTGAGAACACTTCGCCTTTCCAAGGTGAAGACGCCGATCCTCATCCTCTCCGGCATGGCCGGCATCGAGGACAAGGTGCGCGGCCTCGGCTTCGGAGCCGACGATTACATGACCAAGCCCTTCCACAAGGACGAACTGGTCGCCCGCATCCATGCCATCGTGCGGCGTTCCAAGGGCCATGCCCAGTCGGTCATCACCACCGGCGACCTGGTGGTCAATCTCGATGCCAAGACCGTTGAAGTCGGTGGCCAGCGCGTCCATCTGACCGGCAAGGAATATCAGATGCTGGAACTGCTCTCGCTGCGCAAGGGCACCACGCTGACCAAGGAAATGTTCCTCAACCATCTCTATGGCGGCATGGATGAGCCGGAGTTGAAGATCATCGATGTCTTCATCTGCAAGCTGCGCAAGAAGCTCGACGCCGCGTCGGGCGGGCAGAATTACATCGAGACCGTCTGGGGCCGCGGCTATGTGCTGCGTGAGCCTGAAGATATCCGGGTCAGCGCCTGAACTGAGGGCATGACCCCAAAGTGGGCGCCGTTTTTCGGAAAACAACGCAGTAAAACAATAAGATAGAGCTCATCCCGATTTCATCGAGATGGAACAGGCTCTGATCAGGCGGCAATCTTCAAGGCGCGGAAGCACTCGAGCAGTTGCGGCCGGTTGAACGGCTTCAGCAGGTAGCCCTGGGCGCCGGCGCGCTTTGCCCGCATGATCGCCCCGACGTCGACCTCGACCAGCGAAATCAAAACTTGCGGCACTACCGGGCTTTCCATGGCGCGCACGCGGCGGATGAGGTCCTGCGCCTGCATGTCCGGCAGGGCGCCGTCGACGACGATGATATCAGGCATGTCGACCGTGCACATCTCGATCGCCTCATAGCCGCTGGCGGCTTCGATCACCATCATGCCGGAACCGCCCAGGATACGCCTTGCAACCTTCCTGATGACGCTCGAATTGTCGACGAACATGCAGCGTTTCATTCCCGGACCCTCTTTGCCATGCGGCAAACCGACAGCGTCGTGGCATCTGCCGGGGAACATAGGCCGATCTGGTAAAGAAGCCGAAAAGCCGTTAGGTAAAATTTTCCTGAAGGTGTTTTAAGCGAAATCTTCTTTCGAAATGCTTCACGCAATTAATCTGCAAGCCGGTCTCACAGATGTTAAGACGACGCCGCAAATATGATTTGGAGAAAATACTTTCGCGGCTCTTAGCAGAACTTCAGACTGCAGAAAGGACGATCTCGTCGGCGGTCGCATGGATCGAAATCGTCATGTTGGCTTCGCGGGCCAGGAGCAGCGTGTAATAGGGCTGCACCGAATGCGCGTCGATCGGCTCTTCCGGCCTGTGGCCGGAATGCAATTCCAGGAATTTGGGCGGCACGCGCAGCATCGGGCCGCTCGCCGCGAGCGCAAAGCGCGGCTCGGTCTCGAGGTTCTCCAGCGTGACCACCAGCCTGCCGCCGCGCGGAATGGCGGCGTTAGCGACGAGGATGAGATTGAGCAGCAGCTTGACCTTGTTCTTGGGCAACAGTGCGCGGGTTCCGTTCCAGATCAGTTCCGGCTTCTCGTTCTTCAGGAAGGCGATGGCCACGGCCTCGGCGTCCCCGGTGTCGATCAGCATGCCGGCGGAACCGGCGGCGCCGAAGGCAATGCGGGCGAATTGCAGGCGGGCGGAGGCGTTTTTGGCGCTTTGGCGGATCAGCTTCATGGCGTCTTCGTCGGCGCCGCCTTCGTCGAGCAGCTCAAGCCCGTTGTTTATGGCGCCGACCGGCGAAATGATGTCGTGGCAGACCCGGCTGCACAGCAGCGCTGCCAGATCGGGTGCGGAAAGGGTGAAAAGCTCGGCCATCGGCAAAAATCCCTGCAAATTTCACAACACAATGACCGGGCGATCATGATCACGCCTGTCCACACGAATCACGCTCTCTCCCAAGCATTCTGAATACACAGCGCTTGTGCGTGCAGCAACAAATCCGAAATCATGATTGTCGAAAATGGCGTGTTCACGCAGCAGGGTGCTGCGCGGGCGATGTGAAAACAGCCTTCGAACCGCCATCTTCATGTGGGAGTTTAATGGTTGAAAAAGGATTACGGCATAGTTTGCCCCTAACAGTCATCCTTAACGGCCGCCAAAGAGCCGTACGGGTGCGAGGCGTCGGCGAAAGTGCTCCCTGACGGAGATTGGAAGCATGGTTTCCCGATTCTACGACCGGACTTTTTTCCGAGTCATCTCAATGACGATCGCGCTCATCGGCCTTGTCGCCTTTTCGGCATCGGCCGCGCGGGCGCAGGAATACACCGCGCAGGAGATCGTCGATTCCGGTCATAAATTCTTCGGCGCGACGTCGGGCGGGCTCGCCACCGTCGTCGAGAAGATTTTCGCCACCTATGGCCTGCCGAACGGCTATCTGCTCGGCGAAGAGGGGTCCGGGGCGCTGATCGGTGGCCTGACCTATGGCGAAGGCACGCTCTACACCAAGAATGCCGGCGACCACAAAGTGTTCTGGCAAGGCCCGTCGCTCGGCTGGGATTTCGGCGGCGAGGGCTCGCGCGTCATGATGCTGGTCTACAATCTCGACGATGTGAGCAGCCTCTATAATCGTTTTGGCGGCGTCGCCGGCTCCGCCTATGTCGTCGCCGGCGTCGGCTTCAACGTGCTGAAGAACAACAATGTGCTGCTCGTGCCGATCCGTACCGGCGTCGGCGCCCGTCTCGGTGTCAATCTCGGCTACCTCAAGCTCACCCAGCGCGCGACCTGGAATCCGTTCTGACCTGCATGATGGCGCCACTGCGATTGGAGCTGTGATCCCACGGTCTGAGCTTTGCCGCGGCATACTCTTGCCGTGGCGCCGGATTTCCGTCATGCGAAGATGGCAAAGTCGACCTTTGGCGGTTGCCATGCACAACGGATAGTCATCTTGGTCCAGTCGATCCTGTTCTTTGTCCTCGGCTTTCTCTGCGCGGGCTTTCTGGCGCTGATGATTGCTCCGGCCGTGTGGCGGCGGGCGGTGGCGCTGACGCGCAAGCGCGTCGAGGGCTCGATGCCGTTGACGCTGGCCGAGATTCAGGCGGACAAGGATCGCGTCCGCGCCGAGTTCGCCGTTTCGGTGCGCCGGCTTGAAATGACCGTCAAATCATTGCGCGAGAAGGCCGCCGAGCAGCTGGTCGAGATCGGCCGCGACCGCGAAGCCCTGAAGGAATTGGCGGCCGAGCGACAGGACAAGAACCGGGTCGTCGCCGATCTTACAGCCAGGGGCGAGGAGCTTCGCAAGCGCGATGAGCAGCTGCAGCAGCTGTCGGAACGGCTTGCGGAGACCGAGCGCGCCCTCGAAAAGCGCGGGCTCGAACTGCGGAAACTGGAGCACATGTATGACGACGCCAGTTTTTCATCCAGCAGCCGGCAGATCGAGCTGGTGGCGCGCGAGTCCGAGCTGCAGAAGCTGGCGAGCGACATTTCGCTGCTGCGCGGCCAGCGCAAGGAGGCGGACAGGCGCAGCCAGGAATTGGCAGCCGAAAGCAAGGTTTTGCGGGACGCGCTGAAGGCCGAGAAGAAAAGAACCGGCGACCTGGAAAAGAAGGTCGAACGCCTGCTCGCCTCGCTGGCCGATCGCGAGGACAGGCTGGAGCGCCGCGAGAAGGAACTGGTGCGCCTTCGCGAAAAGCCGAAAGGCGCTGAAAGGACGCTTGCGGCGGGTCTTGCCGGCGTGCCAGGCAGTCAGGTCAATGTGGCCGCCAACGGCGCCATCGAACAGACAACCGCCAAGCTCGATGCCGACCGCGAGCGGCTGGAGGCCAGGCTGACGTCGCTGGCACGCGAAAACAGGCGGCTGAAGACAGATCTTGCTGCCGTCGAAACATCGAAATCGCGGACCGGAGACGATACCGGCAGCGCCAGCGCCGCATTGCGCGAAGAGATGAACGATCTGGCGGCGCAAGTCGTGGCCTTGACGGCAAAGCTCGACGGGCCGGATTCACCGATCGCCCGGGCGCTTGCCGCGCCTGAGGATACGCGGCAGGGGAGCGGCGGACGCAGCCTTGCCGATCGGGTGCGGGCGCTGCAGAAGGCCGCTTCGACCGACTGAGATGCCGCCACTTGGCCGCAAAATGCCCGACTCTCAAATTCCGGAAAAATGATGAAGTGCGATGGCTGACGCGGCGGCGACGTTCAGGCTGTCGAAACCTTGCGCCATACCGATCCGCAGCGTCTGCAGGCGGGCAAGCAGGCTTTCCGGCAGGCCTTCGCCCTCAGTGCCGAGATAGAGCGCCAGCCGTTCGTTTGTCTTGGCATCGCGAATGTCGGTCTGCCCGCGCGGCGACAAGGCGAATTGGCTGAAGCCCTGCCGGTCGAGCATGGCGGTGCAGGCGGCGGCGTCGGCAAAGGAGGCGAAGGGGACTTTCAAGGCCGCGCCCACCGAGACGCGGATTGCCTTGCGGTACAGCGGATCGCAGCAGGTCGGATCGAGAAGCACAGCATCCGCGCCGAAGGCGGCGGCATTGCGGAAGATCGAGCCGATATTGTCATGATTGGCGATGCCGACCAGCACCAAGATCAGCGCGCGGGCGGGCAGTGCGCCGAGCAAAGCTTCAGCGGAGACGGCCGCGCCCTTGCGGCCGATCGCCAATATGCCGCGATGCATGTGGAATCCGGCAATCCTGTCCATGATTTCGCCGGATGCGACATAGATCGGAAGCCCGGCAGGCGCCTTGCGCAGGACGTCATCAAGGCCGGCCAGCCGGTTCTCGAGCACCAGCACCGATTCTGCCTCGAAGCGACGGGCGGCGAGCAGCGTGTCGAGCACCACCTTGCCTTCGGCGACGAAACGGCCTTGCCGGCCGGCAAGATCGCGTTCCCGGATGTCGAGATAGGCGGCGACGCGGGGATCGTGCGGGTCGTCTATGCGGATCGGGTTCATGGCTTCCTCGGCGGACCCTGGCGTCGGCCGCGAATCGGGATTCGGTTTCGGAAGGCACGATGCCGGATCCGAAGGAGTTCAGACCGTATCTCAGCGTCCAAATGGATGCACGCCGTTCTAACGATCAAATCCATCTAGGCGCCGGGCGGAGACGCCCTGCCTGGCCTCCTGGCGGCACGGCGATATTTGATTTCCGCGGCACGGCTCTTCGGCCAAGCCGCTTCAATGCAGAATTTCGATGGGCGAAGGAACCACACAGGGCCATGCCGCGTCATAGAGGCGGGCTCCTGCTGCGGTCCTGGGAGGACATCGATGATCAGGCTCCTCCTCGTCTTTGCCGCCACGCTTGCCCTCGCATGCGGCGTGGCTCGCGCGGCCAAGCTCGATCCGGCCACCGTCAATCAGGCCCAATTCACCCTCGGCGAACCGAAGGGTGTCGATCCGATGCTGCTGAAGGCGCAGATCCTTCTGGATCGCGCCCGCTTCTCGCCGGGCCTCATCGACGGTCGCCTTTCCCAGAACTTTGCCAAAGCCGTCGCCGCGTTTCAGGCGGCAAACGGACTTCCGCCCGATGGCAAGCTCAGTCCACAAACCTGGAGCAAACTCATCGCAACCTCCGCCAAGCCGGTGCTGGTGACCTATGAGGTGATGCGCAAGGATGTGCGTGGACCGTTCACCCGGCGTATTCCCGCCCGCTTGGAGAGGATGGCCCGCTTGCGGCGGCTCGGCTACCGCAATGCGGTGGAGAGGTTAGCTGAGCGCTTCCACGTCAGCGAACAGTTGCTGCGAATGCTCAATCCGGGCACCAGCCTCAGGAAACCAGGCAGGACGTTGGTGGTGCCTGATGTCAGCAGGGGCGACCCTCCCGCGGGCGTTGCCGCCATCGAGGTCGACAAGGGCGCCCGCCTGGTGCGTGTGCTCGACCGTGCCGGCAAATGGCTGGCGGTCTACCCCGCCTCGATTGGGAGCGACGAGAAGCCGGCGCCAAGCGGCATGGCGGAGGTCAGGCGCGTGGTGCACAACCCTACCTATCACTACGATCCGGACTTCGCTTTCAAGGGGGTCAAGACCAAGCGGCCCTTCACCATCGCTGCCGGGCCGAACAATCCCGTGGGATCGATCTGGATAGATCTCTCAATCGAAAGCTATGGCATCCACGGCGCGCCCGAACCGGGCAAGATCGGCACCACCTTTTCGCATGGCTGCATCCGGTTGACCAATTGGGATGCCGAAGACCTTGCCTCGATGGTGCAGCCGGGCACGAAGGTCGAGTTCAAGGACGAGATTGCGCAGGCCGCCGACGAGCGCGTTCAGTAGCAAGGCTGACTTGGCAGCAAGGCGGACTTGGCAGCAAAGCGGATTTGGCGGGGCGTTCTCCGCCTCGGCCGCTCAGGTCCCGGCGCGACGCAGCCGGTGAGCCATCTGCGACAGTTCACCTTCGCCGAAAATGCCGTCCAGCATGTGCAGCAATTCGCGCACCGCCGCGGACTTGCAGGAATAATAGATCATTTGCCGGTCGCGGCGGGTCTCGACAAGGTCGGAAGCCCTGAGCTTGGCCAGATGCTGTGACAGGGCGGATTGGCTGAGCGACACCTTCTCGGCTATGGCGCCGACCGACATCTCGCCCTCGGCCAGATAGCTCATGATCAACAAACGTTTTTCGTTGCCCATCAGCGTCAGAAACGCAGCCGCGGTTCCGGCGTTGGCGACTAGTTTGTTCGAGACCATAGATCCCCCATGCCTTCTTGCTCATCCGCCGCTATGGGGGCAATAGCGTCGGATTCCATAGACTTTCCCTATAGATGCACGCCAGCGATTCAGCGTCACTCGCAAAGGTAGAACATTTCGCTCAAATCTCAAGGCTTGCTTTCCATGCAAGCCGATTAACCGTGCGGCTGTGATTATTTTGCCGATCGGGCAGCCTTGGCCATGTCGACCAGGACAGGCCTGAGGTCGCGCGCCGCTCTCAGCGGCTCGGGGAAGAAAACCCGACAGACATTGTCGCCCGATATGAGATCCATCCCGTCGGCGTCGAACCCGGTGACGATCCAGCCGTCGCTCTCGGCCCCGCCGAAATGACTTGCGTAGAGGGCAATCGCATCGAGATGGTCGGCGTTCATGTGGTCGAGCGCCGATTGCTCCCCGGCGGCAAGCTCTTCGACGATCGCTCCCGTCGCGACCAGATCGGTGCGGTCGAGCAGATAGGCCTTGCCGAAGCCGCCGTTCAGGCTGGCGCGCTCCGGTTCGAGCCGGAAGATCGAGAAGTCGCCGAGCCCGGCATAGAGTTTTGCCTTGGGGTTGCGGTTGAGGTAGCGCCGCTCGGCGCGGGCGTGTTCGTTCGATCCGCGTTCAAGCCGCACGGCGCGGCAGACGAGCATCAATCGCGGATGCGCCAGCGGATCGCCCTTGCCGGGTTCGCCGGCGAGCAACGAGCAGCGCGGGTCGGCAAGGATGGCGCCGGTATGGGCGGACAGCATCGATACCAGGATCAATGGCGTGCCGTCGATGTCTGTGGCGACGCCGACCCGGCTGGCCAGCGGCGAACCGGTTCCTGGTTCGAGCACTGCCAACGCGCCGAAACGGGCGCTGCGGATCAGCGTCTTTGCCAGCCTGATCGCCTCGGTATCGGTCGCGCGGATCACGTCTTTCCTGGGTTCGTCCAAGGCATCACCGTCGCATTTATTTCGGCGCCATGCGGATGGCGCCGTCGAGGCGAATGGTCTCGCCGTTGAGCATCTGGTTCTCGATGATGTGCAAGGCAAGTGCCGCGTATTCCGAAGGCTCGCCCAAACGGGAAGGGAAGGGCACAGCGGCGCCGAGCGAATCCTGCACCTCCTGCGGCATGCCGGCCATCATGGGCGTCCTGAAGATGCCGGGTGCGATGGTGCAGACGCGGATGCCGGAGCGGGCGAGATCGCGCGCCACCGGCAGCGTCATGCCGACGACGCCGGCCTTGGACGCGGAATAGGCGGCCTGGCCGATCTGGCCGTCATAGGCTGCGACCGATGCGGTGTTGATAATGACGCCTCGCTCGCCGCCCTGCAGCGGCTCGAGCCTGGCGATCCGGTCGGCGACCAGGCGGATCATGTTGAAGGTGCCGATCAGATTGACCTCGATCACCTTGCGGTATTGATCGAGCGGATGCGGTCCGTCCTTGCCGATCGTCTTCATGCCGACAACGATGCCGGCGCAATTGACCAGGATGCGCGGTGCGCCGAGCGTCTCTGCCGCTTCCGCGACTGCGGCGGCACCGCTCTCGGCGTCGCTCACATCACATCGGACGGCGATGCCGCCGATGTCAGCCGCCACCTTGGCCGCACGCTCGATACCGAGATCGAGGACGGCAACCCTGGCGCCGCCGGCGGCAAGAGCGCGCGCCGTCGCCTCGCCAAGGCCGGAGCCGCCACCGGTGACGATCGCAATCTGGCCGTTCGGGTTCATCTCGACGTCCTCCTCCGTGCCCAGACTATGCCGCCAAGCCACCGTGCGACAGCACCGGCACGGTCATGCCATCGCGGCGATGTGCGCGGCAATCCTTGCCTGGTCGGCGTGGCAAACCTCGCCCGCCAGCCTCGCCACCGCGCCCGGCACGATCTCGTGCGCCAAAAGCCGGTCGGGGTCGACCGGACGCGGCATCGAGATCTGCCCGCGCGGCAGCCTCCTGAAGCCGAGCGGGCCGTAGTAGGGTTCGTCGCCGACCAGCATCACCGCCGGTGCGCCGGCCTTGGCGGCGGCTTCCAGCGCGATTGCCACCAGCCAGCGGCCGATGCCGAGATTTTTGAAGGCCGGCCGCACGGCGAGCGGCCCGAGCATCAGCGCGCGGCCGGCACCGGCGGCGATGCGCGTCATCCGTACCGAGGCGACGACGATTGCGCCGTCGACGGCCACGAATGACAAAGCGCGTTCGTGCGGGCCAGCTTGGCGGATCTTGTAGGCGGCGAGCACGAAACGGCCCGGCCCGAAGGCCTCGTCATTGATGGCTTCGATTTCAGGATCGTGCGCCGGAGTTTCCGGCAGGTATTTCACGTCGGCCAGGTATTTCAAGTCGGCAAGGCTCATGGTCTTTGCGTTCCGGTATGCGAGGAAAGGTTTGCTGCAAGCGGCAGCATTCGCCAGTCAGCGCTTCATCAAGCGCGGGCGCTCTTTCGTCGTCGGTCGAACCGGATCACGGCAAAGTCGAACATGCGGATTGTCCGCTAGCACCAATTTTCAGCCGCCGCAATCGGCCGGCGCACCCGACACGCACTCGACGACGCAGCCGTTGACGATCTGTTCAGCGTCGGGGATTTCCGCGGCGCCGCTTGGTGCCCTACATCGGGTAGGAACGCGAAAGGATATTGCATGGGATTGCTGGTCGAAGGCCAATGGCAGGACCGCTGGTACGATACCGGGGAGAGCGGCGGCAAATTCGTGCGGGCGCAGTCGCAGTGGCGCGACTGGGTGACCCGCGACGGCACGCCGGCCGAAGGGCGAAAACGCGGCTTCAAGGCCGAGCCCGGCCGCTATCACCTCTATGTCTCGCTCGCCTGCCCGTGGGCGCATCGGACGCAGATCTTTCGCGTGCTCAAAAAACTCGAGGACGTGATTTCCGTCTCGGTCGTCCATCATTTCATGGGCGCCGACGGCTGGACGTTCCTGGCTGAGGACGACGCCACCGGCGACACGCTCTACGGTCTCGATTTCCTGCACCAGATCTACACCAGGGCCGATCCCGGCTATTCGGGCCGGGTCACCGTTCCCGTGCTGTGGGACAAACGCGAGCAGACCATCGTTTCCAACGAATCCGCCGAGATTGTCCGCATGCTCAATTCGGCGTTCGACGAATGGGGCGATGCCAGGCTCGATTTCTATCCGCAACCGTTGCGCGGTGAGATCGATGCGGTCAACGCGCTGGTCTATCCCGCGGTCAACAACGGCGTTTACCGTGCCGGCTTCGCCACCACGCAGGCGGCCTACGAGGAGGCGTTCGGCGAATTGTTCTCGACGCTCGACATGCTGGAGGACCGTCTGTCAAGGCAGCGCTATCTCGTCGGCGGCCGCATCACCGAGGCGGACTGGCGGCTGTTCACGACACTGGTCCGCTTCGACCCGGTCTATGTCGGCCATTTCAAGTGCAATCTGCGCCGCATCGCCGACTATCCGAACCTGTCGAATTACCTGCGCGATCTCTACCAGGTGCCGGGCGTCGCCGGCACGGTGAATTTGCACCACATCAAGTCGCACTATTACGGCAGCCACGAGACCATCAACCCGACACGCATCGTGCCGGTCGGGCCAGAGCTCGACTATTCCGCGCCGCACGACCGCGCGCGATTTAGGAAGGCTGCGTGAGACCGGCGACCTAGCGGAAGGTTTCGGAGTCCATCTTTGCCCTTCTAACGAGTTCAGCTTTCAATATGGTATTTCCAAATCGATTGGAGTAGCCGAGCGACGTTGCAAGGAACGCAACGATGCCGCTGATCATGACGATCAGGACCGACATCTGGGGCGGGATTGCGCGCAACAATCCCGACGGCAGAAGCACAGCCATTCCCAAAATCATTTCTATCAGGGTTGAGAAGCCGACCATTTTCCAGAATTCAGTGCGAGTAAAAAGCTGAGCATGTCGCTTTATAAAAACGAAATATGTCACGAATGCCGCAACTAATTGTATTGCGAATTGGATGAATCTTCCAACTTTTGCTAACATATATGGATCTATCGCAAGAACTATTGTCGAAATTAAGGCTATAACAGAAAATGTTATCACATAAATTCCCGTGTAAAGTGATACATAGAGCGCGATTCTAAATCTATCGTTTTGGCTGTGTTGCATTTTTTCTCGCCATCGCTCAGCATTTATCTCTCTGAGAACAATGGATGCTGCCGGTCTATACCGACGCAGCCAAAGCTGTTGAAGAGATGATCTACCAGTAAGGCGATGCCGAATTCCCCTCAAAAACTTCGGCAATCCGCCGCAGCGTCGCCGGTGTCGTGCCTTCTGGCAAGCGGTCGAGCGGGAAGAAGCCGGCTTCGGCGATCTCGCGGTCGGGCAGCTTGGGTGCTGGCTGGTCGAACTCCTCGACCAGATAGAGGCCGACATGGTCGCGTCGGCTGGCGCGGCGGTTGAAATGCAGGGATTTCAGCACCGGCGGTCCGGTCAGCGCGATGTTGCCTTCCTCGAACAGTTCGCGCGTCAGCGCCTCGATCATTGTCTCGCCCAACTCGACGCCACCGCCGGGCAGGTGCCAGCCCGGGACATAGGTGTGGCGGATGAGGAAGACGGAATTGGAGCGGCGGTCGTGGATCAAGCCGCGCACGCCGAGCGTCATCGGCCGCCGCAGTACGAAGTACAGGTGAAACAGCCTTGCCCTGAAGCCCGGCCAGCCGGTCTGACGCAGGGCTTGCTCCGGATCCGGCGTCGTCATTGTCCGCGAAACCGTGAGTGGAAAGCTGCGCGCGCCTCGCCTATGAAGAAAAGATGTTCAGGCTCGCGCATATTTCCGATGTCCATCTGGGGCCGCTTCCCGATGTAACCTATCGCGATCTCGCCTCCAAGCGCGTGGTCGGTTACGTCAATTGGCAGCGCAACCGCCGCCGCTACATGCACGATGCCGTCATCGACACGATCGTCGCCGACATGAAGGCCAGCGGGCCGGACCATCTCGCCATCACCGGTGATCTTGTCAATCTGGCGCTCGACGGTGAGATCGAGATGACCAAGCACTGGCTTGAGACGCTGGGCTCGCCCAATGACGTGTCGGTCGTGCCGGGAAACCATGATGCCTATGTGCCGGGCGCCTTCGACAAGACCTGCCGGTCCTGGGCGGCGTGGATGACCGGCGACGGCGTCAATACGCCGGTCGACCGCAACACCTTTCCCTATTTGCGCGTACGCGGCAATGTTGCGCTGGTCGGCGTCACGACGGCGCGCGCCACGGCTCCATTCATGGCCAACGGCTTCTTTCTGGAGGGCCAGGCGGAACGGCTGCGCGACATGCTCGACGCCACAGGCAAGCGCGGCCTGTTCCGGGTGATCATGATCCACCACCCGCCGGTGCGCGGCGCCGTTTCGCAGAACAAGCGGCTGTTCGGCATCTCCCGCTTCCACAAGGTTCTTCACCGGCACGGCGCCGAGCTTGTGCTGCACGGCCATTCGCATGTGCCGTCGCTCTTCTTCATCGGCGCCCGCAAGGCCAAAATCCCGGTGGTCGGGGTCGCCGCCGCCGGGCAAGCGCCCGGCAGTTCGCATGCGCCGGCGCAATACAATCTGCTCGACATCGACGGTGAAAAGGACAAGTGGCGGATCAGGCTGACGCGCCGCGGCCTGACCGGGCCGGCATTGCCGCCCAGCGACCTGCAGACAATGGAGCTTGGCGTCGAAGCCGAGGCGTCGATGGCTAGAGCAATTCCAGGAAAAGTGTGAAACGGTTTTCCGTCCGGAATTGCGTCAAAACAAAGAGATAGTGCGGTTCAGCGTTTCCGTGAAACGCTGAACCGCTCTAGAAGCTGATTTTCATTGCAACGATGCGGTCCCAGAACAACACGAGCGAAATCGCTAGGCCGACCAGGGCGCCGGCGGCGATCAGGCCGAGGCCCGAGAAGAACGCCGACCAGCCGTTGCTGCGTGCAGGGACATGCAGCGGCGGCTCGGCCTCCGCCACCAGGGCGCGTTTCAGGCCGGCGACGGCTTGCTCGATGCCGCCTTCCATCATCCTCTGGCGTTCGACGACGCGCTCGGCGACATAGCGCGTCACCTGATCGGCAACGACCTTCATCTCGGTCGACTCGGCGAGCACGACGCGGCCGATGCGCGTGTCCTTGAGAAAGCGATAGGTGCGGCGGTCGCGTCCCATGGCGACATGGCTGATCGCGTCGATCCACAGCCGTGGCTGCAGGCCGGACGAGACGGCGAAGTCGAAACTGTCCATGTCGGTGGGTACGTCGCCGAAGACCGGCGCGAGTTCGGCGGCAAGCAGATCGAGCCGCATGCGATGCGCTTCGCGCATCTCGACGACGACGTCGTCGCGGTCGGCGAAGGCGTTCTTGACGTCGCGAATGGCATCGGACAGTTTTCGCGACTGATCGATCTGGGTGATGTTCTCGCCTGCGTCCTTCATCGGCGTTGCCTCGCGGGGTTTGGTTAACACCGAATTAACACAGCCGCCGGCAAATTGCACTTGCGAGATCGATGAGCGGGCAAGGGTTCGCTGGATGAGCACCAGCGCCGCCGCCGTGCCTGCGCGAAGACCGATCAGCTCGCCGCAGCGGCGAATCCCCGACGAAGCCGCCTGCTGCGGCGTCGCATATTGCGACGGACGGCCTCGACGACCAGGCCGGGCGCTTCCTCGACCAGCATATGGCCGGCTTCCAGCACGTGGTGCAGATGAAAATGCTTCGGCACGCCGTCCGCCTGGCTGACGGGCAGCACCGCGTCGTCGGTTCCCCAAACCACCATGACCGGCATGTTTAGCGTTTCCAGCCGTTCGCGCTGAATGACGCCTTGCCGATCATCCCTGGTCATGGCGGCTGCGAACTCGACAAGTGTCCGCGACTGGCCGGGACGCCGGCGCATCTCGTTGACGAGATCGACCCTGTGCTGCAAGGGCCGGCTTTGCGGTCCCGACATGGCGGTAAGACAGGCGCGGATTTCATCCGTGCCGGCAGCGGCGGCGTAGCGACGCAGCAGCGGACCATTGATCTCAGGACCAAAACCGCCCGGCGACAGCAGCGTCAGCGAGGCCATCTTTTCCGGCTCGCTCAATGCCATCAGGGCGGCCACGGCGCCGCCCATCGAATGACCGACGAGATGAGCCCGCTTTATCCCGCGAGCGGAAAGATCGGCAAGGACGGCACTGGCTGCAATCCTGGCCGGACCGCCGCCAGGAAAATCGAGCGACAGCCCATGTCCCGGCAGATCATAGGCCAGGGTCCGCGCGCCGGGCGCCAGAGACTCGGCCACATCGCGCCAGTCGTCGTGGCAGCCACCGAAACCATGCAGGAAGGCAATCGTTGTCGGGCCGGTGCCCCGTTCGGCAGCGTAAAGGGATGGGGTCATGCAAACTTTATGGCTTGGTGCCGGGATCAGTCAGGATGCCGGGGGCGGTCTTATGCGGATCAGTCTTGCGGGAGGTCAGACTTATGCGGAGATCAGTCTTATGCGGGATCAGACCTATGTGGGATCAGATTGGCCGGTTCAAATTGTGTCTGAATTGCGCTTTGGCCGTCCGGATGGCCAGTAAAATCTTCGCGATCACCTGACGTCGTGCACGCGCCGGGAGACGTCAGCTGGCGCCGCCAAGGCCGGCGGCGCGCAGGGCTTCCACCAGCCGGTTGGTCAGATCGGCGGGATATCTTCGTTCGACGAAAGTTGCGCGCGGATCGGCTGCGAATTTCGGGAATTTGGCGGTCAGTTCCTGCAGCAGCCTGCTCGCCAGCTTCTCGCGGCCGGCAGCCTTGGCGCCGATCAGCCGCGCCGCCAGATAATGCGATTTCATTTCCGTCGTTCGCAAGCCGTCGCTGGCGAGCGTGGCCTTGTTCATGTCGCCCATCATGAACTCTCCGGCGAACAGCCCGTAATCCCACCATGTCGGATGGGCGCTCGCGATGTCCACCGCGTGAGCAAGGATCGGGGCGCCCTCGCTGTACCTGCCGGCGAAAACCAGCCCGTAGCCATAGGCGGCGGCCATTGCGAGATCGTAGGGATTGAGCTCATAGGCCTTGCGCATCCAGCGGATCGATTCCGCGGAATCGCCCATGCGCGAATTGAGATAACCAAGGGCGCGGTGCGCGTAGGGGCTGGTCGGGCCCATCTGGATGGCGCGATGGGCAAACGTCATGGCTTTGTCGATCGTCGCGTCGGCGGGGTAGGGATAGTGGTCGGTGACCGCTTCGAGATGCAAGGAAGCGAGTTCCGAATAGACGAGCGACGACTTCGCCTCCCGGTTGGCAAGATCTTCGAGGCAGCGGTAAGCGGCTTCGTGCGTCTGGGCGTTCTGGTCGAGATAATATTTGCCGTTGAGCACCAGACACGCCGTCAGCCCGGTCTGGATGCCGCTCTGCTCGATGTAGTTGTAGATCGTGCCCGAGGCGGGAAGAGCCGAGCTCAAAATGCCGGAGATCTGGTCCTCGATGGCGGTGTTCGCGCTGTCGCCGGCGGTCAGGTTGCGCGACAGCAGCACGCGGCCGGTCGCCACGCTTTGCAGCTCGAGCATGATGTCGCCGCTACGCGGCCCGGGCAGGACATCGAATACGAAGCTGGCGGCGTCGGTCACTGGATCGGGCGGGCTGTCGGCATCACGGCCGATGAAATTGATGGTATCGAAGCCGCTGAGGCCGGCGCGCAGCGATGCGGCGACACGGCGAGCCAGGTCGCTGTCGGCCTTGATGGCGATGTAGACCTGGGGGAGGTTTTCAACCGGAGGCGCTGCAATGCTGCCGGTAGCCACCGCGGTCTCGACCGCCGTGTCGCCGCCGGTCAGCAACACCACGCTACCCTGGCGAAGGATCAGCACACCCAGCATGAGAATGACCAGCGCGATCGCCAGCCAGAAGAACTGCAAATGCCGCTGCAGCGAAGGAGCAGCAGGGGCGACGGCTGGAACGCTCAGCAATGCAGCCGGATGTGCCCGGTTGCGGGCATCTTCCGGCGATCCGGGCGGGGCGGTCGCCGCCTCCTCTGTCGCCGGCTGCGGCTTGTTCTCTGCCTCAGCCTCTGCCGGCAAGCGAATGGCGTTGAGTTCGTAGGACGGAACATAGCCGCCGCGCGGAATGGCGATGCGGACCGGTTCGGCAACGCCCTCATTGGCGAAATACTGCTGCAGAAGCTCGCGCAGCCTGCCGGCCTGCACCCGCACCACCGCATCGGTCGACGGATCGAAATCGCCGTCCTTGCCGAAGACGTCCATCGCTATGGAGAAGCCCTTGAGCCTGTCGGCTTCGCCTGCCTGCTCGCGCTCGACCAGGTAGCGGAGCAGCTTGCGCGCGCGCTCGGATCGTCCGAACGTTTCGCTGGCAAGCAATCGCTCCAACGTTTCGCGCACTGCGGGGGCGGCAGGCGTGGTATGCTGCAAGTGTCGATCCCTTCGAATTCGGCACAGGTTGAGGTACAATCATATCGCGCTGGCGGCGCCTTACAAGCATGTGCTTATGGTGCGATAGCGTACCCACCGGATAAATTCCGGTGGGCCGATGGCGGGAGCCTGACCGTTTCGGCTAGCCGCGCTTTCGACCGACGATGCGGTTGGCGGCCGAAACCACGGCTTCTAGCGAGGCGGCGACGATGTTGGTGTTGATGCCGGCGCCGAACAGCTTGCCGCCCGGATGTTCCATCTCGACATAGGAAATGGCCGAGGCATTCGAGCCGCGCTGCATGGAATGCTCGGAATAATCCAGCACCGACATCGGCACCCCGACATGGCGCGACAGCGCATCGACGAAGCCGTCGATCGGGCCGGTGCCGGTGCCTGATATGGTCACCTCCTTGCCTTTGTCGAGGATCACCGCTTCGACCACACGCCGGCCCTTGACCTCGGTGTCGGGGTAGGTGTGGTGGTCGAGGAACTTCAGCCGCGCGCCGGGCTGGTCGACATAGGTGTCGAGAAAGCGCTCGTAGATGCGCTTGACCGGCACCTCCTTGCCTTCGGCGTCGGTGATCGCCTGGATAGCCTGGCTGAACTCGATCTGCAGGTTGCGCGGCAGGTTGAGGCCGTAATCCGCATGCAGCACATAGGCGATGCCGCCCTTGCCGGACTGCGAGTTGATGCGGATGATGGCTTCATAGCTGCGGCCGACATCGGCCGGGTCGATCGGCAGATAGGGCACCTCCCAGTGCGGCGTGTTGGCCTTGCGCAGCGCCTTCATGCCCTTGTTGATGGCATCCTGGTGCGAGCCGGAAAAGGCGGTGTAGACGAGCTCGCCGACATAGGGATGGCGTTCGGGGATCTTCAGCTGGTTGGAGTATTCGTAGACGTCCTTCATGCGGTTGATGTCGGAGCAGTCGAGCCCGGGATCGACGCCTTGCGTGTACATGTTGAGCGCCAGCGTGACGATGTCGACATTGCCGGTGCGCTCGCCGTTGCCGAACAGGGTGCCTTCGACGCGGTCGGCGCCCGCCATCAGGCCGAGTTCGGTGGTGGCGATGCCGGTGCCGCGGTCATTGTGCGGATGCAGCGAGATCAACAGGTTCTCGCGATTGTCGAGGTTGCGGCACATCCATTCAATGCGGTCGGCATAGATGTTGGGCGTCGACATCTCGACCGTGGAGGGCAGGTTGATGATCAGCTTGTTCTCCGCCGTCGGCTTGACGATCTCGGTGACGGCGTTGCAGATCTCCAGCGCCACGTCGAGCTCGGTGCCGGTAAAGCTCTCCGGCGAATATTCGAAACGGTAGCCGCCGCCGGCCTTGGCCGCCATGTCGGTGATCATCTTGGCCGCATCTGTGGCGATGCGCTTGATGCCGGCGACGTCCTTCTCGAAGACGACGCGGCGCTGCAATTCGCTGGTCGAGTTGTAGAAATGGACGATCGGGTTGGTGGCGCCCTTCAGCGCCTCGAAAGTGCGGGTGATCAGTTCGGGCCGGCACTGCACCAGCACCTGCAGCGAGACGTCGGCGGGCACGTTGCCTTGTTCGATGCACCAGCGGGCGAAATCGAAGTCGGTCTGCGAGGCCGACGGGAAGCCGATCTCGATCTCCTTGAAGCCCATGTCGAGCAGCAGGGCGAACATGCGCGCCTTGCGTTCCTGGCCCATCGGATCGATCAGCGCCTGGTTGCCGTCGCGCAGGTCGACCGAGCACCAGATCGGCGCCTTGTCGATCACTTTCGAAGGCCAGGTGCGATCGGCGAGGCCGACGGTCGGATAGGGCTGGTATTTCCGGGCGGCGTCCGGCATGCCCCTCGCGGGCTTGGCGGTTTCCTCTACATTCAGACGGATATCTTCTCGTGCGTTCATCGTCTTTTCTCCCGGCGGCTCGCGGATCCAGCTTCAGGCGGATTGGTGGCGAGCGGCGCCTTTACCAGAATTTCGTTCGCTTGATGTGACGTGCCAATTTGGCCAAGGAGCGTGCGCGTGAGCGGCGAATTCGACCGCCGGGCGCTCCTTCAGCGAACCCGGCGATCGCCGATAAGGCCGAGAAGCAGCAGGGTGGAGGCAAGCGCGCGAACGGTCTGGCCGGCAATGCCGGTCGGACGGGACGCAAAAGAGGTGGCGCGCGGGCTCATGGCGGTTTTCATACAGGAGCGGGCAAAGCGAGGCAAGTGGGAGCCTCGCTGTCGCAGAAGCTGCCGATCCAGCCTCAAGACCTGGGTTCCTCGCCGTCGCGAAACGGGGGAGAGGTGGCCGCCCACGGGTCTTGCCTTCGGCAAGCCCGAGGACAGGCTCCGCGGCCGGAGAGAGGGCCTTCGTAGGGCGCAGTCCCCTCTCCGTCTCGGCTTCGCCGAGCCACCTCTCCCCATTTTCGTGGGGCGAGGAACCCAAGCTGCAATGAAGGCGCGGCGCCGACATGAAAGCGATTTTTGCTGATTATAGCAACTTTGTTCTTGCTTTGTGCCGGCAGCTATGCTACTAATTTGGGTATGGTGCTGATTGGCGCCGAGGACCCGCCGTCGAGGCGGGTTTTTTATTTCACGGTTTTGGCGTCACCTTTCGCGGACCCAGCCGCTCACCTGATCCAGTTGCTCTTCCCCGAGCCCGGCAAATGCGCCAGAGTCGATTGTCGGCGGGGGTACGATGGCTCGCCGCCGGGAGGGATCGTCCATGAACTTCGTGTTCTTCTCGCCGCATTTTCCGGCCAATGGCGCCGATTTCTGCGACCGGCTGAAGAAGGCCGGCGCCACCGTGCTCGGCATTGGCGACGCGCCGTTCGATGCGCTGGACGGCAAATTGAAGGCAGCCCTTTCGGAATATTACCGCATCGACGACATGGAGGAGTACGAGCCGGTGTTCCGGGCGATCGGCCATTTCATCCACAAATGGGGCCGCATCGACCGGTTCGAATCGCTCAACGAGCATTGGCTGGAGCTGGAAGCCAATATCCGCACCGACTTCAACATCTTCGGCACCAAGCTCGACTTCGTGAAGAATTTGAAACGCAAGAGCCGCATGCGGGCGTTCTTCCGCAAGAGCGGCGTCGAAACCATCCCGCAACGCAAGTGCTCCGACCGCGCCGGCGCCATGACCTTCATCCGCCGTGTCGGCTATCCCGTGGTGGTGAAGCCGGATTCCGGCTCCGGCGCCTCGAACACTTTCAAAATCTCCAACGCCGGCGAACTCGACAGGTTCTTCAGGGACAAGCCGGAAGGCGTCAGCTTCGTCATGGAGCAATTCATCGAAGGACTGGTGGTGACCTATGACGGGCTGGTCAACCGTGACGGCGAGGTGGTGCTGGCCGCCAGCCACCGCTACGACCAGAGCGTCATGGAGGTGGTCAACCGCGACCGCCATATGAGCTATGTCTGTTTTCCCGAGATCAGCCGGGCGGTCGAGGAGGCCGGCAGGAAAATCCTCAAGGCGTTCGACGTGCGCGAGCGCTTCTTCCACATCGAGCTGTTCGAAACCAGGGACGACAGGGTCATCGCGCTGGAGGTCAACATGCGGCCGCCTGGCGCCTGGATGACCGATGCCATCAATTACACCTTCGATATCGATGTCTATGCCGCATGGGCCGACATGGTGGTCAAGGACGCCGCCGGCGGCCCTTACAAGGGCAAGTATTTCACCGCCTATGCCAGCCGCAAGCGGCATCTCAACTATGTGCACAGCCATGCCGACGTGCTGGCCGCCCATGGCGACATGATCGTCCATCATCACGCCATCGAGGAGGTTTTCAGCCGCGCCATGGGAAACTACGCCTATCAGCTGCGCTCCACCGACCCGAAGGCGCTGCGCCGGGCGGTCGACTACATCCATGCGGAAAAGGCGTGAGGCGATGGACGTTTCCTACCACAAGGGTTTTGGCTGCAACCTCGGCCGCGACATGGAATACAAGCGCTACGGCCATGCCGGCCGACCCGTGGTTGTGTTCCCGACTTCGCAAGGGCGGTTCTACCAGTTCGAGGATTCCGGCGCCGTCTCGGCTCTCGCCGAGTTCGTCGACACCGGTCGCATCCAGTTGTTCACGCTGGACGGCATCGATGCGGAATCCTTCTTCGACCGCCATGCCGAGCCGGCCCATCGCATCGCCCGGCATGAAGCGTATTTCCGCTATGTGCGCGAAGAGGCGCTGCCGGAACTCCTGTCTGTCGCGGCCGAGGCCAATGGCGGGCGTACGCTGAAGCCGCTGTTTTGCGGCTGCTCGATGGGCGGCTATCATTCGTCGAATTTCGTCTTCCGCTTTCCGGAACTGGCCAGCGGCGTCATCGCGCTGTCGGGGGTTTATTCGACCCACGATTTCTTCGGCAGCGCGCTCGACGGACAGATTTTCTTCAACTCGCCGCTCGACTACCTGCCGGGTATCGTCGATCCGGGGCTGCTTGGCCGGCTGAAGGCGCTGCGGCTGATCTTCTGCTGCGGGCAGGGTGCCTGGGAGGAACGGATGCTGGCCGATACGCAGGCGCTGGAACAGATCCTGCGTGACAAGTCGATTCCGGCCTGGGTCGACTACTGGGGCGGCGATGTCGCCCATGAATGGCCGTGGTGGCACAAGCAACTGGTCTATTTCTTCGCCCGCTGGCTGGACGACGATCTGATGCACCGGCTGGATTAGGCCACCTGGAGGAAGGAAATGACCACGCCCGATGCCATCCGCCGCTTTGTCGAAGCTACCAACGCCGGCGACACCAAAGCTTTCCTCGAGACGTTCACGCCCGATGCCTTCCTGAGCGACTGGGGCCGGTCGTTCAAGGGCCGCGAGCAGATTGCGCGCTGGAACCAGTCGGACAATATCGGCGTGCAGTCCAAACTTAGCATCATTCGTATCGAACCGGCGGGCGAGACCTATCACGTCCGCATTGCCGTCACAGGCAACGGCTTCGACGGCGAGGGCGACATGGCGTTCACCCTGGACGGCGACCGCATCTCAAGCCTGGTGATCAGCTGAAGGATATTTTGAAGGCCCTTTAGGCCACCTCGCCGACACGGCCGCCGTTGCTCGCGCGGGACTCATTGGCTTGATGCAAAAACATGACTCTCTTTATCATCTTTTAGTGGAAACGCCAGGCCGGCTGTGGCATGCCGCAAAGGCGCCGACGTCTAGGGCGATCTCGAATTCAAACGGCATCGAAAGGCTGAGCGATGGAGCAATTGCGTGCGCAAACCCGGATCAGCGGTGCCGCCATCCGGTCGGTGATGGACAGGCTGCGCGCCGAGCACGGCGAATCCGAGATCGCTACCGGCCTTGCCGATCATTGGGAATTTCGCACGCATTACGGTTCGTTGAAGGCGACGCTCGGTGACGACAGCGTGCTGATTAGCGTCGCGGCCGAGGATCAGACCTGCCTGTCCTACATGAAGATGGCGGTCGCGGGCCATTTTTCGCAACATCTCGGCACGACCAGGGGCATCGCCTGGCAGGGCGACGGCAGCGACGCCGGTACGCCGGTGTTCTTCCGCGAGATCACGGTGCTGTCCTCGACGCGGATTTCTCCGCATATGCAGCGCGTCCGCTTCACCGGCAACGATCTCGGCCGCTTTGGCCGTGGCGGCCTGCATGTGCGGCTGCTGCTGCCGCCGCGCGGCAGGCTGCCTGTGTGGCCGTCGATGGGCGCCGACGGCCTGATGGTCTGGCCGTCGGGCGAGGACGCGCTCGTCGTGCGGGTCTACACGATCCGGGCACTGGACGCCGCAAGCGGCTGGCTGGATGTCGATTTCGTCCTCCACCCCGGTATGGATACGCCGGCGGCCGCTTTCGCCGAAAAGGCAGTTGCCGGCGAGATCATCGGCATGATCGGACCGGGCGGAGGTGGCGTGCCCGAGGCGCAAAACCTGCTGCTGCTCGGCGACGACACCGCGCTTCCGGCGATCGGCAGGATTCTGGAGCAGCTTTCGCCGTCAGCCCGCGCCGAAGCGTTCATCGAGGTCGACGGCCCGGACGACCGGATCGCGCTGGCCGCGGGCGAGACCGTTGCCGTCACCTGGCTCTATCGGCATGGGCGCGAGGCCGGCACAGCCAGGCTGTTACCGGGGGTGCTGCAGCAGCGGAACCGCACCGCCCTTATCGACAATCTCTATGTCTGGGCCGGATGCGAGTTCGGTGATTTCCGCGAGATCCGCAGGATCGTCCGCAAGGAATGGGGTGTGCCGCGCGACCGGCACCTGGTCACCGCCTACTGGCGCCGCGGGACGCAAGCGGCGGACGGCGGCGAAGAATAGTGCGCGACGATGCTCCGCGGTCAGCGGCGGTCGGATACGAAGGCAATCGCCGGCACCGCCAGCAGCGCGACGAGGCCGGCGCCTGCGAAGAACGCGCCATAGCCGAAATACTTCGCCGCGTAGCCGGCCGCGATCCCGCCGGCCATGCTCATCAGTGCGTCCATGCACTGGAACAGCGTGAAGTCGACGCCCGCCTGTCTTGGATCTGACCAGCGCATGAACTGCGCGTAAAGCGCGACGAAACCGAGAGCCATGAAGCCGGACGAGCTGAGCACCGCGACGGCCATCAAAGCGGTGGTCGAGAAGCCACCAAGAAAATCGAAGACCGAAAAGAAGAACAGCGATCCGGCCTGCAGGAAAAGCGCCAGGACGAGCACGTTGCGCGGGCCGAACCATTTGACGAGAGCGCCGCCGGCGAGTGCGGCAGCCAGGCCGACGAACATGCTGCCGACGCCGTTGACAAGCCCGACCATCGAGAGGTCGAGCCCGGCGTCGATCAGGAATGGTCCGAGCATGGCGAGCGCCGCCTTCTGGGCCAGGACATAGATGGCCGACGCTGCCAGGCCGCGCCGAATTTCGGGACGCTTCAACGCGTCGAGGAGGCTGGGAACATGCTCGCGCGTCTCCTCGCGCGCGCGGTTGGCCACGCCGAGCAGGAAGGGAAGGCCGAGCGGCAGGAGCAGCAAGGCCATCGCCCAAACGGCGATGCGCCAGCCATAAGCGTCGACCAGAAGCAGAAACAGGCCGGCGCCGATGGCCGAGCCGAGATAGGCGCCGCCGACCTGCGCGGCATTGCCCCAGCCGTAGTTTTCCTTCGCCAGGCTCTGCACGGCGAAACCATCGCAGGCAATGTCGACGGTCGAGGCGGCGAAGGCGACGACGGTCAGGCAGGCCAGAACCGGCCACCAGGCCTCCGGGCCGAGCGCGCCGACGGCCCACAGCCCGGCGATGGACACGAGCCCACCGGCGGCGACGATCGCGCCGGTGCGGTTCTTGCCGACCGGCGGCAGCCGATAGCGCTCGACGGCCGGCGCCCATAGAAACTTGAGCGCCCATGGCAGCGCGATCAGCGAAACCAGGCCGATCCGGTCGAGCGGCAGGCCCTGGTCGCGCATCACCGCCGGCAGGCCCGCCCAGGTGATGCCGCCGATCACACTCTGCGCGACGTAGAGCCCGCCGATCGCCAGGACGATCGCGACAGGCGTCGATGCCCGGCTGGAAACGGCGATCGACATCAGAAGCGGTAGCGCAGGCTAGCGAACAGCGAGCGGCCCTCGTCGCGGTAGCAATAGCCGGCCGAGCAGATGGATTTTTGAGTGTCGAACAGGTTCTTGGCGTTGACCTGCAGCTTCACGCCCTCGAGCTTGGGGTTGCGGTAGCCGAAATCATAGGAGAGCGAGGCGTCGACGAAGGCGCGCGCGTCGTTCTTGAAGGTGTTGGTGTCGTCGCCATAGCTCGAGCCGGCAACGCGAACGCCGCTGCCTAGCCCGAGCCCCCGCAGCGTCCCGCTCTCGAACTGGTATTGGCTCCAGAGCGACAGGATGTGATTTGGCGTTGCCGACAGTTCCTTGCCTGCGGTTCCCGTGGCGCCGCGTTCGATTTTCACGCGCAGATAGGTGTAAGAGGCGAGTATGCTGAGGCCGTTGTCGAGCGAGGCGCTGGCTTCCAGTTCGACGCCGCGCGAGTTCAGGTCGAGCTGGCGCTGCTTGTTGATGCCGGTCGAGGCGTCGAAGACGACGCCGTCCTTCTGGTCGATGTCGAACAGAGCGGCGCTGACGGCGGCGTTGTAATCGGCAAACTCGTATTTGACGCCGATTTCCTTCTGCGTCGCAATCGTCGGACGGGCGACGCGACCGACAGGGCTGCTGACATCGTCATAGACGAAGCCGATATTGGGCGAGAACGACGTCGAATAGTTGATATAGGGCGTGATGCCCCATTCGGTCTGGTAAGACAGGCCGAGCCGGCCGGAAAGGGCACTGTCGTCCTGCTTGGACTTGGTGAAGTCGGCGGCGGTCGAGGTGGTGTCGGCCCAGTCGTAGCGACCGCTGGCGAACAGGGTGAAATCGTTCCACTCCATCTGGTCATGCAGATAGGCGCCGAGCTGGTTCATCTCCTGCCCGTCATAGTAAGGAACCGGAGCAGCCTTGATGTCGTCGACGGAGACATAGGAGATACCGCTGCCGGCGTCATAATTAGACCAGGCGTAGTCGATGCCGGCTACCGCGGTGTGCCTGACCTGGCCGGTATCGAATTCGAACTGCGCCATGTTGTCGACGACGAAGTTCTTCATGGTCTCGGTGTAGTGGCCCCAGTAGCGTTTCAGATCCGGGCCGTCCGGGTAATGGCCGCTGTACTCGATGTCGCTGTCGACGGCGCTGTAGCGAAGGTTCTGCCGGACGGTCAGCACGTCGTTGAAACGGTGCTCGAACTCGTAACCGATACGGCCCTGGGTCTGGTCGAAGTCGTTCCAGGCGGGATCGCCCTCATAAAGGTCCGTCAGAGCGCCGCCCGAATTGTAGAAGGCAGCGGTGCCGCCGGTGACGGATTTCGAATATTCGCCGAGGATGGTCAGCTTGGTGTCCTCATCCGGCTTGAAGGTGACTGCCGGCGCCAGATAGATCTTGTCGTCGGGATAACCGACCAGGTCGGTGTCGCTGGTGCGGCCGAGGCTGGTGAAGCGATAGAGAATGCTGCCGTCTTCGTTCACCGGGCCGGAAGCGTCGAGTGCGGCCTGGAAGCGATTGTGCTCGCCGAGCAGCATTTCGACCTCGCGGAACTGTTCTTCCTTGGGGCGCTTGGTGACCAGATTGACGATGCCGCCCGGACCGCTGATGCCGTAAAGCGAGGAGGCCGGACCCTTCAGGATGGTGACGCCTTCGATGCCGTAGGGCTCGGTCTTGAACCAGGCCGAGGGGCCGTTGTACTGGCGCAGCCCGTCGCGGAACATGCCGTTGTAAAAGGCCTGGAAGCCGCGCAGGAAGAAGGCATCGTAGCGGGTGTCGAAGCCGAAGCTGTTCGGATTGGCACTTGCGACATAGCCGAGCGATTCGTTCAGCGTGCGTGGCTTCTGGTCCTCGATCTGCTTTTGCGTCACAACCGAAACGGCTTGCGGAATCTTGACCATCGGCGTGTCGGTCTTGGTGCCGATGCGGTCCTTCTTGGCGACGTAGCCGTCTTGCACGAGGATCTCGTCGCTCTCGGCATCGACCTCGATCTTGTTGAGAACGGTGACGCCGCCCTGGTCCTGGGCGTGAGCCGGCCCGGACAGGTCGAGCAGGGCCATGCTGCCCGGCAATGATAACCCCAGGAGCCATGTCATCGTCCGTTTCCGCATCAACTCGTCTCCACTCTTCCCGTACATTGACGGAAGGGGCTCTCAAATCTGAGTATTTGAGTCAAGTTATTTTTTGAGCTCGTGCGGGTGCTGGCCCGATACGGTCGGCGACAGCAAAGTGCGACCGGTTTCAGGAAAACCGGCTGCGAATCAGGGAGAGGCAAGCTGCTATGGTTTGAGGCTTCTCGCCACCAGCCGCGCCACGCTTGGGCCGACCAGAAGCACGATCAGGAAGCGTGCCGATTGCAGCGCCATGACGAAGGATATGTCGACATGCTGCGCGGCGGCGGCGATGATGGCGACGCTGTCCATGCCGCCGGGGCTGGTCGCCAGATAGGCGGTCAGCGGATCGATGCCGAGCAGGCGGCTGATCAGGAAGGCTAGGCCGCCGCAAAAGACGATCAGGGCAATGATCGAGCCGACGATCTGCGGCAGCGCGCGGGCCGCGTGGCGCAAAATGGCCCTGGTGAAATTCAGGCCGATGCTCCAGCCGACCATCGTATAGCTCAAGGCAAGCAGCCAGGGTGGCAACTGCATGGTCACGCCGAGTCCGAGATGGATCACGGTGCCGAAAATGAAGGTGCCGAGGAAAAACGGCGACGGCAGCCGGAAAAGCTTTCCGGCGAGGCCGCCGACCAGCGCCACGCCGAATGTTGCGGCCAAGCCTTGCGGGTCGACCGGTGGGAACCAGACGATGGCCGGCACCTCGATGCCTGAGGTGTCGACCCAAAGCTTGGCCACCAGGGCTGCCGTCATCGAGACGCAGATGACGCGCAGATAAAGCATGAAGGCGACGAGGCGCTGGTCGGCGCCGAAGGCACCGGCCATCAGCACCATGGCGGTGGCGGCGCCCGGCGACGAGCCCCAGACCGCGGTGGTGCCGGGCAGGATGCGCCAGCGGCTGATCAGCCAGCCGAGCAGGCTGGATGCCGCGACCGTCGCCATCACGACGCCAAGGAACAGCGGCCATTCCTTGTAGAAGACGGGAAAGATATCGGCCGAGATGGAACTGGCGACCAGGCAGCCGACGACCGCCTGGGCTGAGCCGAACAGAACCCGCGGCACGCGCACCGTGGCGCCGTTGGTGCCGGCAGCGATGGCCGCCAGCATCGGTCCGATCAAGAGCGCGGCGGGCAGGGCGGCGAGTTCCAGCGCGCCGGCAAACAGCACCGAGACCACCACCAGGACCGGCCACTGCCAAGCCTTGTGGATCCGCGCCAGGTGCTCGATGGCCGGCGGGTTCGGGGAAGAATCCATAGATGGGCTCTTAGACCGGTCGCGAAAAAATGCGAACCCTTTTTGCGCGGAAAAGGGCTTGGGTGGTAATGGCACCAACCATCCGCAGCGATCCTTCGCGCCCCCCTCTGTCCTGCCGGACATCTCCCCCTCAAGTGGGGAGATTGGATGTCACGTCGGCCTTCGCCAATCTCCAAAAAAGAGCGCTGTCGGCGAAGCTGCCAATCTCCCCACTTGAGGGGGAGATGGCCGGCAGGCCAGAGGGGGGCGCTGTCCCGCCGGCCTCTCCTCTATCCCGCCTTCGCCGCCGCCAACCCGAACCCGCCAACAGGATGCGTCTCCACCTGGAACTCGAAGCCGGCGATGATCGGCCGTGCCTTGGCGATTGCCGCCTGGACTTCGGGCAGCTGCAGCGAAGCCTTGTGGCTTTCGGCGTCGGTCCACACTTCGGTCACCCAGATCGCGTCGGCATCGGCCGGGTCGGTGGCGATGATGTAGTTCAGGCAGCCGGGCATGGCGCCGGTGCTGGCGAGCAGGATATCCATCATTGCGTCACGCTGGCCGCGCATCGCCCGCATCTTGCCGATCAGTCCGTACATTCGCTTTGCTCCGTTGAGATGACGCAACCAGGAGTATGCAGTTCGCCGTCTACGGCATCAACTGCCCGCCATTCACCTCGATCACCTGGCCGGTGATGTAGCCGCTCAACAGATCGGAGGAGAGGAACAGATAGGCGCCAACGCAGTCCTCGGCGGTGCCGGCGCGGCCCTGCGGGATGGTGGCGATCATGCCTTTCATCTGGTCGTCGGTCGAGTAGCGCTCGTGGAAAGGTGTCGCGATCGTGCCGGGCGCCACCGCGTTGACGCGGATGTTGAAACCGATCAGCTCCTTGGCCATGCCGCGCGTGACGTTGGAGACGAAGGCCTTGGCCGAGCCGTACAGGCCGGCGCCGCCGCCGGCGCCGTTGCGCGCGGCGATCGAGGAGGTGTTGACGATGAAGCCACCCTGCCGCTTCAGCCATGGGATTGCCTTGCGCGAAGCTGTCAGCACGGAACGCGCGTTGAGGTCCATCACCGCGTCGTAATGCGCCTCGGTCTGCTCGGCATAGGCCACGCGGCCGAGCATGCCGCCGGCATTGTTGACGAGGCCGTCGAGCCGGCCGAAATGTTGCGCACTGTCCTCGACGACGCGCTCGACATCGGCGGGGATCGAGAAATCGCCCTGGGCGAGGAACACGTCGCCGCCGCCGTTGCGAATGGTCGCTGCAAGGTTTTCGGCAGCCGCGCGGCTCGAATTGTAATGCAGCGCGACGCGGCATTTCTGCGCGGCGTAGGCGAGTGCGAGCGCCGCGCCGATGCCGGTCGAGGCGCCGGTGACCAGCACCGCCTTTCCGGCAAGGTCGGGGATGACCAGAGAGGGGCTGACAAGGGTGGTGGTGGCTGGCACGTCTATTCCTCCGGGGACTCTGCCTGCTCTTCGTAGGCCCTCGCAGTCCTCGCGTTCAAGTCCGTAAAAGTTTAGAGCGGTTCACCGTTTCACGGAAACGGCGAACCGCTCCCTCTTTGTCTTGACGCAATTCCGGACGGAAAACCGTTTCACACTTTTCCTGGAATTGCCCTATGGCCTGAGATAGGCATAGCCCTGGCGTTGCAATTCGGCGAGCTTGACGACGCCGCCCCTGTCGGCTGCATGGAAGCCGTCGAGCAGGTCGGCCAGGCCGATATCCATGCCGTGCATGGTGTTGGCGCAAGCGTGCGGGCTGAGCCCATCCTGGACAAGGCCGGCGAACCGCCCGGAAATGGCGGCCGATATGCCCTTCGACTTGAAGGCGGCAAGTGCCGGGCCGTGCACGACAAGCGCGATGTCGACCTTGCCGTCGGTGCCTTCGAAGTGGTTCTTGATGTTGCCGAGCACGAAATTGACCTTGTCGAGGTCGCTGAGGTGATAGGCGACCTTTTGCCTTTCCTCTTCGGCAGCCGCCGGCTTGACTTCACTAGCTGCGGCCTTGGTGGGGCGCAGCCCGAAAAGCCCCACGGCCCCGGCAAGACCGACGCGGAAAATATCGCGGCGTCGCATGGCTTCATCTCCCATTTATCCGGCCGGCGCAAATTGCGTGGCCTCGGCCTCGATCCTAACATAAGTTGACGCCACGTCTTGTCGGGGCAGGGGGAGCCAGCATGATATCAAGGACCGTGATGGGCGCCGGAGTTGGGGTTGCCTTGCTTGCCGCCGTCGCCGGTGCTGCTTTCGCCGACGACACGCTCAAACTCACCGAGCTCAGCCCCGACGGCAAGGACGCTTGCTTCGGCCGCGTCTACGACGCCGCGCATCTCAAGTCGCATCCGCAGCAGAAGGTGGCGCGCATCTTCTTCAATTACGGCCGCGATCCGGTCAGCCGACCAAACGAGGAGCCAAGCACCGGCATCGATTCCTCCTACAATGGCTTCATGGCGACGACGGTACGCGGCGCCGAGGCGCCGGAATGGCTCGGCGGCTGGTGCAGTCATGAGTCGGAGGACGGCAAGACCGGCCCGATCCGCTGCGGCATGGACTGCGATCGCACCATGGCTTCGCTGAAGGTCGACGACAAAGGCCGGCTGATCGTCTCGGACGTGCAGCCCGATCTCTATCTCGACGCCGGATCGGAAGACGAGCTCGGCAAGGCGGAATACGAAAGGCAGGCGCTGGGCAAGGACGACAACGGCTTCAGGCTCGACCCGATGCCGGCCGCCACCTGCAAGGCGGAGTTCGCGCGCATCGACCCGATCGACCCGGCCCTTGGCCCGCCATTGCGCGAGCGGCTGAAGCCGGACCAGCCCTTCTGCTACGGACGCGACTACGATGCCGCGCATCTCGGCTCGCATCCCGACCAGCTGACCCAGTCGATCAGGGTGTTCCGCGGACCGGTCGAGCTGGCGTCTTTCGCCAAGGAGGGCGATCCGGCCAATTGGCCAAGCGGCGCCGATATCGCCGTTTCGGTTACCACGCGGCAGAAATCGGCCAAGGTCACGCAGGTCTACAACTGCCAGGGCGAGGGCGACCAATGGCGCTGCGCGGCGAGCGCGAAGACGGGTGCTGCCTCCTGCGATATCGCGCAACAGGAGGTCTTCCTTCGCCGCGGCGCCAACGGCACGATGATGCTGGCCAACCCGAACAGCGGCCTGCCGATCATCGATCTGTGCTCGAAAGCGGCCGAAGGCGACACCAGCTCCGACGACAAGGTCTACCGGCTGGAGCCGATGCCGCAGGCTGCCTGCGGGCTGTAGCAGTTCAGAGACGCGATGCCGGCGAGACAGCACCCCTCTCTGTCCTGCCGGACATCTCCCCCTCAAGGGGGAGATCGGCAGCTTCACCGACAGCGTTCTTCTTTGAAGATTGGCGAAAGCCAAAGCGACATCCAATCTCCACCCTTGAGGGGGAGATGTCCGGCAGGACAGAGGGGGGTGCTGTCCCGCCGACCTCAAGGTTTTGGATGGCGGCGTCCCGCTATCGCCTCACGCGAACGGCACGGCCGTCGTGCCTTTGGGCAGTTTCGCTTCGTCGTCGGGTTCGACATGGATGATGACCCGCACGGAAGGGATCTCGGCCTGCAGCGCGTCTTCGATGCGGTCGCAGATGACGTGGCTGGCGCCGACCGACATGTCGGCGTCGACGACCAGGTGGAACTCGATGAAGGTGGCGCGGCCGGCGATGCGCGTCTTCAGGTCGTGGACCTCGAGCGCGCCCTTGCAATTGGCCGAGATGATGTCGCGTATGCGGATGTGTTCCTGGGTGTCGACGCCGCGGTCCATCAGCCCGTTCATCGACGAGCCGATGACGTGCCAGCCCTGCCACAGGATGTTCAGCGCCACGATCACCGCAAGAGCCGGATCGAGAACCTGCCAGCCGGTCAGTACGGCGCCGACCAGGCCGATGAACACACCGACCGAGGTCGCCACGTCGGTCATGATGTGCCTGCCGTCGGCAACGAGAGCCGGCGATTTTTCGCTTCGGCCGGTGCGGATCAGCGTCATGGCCCAGACGGCGTTGATGACCGTTGCGACGCCATTGACGGCAAGGCCGGTCCATGGCTTTTCCAGCAGGGCGGGATGCTGCCAAGACCACCAGACCTCATTGAGGATCAGCAAGGCGGCAAGCACGATCAGCACGCCTTCGAGGACGGCCGAGAAATACTCGGCCTTGTGGTGGCCGAACGGATGGTCCTGGTCGGCTGGCTTGTAGCTGACCTGGATCGCCCAATAGGCGGCGGCAGAGGCAATGACGTTGACGATCGATTCCAGCGCGTCCGAATAAAGCGCGACCGAACCGGTGACGTACCAGGCCACCAGCTTCAGGCCGAGCACGACGCAGGCGACGACGATCGACCAGAAGGCGAGGCTGGCGACCTTCTGCCTGGCGGCGGCTTTGATTTCCGCCGCGGTCACTGGGGAAAAGATCCCAACACTGAGCCCTCGAACTAAGCGGCCTTTTCCTTGGCCTTGCGCGGCAGGTGCGCGACGATGTTCTCGATGATGCGCATGCCGGCATTGTGGCCGAGCGTCATGATCGATTCCGGGTGGAACTGCACTGCGGCGATCGGCTCCTTGCGGTGCTCGAAGGCCATGATGATGCCGTCCTCGGTCTCGGCGGTGACGACAAAACCATCGGGCAGCCGTACCGGATCGGCAAAGATCGAATGATAGCGGCCGACCGTCACCTCCTTGGGCAGGCCGGAGAAGATGATGCCCGGCTTCGACACGCGGATGCGCGACGGCTTGCCATGCATCGGGATGTGCAGTTGGCGCAGCTCGCCGCCATAGGCCTCGGCCAGCGCCTGCAGCCCGAGGCAGACGCCGAAGATCGGCAGGTCGCGCGCACGGGCCCGCTTGATGGTGGCGGCGCAGTCGAAGTCCTTCGGCGTGCCGGGGCCGGGCGACAGCACCACCAGGTTTGGCTTCAGCCGGTCGAAGATCTCGTCCGGCACCGGCGTGCGCACCGTCGAGACGTTGGCGCCGGTCTGGCGGAAATAGTTGGCGAGCGTATGGACGAAACTGTCCTCGTGGTCGACCAGCAGGATGTTGACGCCGTCGCCGACACGCGCGGTGCTGCGTTCGGTGCTGGCGGCATTGCCTGATTTGGCGTCGCGGATGGCGGAGAGCATGGCGGATGCCTTCAGTTCGGTTTCGGCTTCTTCTTCCTCGGGAATGCTGTCGAAGAGCAGCGTGGCGCCGGCGCGCACCTCGGCGATGCCGTCCTTGATGCGAATGGTGCGAAGCGTCAGGCCGGTGTTCATGTCACCGTTGAAATTGACCATGCCGATCGCCCCGCCATACCAGGCGCGCGGGCTCTTCTCGTTCTGCTCGATGAAGCGCATGGCCCATAATTTCGGCGCGCCAGTGACGGTGACCGCCCAGGCATGCGACAGAAAGGCGTCGAAGGCGTCCATGCCTTCGCGCAGCCGCCCCTCGATGTGGTCGACGGTGTGGATCAGGCGGGAGTACATTTCGATCTGGCGGCGGCCGATGACGCGCACCGAGCCCGGCTCGCAGACCCTCGACTTGTCGTTGCGGTCGACGTCCGAGCACATGGTGAGTTCGGATTCGTCCTTCTTCGAATTGAGCAGCTTCAGGATCTGCTCGCTGTCGGAGATGGCGTCGTCGCCGCGCTTGATGGTACCGGAGATCGGGCAGGTCTCGACGCGGCGGCCGTTGACGCGCACGAACATTTCCGGCGAGGCGCCGATCAGATATTCGCCCTCGCCGAGATTGATGAAGAAGGAATAGGGCGAAGGGTTGATGCTCTTCAGCTTGCGGGAAATCTCGGAGGGCTGGGTTTCGCAGCGTTCGTAGAACATCTGCCCCGGCACCACTTCGAACAGGTCGCCGCGCTCGAAGCTCTTCATCGCCTTGCGCACCAGCTTGGCATATTCGCCGGGCTCGTGGTCGCCGCGCGGCGGGATGCGGTCGGCGGTCCTGAACGGCTCGACGATTTCGTCGCGCGGCAGGCCTTCGGTCGAGAAGCCACCGCCGGAATAGTCGTAGCGGTCGGTCCAGGCCTTGGTCGAATAGTGGTCGACGACGAGGATCTCGTCGGGCAGGAACAGCACGAGATCGCGCTGGCTTGGCTTGCGCTCGAGCTTGTAGTCGACCGGATCGAACTGGAAGGCGAGGTCGTAGCCGAAGGCGCCATAGAGGCCGAGATTGGCGTCTTCCTCGGTCTTGAACAAAGCCGTGATGGCGCGCAGCACGGTGAAGACGGAGGGAACGCGGCTGCGTTCCTCTTCAGTGAAGATACGATCGGGCTTGGCGACCTCGAGGCGGATGAGTTTGTTGGACGTCTCGGCGATCGTGACATCGTCAAGGCCGGCAAGCACCGTGCCGATCACCGGCAAAAGCACGTCGCCGCGGCGGTTCAGCGCCTCGATGCGCATGGCGCGGCCGCGTGCCGAGATCACCACCGGCGGATCGATGATGGCGGTGTCCCAGCGCGTATAGCGGCCGGGATATTCGTAATTCGAGGAAAACACGGCGCCGCGGCGCGAATTCAGGCCATCGACATAGCCGTCGATCGCCCCCTCGTAAGGCCGGTCATGGCGCTGGCGGGTAATCGCCACGCCACCCGCGGTGACGAAGCGCTCGGCGCCATTCTCCAGAATTTTCGTCGTCATTGCCGTCTCCATCAGCGTCTTTGGGGCAACGGACCCGGGAATGGCTTGAAAAAACAAATGGCCGCCCGGACATTCCGCTGCGGCCACCCTCTATTGTCACGCGAACGCGTTCGAACAGGCCGCTGTCAGCGAGCCCACCACCAAATGGTCTTGATCGAACGCATATTCATGGCGAAATCCATAGCCGCGAAAAGCGGTATGCGCAACAGGTTTGAAAGTCTGTGGGGTGGCTGCCGCTTTCGCAACCCATGGCACATGGCCAAGACCGGCAGTCCTGCCTAGACTCTGCATCAAACAGCAGGAAGACGGGAAAACATCAAATGACCCAGCAGTTCGACCGCGCACGGACGTTCCATTCCCTCCATGTCAAGGGAAACCCGATTGTCCTCTACAATGCCTGGGACCCAGGCTCCGCCAAGGTCATCGAGAAAGCAGGGGCCAAGGCCATCGCCACCGGAAGCTGGCCGGTCGCGGCCGCTTTCGGATTCGCCGATGGCGAGAAAATCCCGTTGGAACTGGCGCTCGAAAACATCAAACGCATCGTTGCGGCGGTGGATGTGCCGGTAACCATGGACCTCGAGGGGGGTTACGGGGTCGCTCCGGAGGTTGTCGCCCGCAGCGTGACGCTCGCCGTGCAGGCTGGAGCCGTCGGCTTTAATTTCGAGGATCAGATCGTCGGCGGCAGTGGGCTGCACGACATCGCCATACAGGTGAGGCGGATCGAAGCGGCTGCAGCGGCGGTGAAGACGTCGGGTATTCCGGCCTTCATTAACACCCGAACCGACATTTTCCTGAAGACTAAACCGAATGCGCACGACAAGGCTCTTCTCGATCAGGCGATCGAGCGGGCGCACGCCTACGAAAGGGCCGGAGCGCATGGCTTCTTTGCGCCGGGGCTTGCCGATGAAGGCCTGATCGAGGCGCTCTGCGAGGCAACGGCATTGCCGGTCAACATCATTGCCCTGGCGCATGTGCCGCCGCGCCAGAGGCTTGCCGAACTCGGCGTCGCCCGCGTGAGCCATGGTCCGGTGCCGTACCGGCAGATGGCCGAATGGCTGGAGGCCAAGGCGCGACAGGCGATTTCGGGGTAGCCTGGCGGGGTGCGTCAGTCCTCCAGCGTTCCCGACCTTGCATCGGCGCTCGTCCCGTCGCCGACCAGCTTCAAGAGGTCTTCGCCGGCGCGGATGATGCGGCGGGAACGCCGCGTCAGGATGAGGCCCGCCTGCGGCGCCAACACTTCCGTGCGGCCGTCGGGCTCGCCCGGCGCGTGGACGATGGTGGCAAGGCGCGCACCCTTGGTGACGCGGTCGCCCGGCTTTACGTCGTAAAGGATCGCGCCCGAGCGGGGCGCCGGCATCATCTCGATGTTTTCGAGCGGCGCGACGAGCCCAACGAAGCTGCCAGGCGCGGGCAGCGCCTGATCCTGGATTACGTCGCGCGCCACCAGCAGCCGGTAGAGCCCTTCGGCATCGGCGCCGGCGAGGGCGCCGTCGACATCGAGTATGCCGCGATATTCGACGGTGGTGGCGACGCGCCGGTCGAGGCACGCGACGTCGGCGGGAACGTTCTGATACGGCATGATCGAGGCGCCTTCGAAGGTGCCGTCGGGGTCTTCGTCCCACAGCATCACCGCGTCGACGCCCATGGCCGCTGCACAATCCGCCATGGCCGGCCACAGGCTGGTGTGGACGTAGAGATAGGCGAGGCCCTCATCGTCGCAATGCAGGTCGAGCACGATGTCGTGGCCGATGGAGAGCTGCAGCAGCCGCGTTTTCAGCCGCTGGTCGACCGTGCCGTGCGCCGGCAGCAGCGTGAGGTCGGGCGCGGCGAGCCGCGGAAAGCCGCGATTGAAATTGGTGCGCGTGCCCAGATGAAAGCGGCCCTGATGGTCGCCGTAAAGATATTGCGCGCGGCCGATCGGATTAGCCCAGGGCACGATGGTCATATTGCCGGTGATGCGGCCTTCGGCTTCCGCCTTGCTGAGCATCGGCATCAGCGTGTCGATGGCGACGACGCCCGGCAATTCGCCGGCATGAAGTGCCGCCTGCAGATAGACGGAAGGCGCCGTCTTGTCCGTTCCGGCGAAGCGGAAGACGGGGAATTCGTAGGAAACGCCTTCGCTGTCGCCGGCGACGCGTTCGATGGACTTCTGCATGGGATGCCTCCGGGAGAAGAGGCGGAACACATGCCCTTTTGCCGCTGGGCTGTCGATTGGTCCAGCCGCTGCCGCCATGGGCGCACGATTCTACCCGGCCGTCACACCAGCGGCTTGAGTTCCTGGGCGATGGTCGGCAGAAGCTCCGAGACATTCGGGTGGATGTGCACGGCGCGCGCCAGCGTGCTGACCGGCGCCTTGGCATACATCAGGTCGAGCACGCAGTGCACCGCCTCGTCGCCGCCCGGGCCGAGCACCGAACAGCCGAGGATCTCCTTGGTGTCGGCATCGACCAGGATCTTCATGAAGCCTTGCGTCTCACCTTTTTCGACTGCACGGCTGACGCGGGTCATTGGCCGCTGGCCGACCAAGGCGCGGCGGCCGGATTTCCTTACCGCGGCTTCGGTCATGCCGCAGCGGCCGAGTGGTGGGTCGATATAGAGCGCATAGGCCTCGATGCGGTCGCTGACCTTGCGCGGATCGTTGTCGAGCAGGTTGGCGGCGACGATCTCGTAATCGTTGTACGAGGTGTGGGTGAAGGCGCCCTTGCCGTTGCAGTCGCCCATCGCCCAGATGCCGGGCACGCTGGTGCGCAACTGGTCGTCGACGACGATGAAGCCGCGTTTGTCGACCTCGACGCCGGCTTTGTCGAGGCCGAGATCGTCGGTGTTTGGCGTGCGGCCGAGCGCCAGCAGCACATGCGAGCCGACCGCAGCCGCCTTGCCTGGCGAGAAGGTCACGGCGATTTCGTTGCCTCGCCTGGCGAAGCGGATGTCGTCGGCGCCGAGATGGACGGCAATGGCTTCGTTTTCGAGGATCGACAAAATGGCGTCCGAGACATCCTCGTCCTCGCGACCGATCAGACGCGGGCCTTTTTCGATGACCGTAACTTCGGAACCGAAGCGGCGGAACATCTGCGCGAATTCGAGCGAGACGTAGCTGCCGCCGACAACAATGAGATGGCGCGGCAGCACGTCGAGATCCATCATCGAGGAATTGGTCAGGTAAGAAATGCCGTCGATGCCGGGCAGGTCGGGCACCGAGGCGCGCCCGCCGGTGTTGAGGAATATCTTTTCGGCGCTCAGCAGATCGTCGCCGACGCGCACCGTGTTGGCGCTTACGAAGCGCGCATGGCCGCGATAGAGCGTGCATTTGTCCATGCCGGCAATCCAGTCTTCGAGATTGCCGCGGGCGTCGTTGGAGACCTTGTCCTTGCGCGCCTTGATCGCCTTGTAGTTTACGCCGACGGGACCGGATAGCGTTACCCCGTAATCCGCGGCGGAGCGGGCGAGATGCGTGGCATAGGCGCTTGCCACCATCGTTTTGGTCGGCGTGCAGCCGGTGTTGACGCAAGTGCCGCCGACCAGCTTTCGCTCGATCAGCGCCACGCTCATGCCGGCCGCATTCAGCCTGCCGGCGAGCGGTGGGCCGGCCTGCCCGGCACCGACGATAATGGCGTCGAATGTCTTTGCCGTCATGCCACCGCCGCCACGATCAGAAGCCCGCCGACGATCGCCACCGCGTCCTCGATGAAGGCGGCGGGCGGGTCCTTGCCGAAGGCGGCGGCCAGGCGTTTACGCGCCTCGGCGCCGCCCAGCGTGCCGATCACCGCGCCAACGGCGCCGGCGATCAGGCCGCCGATGGTGGCGCCGCCGGTCGCTCCGATCACCGCGCCGGTGAAAGCGCCCAAGACGATACGCGTGCCGAATTGCTGCGGCACCTTGCGGCTCGGCGCCGAGGGCAGCTGGTCGGTGACCAGTTCGGCGATGGCCAGGATGGTGAAGATGCCGACGGCGATCCAGTGGCCCATGAAGCTCGCCCAGGTGTCCGCGACCGGCAACCAGCCAAGCCAGGCGCCCCAGGCGACGGCGGCGGGCGCGGTCATGGCGCGAAGCCCGGCAACGATGCCAATCAGGAGTGCAAAAATGTACAGCATGATTGATCCCCTCGATGGCCGGCTTGGGACAGGTCCGAGAGAGCAAGCTACCATAGGTCCGGTATTTGACCAGAGGTGGTGTCGCCGCCGGCGCTTCCGTATTTTCACCACTTGTGCTTTGGCAAAGTTGAAACTGGAGTTGCAGCCATGGCCGGAAGCGAACGCATGAAAATGGCGGCGGGCGAGTGGTATTGCTGCCTCGATCCGGAACTGGAGGCGTTGCGCATCACGGCGCGAGACGCGGTGTTCGAGCACAACAGCCTGCCGCCCCGGCAGCGTCGCGACATCGGGCCTGGATTGCGGACGCTGCTCGGCGCTGCGGGCGAGGGCGCCCGGATCGAGGCGCAGTTCCACTGCGCTTATGGGTTCAACATCTTTCTCGGCGACCGCGTTTTTCTCAATGCCGGCTGCATCATTCTCGACACGGCGCCAGTGCGCATCGGTAAGGGAACGCTGCTCGGCCCGAATGTGCAGATCTATTGCGCCGAGCACCACAAGGAGGCTGCCGGGCGACGGGCAGGGCTGGAGATCGCCAAGCCGGTCGAGATCGGCGACAATGCCTGGATCGGCGGCAGTGCCGTCATCCTCGGCGGAGTCAGGATCGGCGATGGCGCCATCGTCGGCGCCGGTGCTGTGGTGACGCGCGACGTGGCGGCGAACACCACGGTGGTCGGCAATCCGGCACGGGTAATCAGCAACAACTGAGCACCGTGCTTCTGTCGCCGGTCACGTCCTCGTTCTGATGGACATGGGGGCGGCTATGTCACTTGGCCGGAGGTGGATGCAACCGTGTGTCGAGCGCAAACGCCTCCTGGGTCTTCATGGCGTATGCCCCTCTGGCGAGGCTCGCGTCGAAGATCAGGTTCCAGCTATGCTGCGATACCGCGCTCGGAATTACCACGAACCGATGCCGTTGCAGAAGATCGTCGCCAAACGCCTGTTGCCCGGAGCTCGGAATGCCCGGGCGCAACCAGTTGGGGTTGGGCACGGCGGCGGGGTCGACGATATGCACATCCGCGACATCGCTGACGATCGCTGCCGTCATGACATGCGCTATCGTGTCGAGCGCCCTGAAGCCCTTATGGACCGCAACCTCGAGGATCGCAGTCGACGGATCGATCGAGCAGTAGACGGCGCGCACGCCCTTGCTGTTCCAGCGTCCGCCCACCCTGTATGCGCCCTCGCCACTATCCCATGTAGGCGCAAACGCGGCTCGATCGAGGCGCCATCCGATGAGGTCGGAGCCACCAAGCGCCGCCGGCAGCGGCGTCATGCATAAACGCCATATTCAAGCCGTTCCAGATAGTCTTCTACAAGCTCGATCCCCGCCGGCGTCGCCAGAAGGTCGATTGGACGACGCTGGTCGAGCCCAATCGCCGGGCGCTCCAGCCATTGCTCTGCCTCCGCCTGCGAACCGAACACGTCGGTCGCTTTCGACAGGATCTCCGCGAACTTCCAGGTGCGTCCGCTCTGGTCCTGACTGAGAGGCTTGGACGGAGCATCCTTGCGGCGCTGGTAGGTGCGCAGGCTCATGCCGACGGCCTTCTCCAGCGAATCGGTCTTCTGGATGAAGACGAGTTGCCCGATAAGATGGTCCAGCGCTGAAGCCGGCAGGCCGTGCAGAAGCAACTCGTGGGCATCCAAAGCGCTGCTGAGGCGCCTTGCCAGAATGCGGCTGCCGCCTAGCAATTTCGCCACCTTCTGAAGTTCATTGTTTTTTGCTGCTGGCGCAGCCTTTTCCAATGCCATCGCCACGGCGAGCCCTCTTCGCGTCATCTGTCGCTTTAATATATGACAGATGACGCAGAGCCTTTCAAGCACGACAGGATCGAGAGCAGGGCAATCGCTTCGAGAGAAAAGATAGCCTACTCGGGCCAGATGGCAGTCCAACGTCGGCACTGAAGCGATTGCCCTGGAATCGAGCGCGAGCCGAATTTCACCTCGGCATGTGCGCCACGCGCTCCTCCTGAGCACTCTTCGAGAATTCGCGCCGGTATTGCGCCGGCGAGGTTCTGAGGCGCGCTGCGAAATGCTGGCGCAGCGAGGTAGCGCTGCCGAAGCCGGCCTCGAAGGCAACCGTGTCCATCGATTTTTCCGTTGCTTCCAGCAGCCGCTGCGCCAGCTGGACGCGCTGGTCGGTCAGCCAGTCGCCGAAACTGGTGCCGATCGTTTTCTGGAAACGGCGCGTGAACGTCCGGCGGGTGAGGCCGGCGAGACCGGCAACGCTGTCCAGACTGTGCGGCTCACCCAGGGTTTTGCGCACCGTTTCGAGAGCCTGGGTAAAGCGGTCCGCATTGCCGGTCCTGGCGATGGGACGTTCGATGAATTGCGCCTGCCCACCCTGCCTATGCGGAGAAAGCACGATCTGCCGGGCAAGGCGAAGTGCCGCCTCGGCGCCGTAACGAGCCCGTACGACGTGCAGGCAGCAGTCGAGCCCGGCGGCGACGCCGGCGGATGTCACGACATCGCCATTGTCGATGTAGAGCACTTCCGGTTCGACGAGAATGTCGGGATAGAGTTCCTGCAGCTGATCCGCGTAGGCCCAGTGCGTCGCCGCTCGCCGCCCCGAAAGCAGTCCGGTCGCCGCAACAGCGAACGTTCCCAAGCACAGTCCGACGATCAGCGCGCCGCGCTCGTGCGCGCCAAGCAACGCGTCGATCAATGCGGCTGGAGGCGAGCTCCCGAGATCCTTCCAGCTTGGCACGATGACGATGTCGGCGTCATCGAGCGCGGAAAGCCCGTGCGGGACGCTGATGGTCAGCCCGGCATCGGTGCGGATCGGCCCGTCCTCAATCGCGCAGACCCGGAAGTCGAAGCGCGGCAGGCCGAGCTCCGTGCGATCCGCGCCGAACACGAGACACGGCACGGAGAGATGAAACGGGCTGATGCCATCGAAGGCGATAGCGGCAACGGCAGGATCGGTCATGGGAGCTCCAGCAACGGGTGAGGCCGATTGTCCCAATTCTTTCGAATAATGTCAATCGGGACACTTTTTGCAATCCGGTGCCAAGCTTATCGTCCACCCGTCAATGTCGAACGGGAAAGGAAAACCCCATGTCGCAACCAGCCAAAGGCAAAGCTCCACGCCGCGCCCTCATCGTCATCGATGTTCAAAACGACTATGACGGCGGCAACCTCGCCATCCACCATCCGCCCTTCCGCGACAGCGTCGTCAATGTAGCGCGAGCGATGGATGCGGCCACCGAGGCAGGCGTCAAGGTGGTGGTCATCAAACAGTTGGCGCCGGAAACCTCACCGGTCTTCGCCAAGGGCAGCCATGGCGCCGAGTTGCACCCGGAAATCGCCAGGCGAAACCGCGACCACTACATCGAAAAGAACTTGCCCAGCGCCTTCACCGGCACGGACCTCGAGGAGTGGCTGCGCGCCAACTCTATCGATACGATCACAGTCATCGGCTACATGACGCACAATTGCGATCTGTCGACGGTCATCCACGCCGTGCATATGGGTTTTGAGGTCGAGTTCCTGTCGGACGCAACGGGGTCGTTGCCGTACGCCAACAGCGCCGGCTACGCTTCGGGGGAGGAAATCCATCGCGTCGTGACGATCGTATTGCAGTCGCGCTTCGCGGCCGTTCTCAAAACCGCCGAGTGGATCGATTGCCTGAAGACCGGCGTGGTACCCCAGCACGACACACCCTATGCCTCCAACCAGCGCGCGCTGGCGCGAAGCGCGGCGTAGGAGACTGTTGCGAACAGGCAGAAGGGCGCCACAGCGTTGCGGCGCCCTTTGCCGTTCAAGCTTGATTATCCCTAAAACAGGCCTTCGATCTGGCCCATTTCGTTCAGGAAAATCTTTTCCGAGGATGGCGCTTTGGGCAGGCCGGGCATGGTCATCACCTCGCCGCAGATGATGACGACGAAGCCGGCGCCGGCAGACAGCCTGACCTCGCGCACCGGTACGGTGTGGCCGGTCGGCGCGCCGCGCAGATTCGGATCGGTGGAGAAGGAATATTGCGTCTTGGCCATGCAGACCGGCAAATGACCGTAGCCGGCGTGCTCCCAGGCGTGGAGTTGGTCGCGCACCGATTTGTCGGCGATCGCTTCGGAACCGCGATAGATGCGCTGGACGATGGTGTTGATCTTCTCGAACAGCGGCATGGCGTCCGGATAGAGCGGGGCGAATTGCGACGCGCCGGATTCGGCCAACGCCACGACTCTTTTGGCCAGTTCCTCGATGCCGGCCGATCCCTGAGCCCAGTGCTTGCACAGGATCGCCTCTTCGCCCATCGAGGCGACGTAGTCCTTCATCGCCTGGACCTCGGCCTCGGTATCGGAGTAGAAATGGTTGATGGCGACCACTGCCGGCACACCGAACTGGCGGATGTTCTCGATGTGGCGGCCGAGATTCGCACATCCCTTCTTGACCGCCTCGACGTTCTCCTTGCCGAGGTCCTCCTTCTTGACGCCGCCGTTCATCTTCATGGCGCGAACCGTGGCGACGATGACCGCCGCGGCGGGCCTCAGGCCGGCCTTGCGGCATTTGATGTCGAAGAACTTTTCGGCACCGAGATCGGCGCCGAAACCGGCTTCGGTGACGACGTAGTCGGCAAGCTTCAGCGCCGTCGTCGTGGCAACGACGGAGTTGCAGCCATGCGCGATGTTGGCGAAGGGGCCGCCATGGACGAAAGCCGGGTTGTTCTCCAGCGTCTGCACGAGATTGGGCTGCATGGCGTCCTTCAAGAGTACGGCCATGGCGCCGTCGGCCTTGAGGTCGCGGGCATAGACGGCCGACTTGTCGCGACGATAGGCGACGATGATGTCGCCGAGGCGCTTTTCCAGGTCCTTCAGGTCGGTCGACAGGCACAGGATGGCCATGACTTCCGAGGCGACTGTGATGTCGAAACCGGCCTCGCGCGGGAAACCGTTGGCGACGCCGCCGAGCGAACAGATGATCTCGCGCAGCGACCGGTCGTTCATGTCCATGACGCGGCGCCAGACGACACGGCGGGTGTCGATGCCGAGCTCGTTGCCCCAGTAGATGTGGTTGTCGATCAGCGCCGACAGCAAGTTATGGGCGGTGGTGATGGCGTGGAAATCGCCGGTGAAGTGGAGGTTCATGTCCTCCATCGGCACGACCTGCGCGTAGCCACCGCCGGCGGCACCGCCCTTGACGCCGAAATTCGGTCCGAGCGAAGCCTCACGGATGCAGACGATGGCCTTCTTGCCGAGGCGGTTGAGGCCATCGCCCAAGCCCACCGTCGTCGTCGTCTTGCCTTCGCCGGCCGGTGTCGGGTTGATGGCGGTGACGAGGATCAGCTTGCCATCCTTGTTGCCCTTCACCGACTTGATGAACTCGGCCGAGATCTTCGCCTTGTCGTGGCCGTAGGGCAGAAGATGTTCGCTCGGAATGCCGATCTTCTGGCCGATCTCCTGGATCTGCTTCTTCCTGGCGCCGCGCGCGATCTCGATGTCGGACTTCACTTCGGCCATGGACGACTTCCCTCTGAATTGGACGGATTTGACTAGTGTGGTCGCAAGAATAGCCCGGCATTGCAGGCGCGGGCATGTTCTACCTCTGTCGCTGCCGCGACGTCAACTTTCATGCAACTATGTTTCCTACGAAGAAAATGCCTCTGCGGCCGGCTGCCCTGCTACAGGTTCTTTTCGCGCCGGTTGCCGCGCCGTATAGAAGCCAGAGCAGGCGCGGTTCCGCCGTCTCAAAACAGCCGCGCAATACGCGAAAAGCGACAGAAGCAACGGCGCAAATTCACCAGCGCCGGCTGTGCGGGACGATCCGCTACTGCGTCAGCACGTTGCTGATCTCGACCATGTTCGAGCGCACCCTGAGTATGTAAAACCCCATCGTCGTCAGATGTGTCGGCAACAGCCAGCCGTCCTCGCGGCCATTGGCGATGATGAAGGGCTGGATGCGCAGCGCCGAGACGAATTGCGCGTCCATCGTATCCCACAGGTTCTGCAGGTGCTTTTCCTTGATGACGTCCTCGAAGTCGGCCTGTGCGCCCTTCATCAGCCCGTAATAGGCATAGAGCTGGCCATAGGCGAACCAGAAGCGGTCGTCGGCGCGTGTGTCGAACCAGCCATTATTGTGGTTTTCGGCACGCTCCTTGAGGATCGCCGAGGTCGAACCGATATCGGACGAAATGCGGTCGATATACTGCTTGAGATTGTCGGCGCGGGCATCGAACGTCGCCTGGCAGGCTGCGAGGCGGGCGTTGAAGGAACGCAGCTTGCGCACCGCGTCGCGATAGTAGCTCGGCGTCGGCGTCTTGGGCCCGAACGGGTTCAAGCCGAAATACCAGGTTTCCTCATCGAACTGCAGATTGCCGCGGGCGTCCTGCAGGTCGGCGTCGATCTGCGAGGTGGTGCGGACGCGGCCGAGATTGTCGGCAAGCTCGGTCGCCGTGCGCCGTACCGCCTGGTTGATGCCGCGCTGGAACGACGCCTTGTTGTCCATGAACGGCGTGTGGTCCCAGTCGATGCCGAACAGGCCGAGCTTGTAGAGGATCATCGACGACACCCAGGCATTCTGGTTGACGTTGAAGTCGGTCAGGTCGGCAGCGACCTGGGCAATGGCTGAATTTCCGCAGGTCTTGGCCGTGTCGGTGCCGGCGCCGGCGGAAACCTGTTCACCGGCGGAGCTGTTGCGTTTTTCGAACGTGTATTTGTCGACGTAATTCGGGTCGAAATTGTTCCACCACTGAGTGGCGTAGAAGAAGTTGACATAGAGACCGATCAGCACGAGCACAGCCAGGCCGAGCACCGCCTTCAGGATCCAGCCGCGTTGCGTGTACCAGCGCCCCGCCCACAGGAACGGCCACAGGATCGCGCCGATAAGCAGGCCGATGCCGCGGCCAATCCACTGGAAAATCCGGGTGAAGAAATTCACGATCGGATCAAGCATGGCGATGTCACCCCCTCAGTCAGTCAAGCCGTAGAGGCGTGTGCGAAACGCCACCTTGTCCTTCAGATATGTGGTTTTCAGAACGTCCACAACATGCGATCGCCAGGCGTCGCTGAAGCCTTCATAGTCTCTGTAGAGGCCCGGCTTGTTGAAGACGTAACGCGAAACGAAGTCCTGCGGCACGAAGTCCGAGATCAGCTGGTTGGTCAGCCAGGCGTCGGGATGGTCCGGCTTGGCGCGGATGACCAGGAAGCGCTGCTGCGGGAAGACATCCTCGATCTTGAGATGGCCGAGCTGGGCGATCTCGCGCTTGGCGGCGTTGAGGAAGGGAAAATTGCCGTCCCTGGTGATCAGATCGGTATGGCCGTGGATCCAGGTCTGCAGCCAGACCTTATCGACGTCGGTCAGATTGCGGTCGGGCTCGGCGTCGCGGATCAGCGCGCGCACCACCATTTCGGCGCGATGCTCGAGATAGCCGGAGGTTTCGATCCATGAGGCGCGCGGCAGCTCGATGCGGCCGGTCGAAGCGAGGAATTTGAACACCTTGTCGGCGTCGTGGATCGAGAGGTAGCTCACCTGCCAGGGCCGCGAACGGCGGAAACCCGGCGCTGCCGGGTCGCTGATCACCGTCGTCACGTCGGGATCGACGAACACATAAAGTCCGCCGAAATGGCTGGTCCAATAGGCATTGTGGCGGAAGATCACCTGGTCCGGCACCAGCGCATTCTCGCGGATGTCGCCGCAGATCTTCGCCAGCTCGACCATGTGGGCAAGCATGGCGTTGTCGCGCCAGGCATCCGGTTCCTGCTTCAGCCGGTCGACCAGCTTGCCGAGTTCAGCGGCCTTGCCGAGCACATCCTCGGCCGACAGCACCTTGAATTCGACCTGATTGATCGACAGCAGGTCCTCGATGTCGTCGACCTTGGGGACCGAATCCTCGATCTCGCCGTAGATGACGTCCTTGATCGTCAGCGCATCGATGGCGCGCTGGTTCTTGGACATGAACTCGTACATCAGCAGCGAAGTGTTGGAGAACGCCGTGTGCACCACCGGCAGGTCGATCTGCGACGGCGTCAGGATGATGAAGCGACGGTTGACCTCGTTCGGATCGAGGTAGCTGTAGTCGCCGCATTCCTCGGCGACCTGCGGCGAGAAGCCGGTGCGATCGATCTCGAAGCTTTTCAACTTGGTCGGCTTCAAGCCGAACGCGACCATCGCCTTGTTGTAGCGCTGGATCAGGTGCGGCTCGTCGATCGTCAGCAGCCGGCCGTAGATCAGCTCGTTGTCGCGCAACAAATCGGGTTTCTTGGCGGGGCTCATGCTTTCTTCTTCCCGTTCACGGGGAGAAGGTGTCCGAACGGCGGATGAGGGGCGCGAACGCTCCTTCTCCCCTTGTGGGAGAAGGTGGCCGAGCGAAGCTCGGTCGGATGAGGGGTGTTCCAGCTTGACGAATACCCCTCATCCGTCGCCTTCGGCGACACCTTCTCCCACAAGGGGAGAAGGGGGCGTCGGCGCATCTCACGCATTCCACAGCCCCTTTTTCTTCATATCCTCGATCTCGCGGACGGCACGCTCCCGCAGACGGGTGTCGCGGATCATCTTGGTCACCGCCGCATCATCGGACTTGTCGGAATAGCGGAACTCGGAATCCGCGTAGCGGTTGATCTCCTGCATGACCATGTCCATCGAGAATGGCCCGCGCAGCTCCTCGATCATCGCTTTCTTGTCGTCGTAACCCTTGTGCATGAAGGCTTCCGGCTTTTCGAACCACTCGTCCGGCAATTCGATGTCCATGGCGCGCATCTTGATGGCATCGGTGACGTTCTTGATGGCGCGACCGGTAAAGCGCGGCTCGGCATCCTTGATCATATGCAGATAAGTGCCGATGTCGGCCATCGTCTTTGGCGCGCCATTCTCCTTCATGTAGCGCTCATAGACCTTCATCAACCCGTCTTCCTGTGGCTTCTCATGCTCCTCGTAAGCTTCCATCACCGCGCGCTGGATCTCTTGCGCCACATAGAGCTTGTGGTCGCCGAGCGGGATCTTGTGGTTCTTGCCGGCGAGCAGAACGAAGATGTCGATGTAGTCGTCGCGGCTCTGCGGGCCGTCGACCAGCCAGCGCGCGCCGGCGCGCTGGCGTAGCGCGTCGTCGACGTTTTCGGGATAGTTGGAGAACATGCCGAACGAGCAGTTGCCGCGCACCACGGTCGCCGCACCTCCAAAGGCGTCCATCAGGACGCCGGTGATTTCCTGCTGGCCGGCCGAGGCGCGGTCGTCGGACCGGCGTGCCGCCACCTGGTCGATATCGTCGATGGTGCCGAAGCCGATGACGCGCGGGTTCAGCACATTGTTGATGAACTGGCGGCAGTTCTGGCCCGACTTGCCCTGGTAGGAGGAGATCTGGTCGACGCCGAAATTCTCGTAGGCGAAGGGATAGCCGGCGACCTGGCAATAACCATTGAGAAGACCGGCGATCATCTGGATCAACGTTGTCTTGCCGGTGCCGGGCGCGCCATCGCCGATAAAAGTGAACAGGAAGCCGCCGAGCTCGAGGAACGGGTTCAGCTCGCGCTCGAAGTCATAGGCCATCAGCATCTTGGCAAGCTTGACCGACTGGTATTTGGCGATGTGGTTGCCGACGACCTCTTCCGGTTTTTTGAAGGTCATCACCAGCGGCTTTGCCCGCTTACCCGGCGCGACGTCGAAGCCGTCAAGGGTAAAATCGTCGACGTCGATGCGGATATGCGCGTTCTCGAACGGACCGATGCCGTCGAAGCGGCCCTTTCGCGCCAACAGCCCGTCGATGGCGACGCGGGCAAAGGCGCGGGCGCGGGTCATCAGGTCGGCATCGTCCTTCGAACCTGCTATCGCCCTGTCGAGCCCGGCCACGATCGACTTCACCGCATCCTGTGGCGTGTCGAACAGAAAGTCCGGCTCGGGCGTGTCGTTCGGCGCCTCGCCGTCGCTGTCGATCAGCTGGAACAAATAGGAGGCAAGGCTGAAGGCGGAGATGTAGGCAGAGGCCGACAGCAGCTTCTTGAAGGTGGCAGCTTCATCGCCTTCGAGCGGCGCGCGGGCGTTTTTCGCCTGCAGACTTTCGAGGTCCGAGCCCTCGGCGAAGACATCCGATATGGCCAGCGCTATCGCTGTGCCGCGCCGGGCGCGAAACAACAGCGTGTGCTGCGGGATGGTCAGCAACTGGTCGTCGGAATGGACGGCGGCGACGGTTTTGGAGAGCTCGACCTCGCGCGTGCGGCGCACCGAGCCGACCGAGACGGTAGAGACGAAGCGGCGGTTGGTGCCGGCAAGCGCGGTGCCGGACTCGCGCGATGGGTCCTCCAGCACGACGATGCGAGTGATGAAACTTTGCGCAGTGGCACGGTGCTTTTCAATTGCCGCTTCCGGGATGGTGGTCAGGCCGGTGTCCATGGAGGATGCTCCGCGATTTGACGGTCAGACGTCGCTGATGACCTGCCCTTTGGACAGGATGTGGACCTTGTAGCCCGAAAAGATCTTCTGCGCCTCGCCAGCGGCATAGAGCGCCTGATAGGCCTCGTGCGGAATCAGCGCATGGTTCTCATAGCTCGACACGCCTTGCCGCGCGGCCTCGAGATCGTCGGTATTGATGAAGAATTCCTGCGTCGTCTTTTCGCTCGAAAACAGCCCCTTGCGGCCTGGCTTTTCGGCCTTGGAAAAGACCTCCTGGATGGTCCAGGTCAGCAGCCAGGCGTTTTCCGGCTTGCGCACTTTGGCCAGCACTTCGCTCACCGTCGAATTGTTATCGGTAATCCCTGCAGAATAGAACGGGCCGAGCACGACGCGACGCAGCTGCTTGGGATGCAGCGGCTCGAAATCCTTGTCGAGGTTGACCGCGATGGTCGCCGGCGACAGCGCGTAGGCGGAATTCTTCTCGGTGAAATCGTCGAAACGGTGGGCAAGCTCGGGATTGAGCAAGCCGTCGACCGGCAGCGGAATGTCGACCCTCTCATTAAGTTTGCCGCTGGAGTCGACAAGCTGCCGGATCATGTCGTCCGAGGAATCCTCGACCGTCACCATATACACAAGCGGCAGGTTGGCGCTGCCGTCGAAGCAGGCCCAGTGGACCAGATAATAGGGCCGCAACGTCTTCGGATTGACCGACACCTTGACCGTCTGGGCCAGCGTGAACGGGCCGAAGGTGGTCTCGCTCTTGACGTCCTCGAGGTAAAGCCGCTCGGCCATCGACTTCTGCAGCGCTTCGGGAAATTCCTTGTGGCGCAGGATGAAGTCCGCCATTTCCTCGCGCAACTCATCGGCCAGCGGAAGGTTGGCGAGTCGCGCATCGGCCTGGAGCCGGTCGTTCTCCAACTCGAGCAGGTTCTGGAAGACCGGAAAACCGCTTTCGGCGCGCGAGATGCGGAACGTCTCGGTGAAGCCCAGCCGGTTGCGCCAGCACGAGAACGACTTGTCGAGCCGCGCAATATATTCGGCCACGACCTTGGCGACGATGCCGTGCCGGTAGAGCGGCGAGCGATCGTCGCGCATGAACACTTCGAGGCCGCCAAGTGCCGCCGCGATCGCCGAGAAATAGCGCGCCGCCGCTTCGTTTTCGGGGGTCATGCTGCCAGCCCTTGGGAGCAGTGCACGTGCAGCAATTACGATTGCACGTAATTTGCCGAATTGTGCTTCTTCATCACATCGTCGAAGCGGCGGGCGAAGGCATCGTCGGCGAGCTTCTTGCGGCGCTGGATGTCGGCGGTGGCGACCATGTTCTTCTCGTGCATTTCAAGCAGATCGCCGATGTGCTTTTGCGAGGCGGCACCAATGCCGGCCATGGTCTCTTCGGCGGTGTTGTCGACCTGGCTGCCCAGCGTGTTGATCTTGTGGGCGACATCCTGTTGGGCGGCGGTCTTCAGCGAATCTTCCAGCGCCTTGTACAGAACGATGCGCTGCTCGGTATCGATGGTCAGCTTGTTGATCAGCGTCGATTGCGCCGCGATCTGGTTGTTGAGCGAATCGACGAAGGTCTGGAACATCGAGGTGTAGCGCTCCAGCGTCTGGCTTTCGGCCAGCAATTCCTGCTCCTTGGCCTGCTTCTCGTTGTATTCCGTGGCTAGTTTCGAGCGTTCGCCTTCCAGCTGCGTGCGCTCCTTCTGGCTGGTCGAGGCGGCGATCTTGTTCTCGATGTCGAGCAGCATCGGGTTGAGTTCTTCGATGCGTTTCTGCACGGTCTCGAGATTGGACATGGTGGTCTTGCGGCGCTCGATCACCTGCGACAGGCTGGCCTCGGAGGTCTTGTAGCGCGTGTCGAGAACCTGCTTCTGCGCCTTGAGGATGCCGACGATGGTGTCGGATTTCGCCAGCAGCTCCTGCAGATTGCCGGCCAGCGACATGTTGCGGACGCGGTCGGTGCGCAGGCGCTGCTTGCGCTGGCTGGAGAAGACGCCGACGAAATTCTCCCAGCCGGTGTAGTTCTTCATGCTCTCGAATTCGGCGCCGAAGACGTTGGTGGCGTCCTCCAGGCCGATGATCAGGTCGGCGATATTGCCTTCCATCACCTTCTGCTGCTTCAGCACATCCTCAATGCGGGCATTCTCGATGTCGAAATTGGCGTCGCCGATCTTCTTGTCGGCGGTGGCGAGCGTGTCGAGCACGCTACCGGACTGCTCGATCTTGGTGCGCATGTCCTCTACGACCTGCTTGGTCTTGGCAATCTCGGCATCGAAATTCTGCAATGTCGCCATTGGGGCCTCCCGCTTCGGCATCGGTTTCGTTTCGCAAACCGCCGCGAATATATGTGCCGGGTTTGGCGAATGAAAGACGGAAGACATGGGATTACAGGAAAACAAAAGAATTTCAGGAGGCCGACCGCAGGATAGTCAGGCAATGATTACGGTGTAACTGCCGTCCGGTCAGACACCGCTTCAACCGCGGCTGGACTTTAGGTCGGGAGCGACGCTCAGGGCTTGGGATCGGCCTTGAGGTAGGCGATGACATTGGCGACGTCATCGTCGCTGGTCAGGCCGGAGAAGGCCATTTTGTTGCCGGGGACCTTCTGCCGCGGCGCGCGCAGGTATTCGGCGAGGTTTGCTTCGTCCCAGACCAGGCCGGCGGCGCCGGCGTCCTTCATCCCCTGCGAGTAGCGGCTGAGATAACTGTCCGCGGTGCCGGCGGTGCGGCCGACGACACCCAGCAGATGCGGGCCGACCTTGTCGTGGTCGCTCGTTGCCTCATGACAGGCCATGCATCTGTTGAAGACTTTCTTGCCGAGAGCGGCATCGCCGTCGGCATGCGCGGCAAGAGCGCCGGCGATGAGGAAAGCAGCGGCAGACGAAATGGCTCGAAGCATGGGAACTCCCCGACGGCTCTGGCTGAGAGGTTCTGAAATAGGAAGCAGGCCTTAAACAAGCGCCGCATGATGGCGCGATTGGCGAACGAATGTCGGCCGGGAGGTCGGATGAAAGCAATAGCGCTGGTCAGGTTTTGGTGAAGCCGATGAAATCGTCGGGCACGGCGCGGCCCATTTCTTCTTCCCAATGGCGGCGGCAGAGCGAGACATAGACATCCTTGCCGATCGCCACCTGTTCGCCCTGTTTCGCCACCTTGCCGTCGGCGCCGAGGCGCACCACCATCGTCGCCTTGCGGCCGCAACGGCAGATGGTGCGCACCTCGCGCAGGTCGTCGGCGATTGCCAGCAGGGTGCGCGATCCGGAAAACAGCTTGCCTTGGAAATCGGTGCGCAGGCCGTAGCACATGACCGGGATGTTCAGCCGGTCGGCGATGCGGGCGAGTTGCCAGACTTGCTCCTCTTCGAGGAACTGCGCCTCATCGACGAAGACGCAATGGACCGTGGCGTGGTCGTGATGCTCGGCGACCCGGGCAAACAGATCGTCGCCGTCGCGGAACATCTCGGCTTCCGTCTCCAGGCCGATGCGCGACGAGATCAGCCCGGTATCGCCCTTGCGGTAGTGGCCGGCGATGAACAGCATCGTCGTCATGCCGCGCTCGCGGTAATTATACGAGGCCTGCAACAGCATCGTCGTCTTGCCGGCATTCATCGTCGCATAATGGAAGTACAGCTTGGCCATACCGTCCTTTTAAGCCGAGTTGCAACAAAGCGGGGAGGGGGAGCGCCTACATTCCACCGGGAAAAGGCGACTTCCATCCGGAAAGCGGCGGGCGTGTCGCTGATCGGCCAGCCTGCGCCGTTGTTCGTGATTGCCTTAGTGCTTGAAACCGCAGCAGAATGATGTTTGGCTGACAGAACAAAGGCGGAGATAAAACCGTCGCTTCGCTTCACCGAGAACTGAAAATGGGAGAATTTTCATGTCGCGTATGAGTTCATTCGTCGCCGGCCTCGGCCTGGCGGCTTTTCTATCCACGACTGGGGCCTTCGCCGGCGATCCGGAAAGCTGCAAGACGGTGCGTCTGTCCGATGTCGGCTGGACCGACATCCAGGCGACCACCGGCGTCGCCTCGGTGCTGCTCACGGCGCTCGGCTACGAGCCGCAGGTGATCCAGCTTTCGGTGCCGGTGACCTATGCGTCCCTGAAGAACAAAGATCTCGACGTGTTCCTCGGAAACTGGATGCCGTCGATGACCAACGACATCAAGGACTATGCCGCCGAAGGCTCGGTCGAGACCGTCAGCGAAAATCTCAGCGGTGCCGGCTACGGCATCGTCGTTCCGACCTATGTCGCCGATGCCGGTGTCAAGACGCTGACCGATCTCGGCAAGTTCAAGGACAAGTTCGACGGCAAGATCTACGGCATCGAGGCCGGCAATGACGGCAACCGCATCATCCTCGACATGATCAAGGATCCGAAGACCAATCTCGAAGGCTTCGAACTGGTCGAATCTTCCGAGGCCGGCATGCTCACCCAGGCCGACCAGTCGATGAAGAACAATGAATGGATCGCCTTCCTCGGCTGGACGCCGCATCCGGTGATGGGCGCCATGAAGATCACCTATCTCGAGGGGATGGGAGATAGCGGCTTTGGTGCTGCCACCGTGCATACCAATGTACGCAAGGGCTACATGAGCGAATGCCCGAACGCCGGCAAGTTCATCGCCAATCTGAAGTTCAACCTGGACATGGAAGGCGAGATGATGGACGCGATCCTGAAGGGCGGCGACGCCAATACGGTCGCGACCGACTGGCTGAAGAAGCACCCGGACGCGGTCGCTCCCTGGATCGCCGGCGTCACCACCTTCGACGGCGGCGATGCGGCGGCTGCGGTGAAAACGGCGCTCGGAAGCTGACCCGACCATCTGGCATGACGAGACAAGGGGCAGCCACGGTAGAAATGGCTGCCCTTTTTCATATCCTGTGACAAGATGACCGTCCGGCGAAGGACGGCGCCGGCAGAAGAGGGGCTAGATGGATCCGATCTCCAAATTCCTGGTCAGTTACAAGATTCCCATCGGGGCATGGGGGAAGGCGTTTTTCACCTTCCTCACCGACAATTTCAACACCGTCTTGAGGGCCTTTTCCAATGGTCTAAATTTCCTGCTCGACGGGATGGTCGACGGACTTCTTCTGTTGCCGCCCGTCCTGCTCATCGCGCTGATCGCATTGCTCGCCTATGCCCTGCAGCGTTCGAAGGGGCTGGCATTGGCCGTCTTCCTCGGACTGCTGTTCATCCTCAACCAGAACCTGTGGAAGCAGACGGTGGAGACGCTGGTGCTGGTGGTTGCCGCCGCCGCCACCTCGATGGCCATCGGCGTGCCGCTCGGCATCTGGGCCGCGCACAAGCCGAAGGTCTACCGCATCATGCTGCCGGTGCTCGACCTGATGCAGACGCTACCGACCTTCGTCTACCTGATCCCGGTGCTGACATTGTTCGGGCTCGGCAACGCGCCCGGCCTGATCGTCACCATCATCTTCGTCATCCCGACCTCGGTCCGTCTCACCCATCTCGGCGTCACCTCGGTGCCGAAATCGATCATCGAGGCCGGCGAGGCCTTCGGTGCCACCAGGCGCCAGCTGCTGTGGAAGGTCGAATTGCCTTCGGCGCTGCCCACCATCATGGCCGGCTTGACCCAGTCGATCATGCTGTCGCTGTCGATGGTGGTGTTCGCCGCTCTCATCGGCGCCGGCGGCCTCGGCACCGAGATCAACCGCGCGTTGGGTTCCAGGAAAATCGACCTCGGGCTTGAGGCAGGGCTGGCGATCGTCGTGCTCGCCATCGTGCTCGACCGGATGACGCGCATCGGCGTGGGAGGCAAGAAATGACCGTCGCCGTCGATTTCAGGAATGTCGACATCGTCTTCGGCGCCGACCAGGCCGGCTCGCTGGCGCTGATCGACAGCGGCGCCACCCGCGCCGAGATCCTCGAACAGACCGGCAACGTGCTGGGCTGCGCCGGCGCCAGCCTCACCGTGAACGAGGGCGAGATCTCGGTGCTGATGGGGCTTTCCGGCTCCGGCAAATCGACGCTGCTCAGAGCCGTCAACCGGCTGAACGTCGTCTCGCGCGGCCAGGTGCTGGTCAAGGACGGCGACGGCACGGTCGACGTCGTCACCTGCGACGAGGCGACGCTTCGGCGGTTGCGGCAGAAACAGGTGGCGATGGTGTTCCAGCAGTTCGGCCTGCTGCCGTGGCGCACGGTGGAGGAAAATGTCGGCCTTGGCCTCGAGCTCGCCGGCGTACCCGAAGCCGAGCGCAAGGAGCGGGTGAACAGGCAACTGAAGCTGGTTCATCTCGACCAGTGGTCGAAGAAATATGCGCATGAGCTTTCCGGCGGCATGCAGCAGCGCGTCGGCCTGGCGCGCGCCTTTGCCACCGAGGCGCCGATCCTGCTCATGGACGAGCCGTTCTCGGCGCTCGATCCGCTGATCCGGACCAAGCTGCAGGACGAGTTGCTGCAGCTCCAGGCCGAGCTGAAGAAGACCATCATCTTCGTCAGCCACGACCTCGAGGAGGCGCTGAAGATCGGCACCCATATCACCATCATGGAAGGCGGGCGCATCGTGCAAACCGGCGCGCCGGAAGACATCGTGCTGCGGCCCGCCAACGACTATGTCCGCGACTTCATCGCCAATGTGAACCCGCTCTCGGTGCTGACCGCGTGGAACGTCATGCGCGACCGACGCGACCTCGAACATGGCGAGAACGGCTGGGTGTGGCTCGACCGGCGCAGGACGACGCGTTTCAAGATCGACGAGCATGGGCTGGTGGCGGCGGCCGAGCGCGACGGCAAGCCGGCGGTCTGGGTGTCCTGCGCCGATGTCGAAGCCCAGCCGGAGGAGACGGCTCAGGTATTCTGGGCCAATCCCGGCACCTCGCTGAAGACCGTGATGCTGGCCATGCATCGCTCGCAGACCGCACCGGTGGCGCTGTTCGACGACCAGTCGCGCTTCGTCGGCGCCATCGGCGTCAGGGATGTGCTGAGCGCGGTGCTGCGAAGATAGTTTTTCTCCTTGGGGAGAGAACCAAGACCAAACGCCGAGTTCTGTCGCGCCCGCCTCTGTCCTGTCGGACATCTCTCCCACTTGGGGGGAGATCGGCGGTTTCGCGGACGGCTCTCACATTCCAACGTTTGTAATTGGCGAAATCGGCGACGACGGCCAATCTCCCCACCTGTGGAGGAGGTGTCCAGCAGAACAGAGGGGGCGCGAAGGAACGCCGGCTTAGCCCGATACCGCAAGCTAGTCTAAACCGCCAGCGGCAGGCGCAGCTCCGTCATCAGGCCGCCATCGGGATGGTTGGACAGGCTGACTTCGCCGCCGGCGCTACGGGCGATGTTGCGGGCGATGGTCAAGCCGAGGCCGAGGCCGCCGGTCTGACGGTTGCGCGACTGTTCCAGGCGCACGAACGAGCCGAACACGGCGTCGAGCTCGGCTTGCGGTATGCCCGGACCCTCGTCATGGATCGCCAGCGTGATTGTCTTGCCTGATTGACGCAGGCTGAGATGCGCCCTCTTGCCATAGGTCACCGCGTTCTGGACGAGGTTGGTGACACAGCGCCGTAGCGCAACCGGCCGCGCGACGCAGATCAGGCCGCGCGAGCGCGCGTCCTCATTGTCGAAGGAGACCTCGTCGAAGCCGTCGGCGATCGATTCTACCAGCGACCAGAAATCGATCCTCTCGCTCTTCTCCTCGGTCACCTCGAAAGTGGCGAAGTCGATGACCGAGCTGGCAATGCCTTCGATGTCGGCGAGGTCGTGCGCCAATGCGGCGCGCACGGACGAATTCCTCAGCAGTTCGAGGCGCAGCCGCATCCTGGTCAGCGGCGTGCGCAGGTCGTGCGCCAGTGCGGCCGCAAGATGCTCGCGGTCCTCGACGTAGGCGCGCAGCCTCGCCTGCATGGCATTGACCGCCTTTGCCGCGGTACGCACCTCGCGGCTGCCGCTCTCGGCGATCGGCGGGCTTTTCAGGTCCTCGCCGATCCGCTTCACCGCGGTCTCCATCATCCGGTAGGGCGCCGTCAGCCGGCGCAGCGACCAAATCGAGGAAGCCACCACCAGCCCGGCGATCAAGGCATAGAGCGGCAGGCTATCGAAGCTCAGTATCGGTCCGGCCGGTGTGTTCGGCTCGGTGAAATTCAGCCATTGGCCGTCGGCAAAGCGAAGCGAAGCGGTCAGCTTGTCGCTCTGGGCGAAATCGGCCGCCAGCACCAGCAGGTCGCGCTCGACCTGGCCGATATCGGGACCGGCGACCGTCCCACCGGGAGCGTCGGCTTCGTGCGTTGCCGGGTCGCGGCGGACCCGCGCGTCGGTGATGCCGAACTTCGATAGCCGACCGACCAATATGTCTTCCAATTCGGCCAGTTCGTCGTCGCCGGCTATCGACGAAGTAACGGCGGGCGTGTCGGAGACGGTGAGCGCATAAGTGGCGTTGAACAGGCCGGAGGCCGTCGCCTTGCGCTGTTCCGGCGTAGCATCATGCATCAGCTGCACCAGCGAGAAGGCGCGGTCGTTCAGCCGGTAGAGATCGACGACGTCATTGGCGGCGGCACGGTCGCGCGAAACGATGTAAAGGGTCGCGATCTGGCTGATCAGCAGGCCGGCGATGACGATGAGCAGCACCCAGACCGGCAGCGTTTGCGGCAGAATGCGTCTCATTCGGAGGTCGTCTCAGGCAGGAACTGGTAGCCGCCGCTGCGCACCGTCAAGATCAGCTTCGGCGTTTTCGGGTCGTCCTCCATCTTGCGCCGCAGCCGGCTGACCAGAATGTCGACGCTGCGGTCGAAGCTGTAGCCGCTGTCGCCGCCGGACAGCTCGATCAGCTGCTCGCGGCTCAGTACGCGCTGCGCGCTCTTGACGAAGGTCTGCAGGAGATTGAATTCGGCCATCGTCAGCTCGATCCTGACGTCGCCGGGCGCCATCAGCCGGCGGCGCGAACAGTCCATCGTCCAGCCGGCGAAATGGTAGATCTGCCGCGAGGCGGCGCGTCGCGGTTCGGCGGCGCCATTGCGTCTCAAGACGGCACGAATACGTGCGAGCAGCTCGCGCGGATCGAAGGGTTTCGGCACGTAGTCGTCGGCGCCCATCTCTAGCCCAACCACGCGGTCGGTAGTTTCGGTAACCGCGGTCAGCATGATGATCGGCGTCGAATAATTGGCGCGCAACTCGCGGCAGAGCTCCAGCCCGCTCTTGCCGGGCAGCATGACGTCCAGGACGATCAGGTCGACCTGGGCGCGGCGCAGGATGGTCTCCATCTCGGTGCCGTCGGCGGCGACCGATGTGTGCAGCCCTCGCTTCTGGAAGAATTCCTGAAGCAGGTCGCGAATGCCCTTGTCGTCGTCGACGATCAGTATGTGGGGGTCGGATTTCACAGGGAACCTGTCATTTGTGGATCGCCCAAGCGCTGCTTCGGCCGTCAGCCAGACGATAGAATTCAGGCCATAAGTTGGCCAGTGGAGATCGGCGGCCCGATCCGGGCTGCCCAGAAACAATCCAGAAACAAAATTCTACAATCCGGAAAAACTGCCGAAAAAAATCAAAGGCATAAGTGGTGCCGTGGCGGTCAGGTCATCGGCTGCGACACGCGTTACGGGATTACGGACAGACCAATGCAAAGGTTCTCGATCAGTCTGATGGGTGCGTTGCTTTCCATTTCGCTCGTCACGGTCGCGGTCGAACATGCCGATGCAAAACTGGCCGATGCGAAGGTGGCCAATGCAAAGGCGGCCGATGCAAAGGTGGCGACCACCCGCAGCGAGCGTTGCATCGATCTGAACCGCCAGTTTGACGAAGCCCTCGAAACCCATGCCGCGGCAACGCAGGTCACCGCGGCGAAAGCACTTCAAAGAAAGGGAAACCGGTTCTGCGCCAACAAGAAACAGGCACAGGGAATCCGGATGCTCGCGAACGCTTTGAAGCTGCTTGGAGTGACACCGATCGATCCCGTTCAGTGACACAATCCGATCTGCACAAAAAGGAAGTGAAGCCATGAAAAAGTCCCTCCTCTCCGCCCTCGGTCTCGCCATCGCGCTGGCCGTCTCGATGCCGGTTCTCGGCGCCAGCAGCGCCAATGCCGCGACCACCACCCCGGCTGCGACGACAACGACGACCGCTGCGCCGGCCAAGGCCGTGAAGAAGGTCGCTGCCAAGAAGACCGTCAAGAAGCACAAGAAGCACGCGGTCAAGGCAGCTCCCAAGGCCTGATCAAGCGACATCTTTCTACCCTATGAGAAGACCGCTCCAGTTGCGATTTGCCTGGAGCGGTCGTCTTTTTTGTTGCGTGCAGACAGTAGGGCCAGTCCCGGCCCACACCCCCGTTGAACGCCAGACGGCAGTTCCCACATAGGCACGGACTTTTGAACTGCGCCTGCCGGGAAGCCGATCGCGCGCGGTTGAATGGACGACCGCTTTTGCCCATGTCAAAATGACCGCAAAGCTGTCGTACGCAATTGCCGGTCCAATGCCTGAAATCACGACAAAACCCCGTACCAGCACGAAGCCGAAGGTCGAACGGCCGAAGCTCTACAAGGTCATCCTGGTCAATGACGATTTCACTCCGCGCGAGTTCGTCGTGACGGTGCTGAAGGCCGAGTTCAAGCTCAGCGAAGACCAGGCGCATAGGATAATGATCACCGCGCACCGGCGCGGCGTCTGCGTTGTCGCCGTCTTCACCAGGGATGTCGCCGAGACCAAGGCGGCGCGGGCAACCGATGCCGGCAAGGCCAAGGGCTACCCGCTGATGTTCACGACGGAGCCGGAGGAGTAGGGCGGTTCGCTTTCTTCCTTCTCCCCTTGTGGGAGAAGGTGGCCGAGCGAAGCTCGGTCGGATGAGGGGTGTTCCAGCTTGGCAAGGACGGCACTCCGTCCAGCACCCCTCAACCGTCTTGGCGCTGCGCGCCAATCCACCTTCTCCCACAAGGGGAGAAGGATAAACCGCGTTACCGCCCTTCGCGGTACCACATCGAGCCCATCGCCAGAAGCAGCAGGCCGAGCCCCAAGAAGCCACCGAACAGCGGCACGCGCGAGACGGCCTTGAGTACGCTGTCGTCGGTGGTGCGCAGGCCGATCCAGTCATTGCCGGAAGCCGCGCCCGAGGAACGGACCGGGACTACGGATGGCAGCGTGACGGTGCTGGTCAGGTTGCCAATGGCCGATGCCGGCGCCAGCCGGCGAACGCTGCCGCCGGTTGCCTCAGCCGGTGGTTTCAGCCGGTTCTCGGTGGAGACGACGTCGGTGAATTCCGGGGCGTTGACCGGCCCGACATGGGCCAATGCCGTCAGGTCGCCATTGCCGACCTGATAGAGACCGATTTCGTTGGTCTCGACGCTGCCGAGGAAGACGCCTGGTTCGGATTTCTCGAGCCTGACGATCAGTGCCTTGCCGGACGGCGTGATGACTTGCGCCGGGCCGGGATCGTCGCTCATCGTCTGGCGGCGGATTTCCAGCACCATGCCGCGGCCGTCGGCGGTCAGCCGCTCTTCCTCGAGTTCGGGCTCCTTCATCAGCCAGTGGGCGATGCGCCGGTAGAGCTGGACATGCGGCCCACCGCCCTCGAAGCCGCGCGCCCACAGCCAGCCCTGGTCGGACAGAAGCATGCCGACGCGGCCTTCGCCCTTGCGATCGAGCAGTAGCAGCGGCCGGTTGTCGGCGCCCTTCATCACCACCTCGCCCTCGGGGTTCTCAACGCCGATGGTGCGGAACCAGCGGCTCCAGTGCGGCGGCTCGGTCGCGGAGCCATCGAGCCCGCGCGTTACCGGATGACGCTGGCCGGTATCGGTGAGGCGCGGATAGAAGGCCTTGTCGATGACCTCGCCGGTCGGCATTGCCGGCAGCGCCGACATCAGCGGCGTGCGGGCGATCGAGCTTTCGCCGGCATATTCGGGGCCTGCCGCGATCAGTAGCGCGCCGCCCTTTTCGACATACTCGGAGATGTAGTCGTAATAGAGGATCGGCAGCACGTCGCGGTGCTGATAGCGGTCGAAGATGATCAGGTCGAAATCCTTGATCTTCTCGACGAACAGCTCGCGCGTCGGGAAGGCGATCAGCGACAATTCGTTGATCGGCGTGCCGTCCTGCTTTTCCGGCGGGCGCAGGATGGTGAAGTGCACGAGGTCGACCGAAGCGTCGGATTTCAGCAAATTGCGCCAGGTGCGCTCGCCGGCATGCGGTTCGCCGGAAACAAGCAGCACGCGCAGATTTTCGCGGATGCCGTCGATCAGCGCGATGGCGCGGTTGTTGGTGTCGGTGAGTTCGCCCGGCTCGTGGTTGATGGCGAGTTCGACGATGTTTCGCCCGGCGCTGGGAATGGTCACCTGCAGCGGCATCGCCTGGCCGATGTTGGCGTGCTCGACCGATACCTGCTCGCCGTTGACCGATACGCGGACATCGACCGGGCCGGTTTCGTTGTTGGTGGCGATGACGCGATACGTCATTTCGAGCGGCTTGCCGACCAGCCCGAATCGCGGCGCATTCTCGAAGCGGATGCGGCGGTCCTTCTCATGCTCGTTGCCGGTAATCAGCGCATGCAGCGGGGCATTGAAGTCAGGTGCGCCAAGCGGCGCGTCATGCACCTCGCCATCGGTGATCATGATGGCGCCGGCGATGCGCGATGGCGGCACGTCGCGGAAAGCATTTTCGAGCGAGGAAAACAACCGCGTCTCGGTGCGCTCGTCGGCGGCTTCGGACTTGCCGGCCTCGACGACACGGACGTCGAACTGCTTGAAGCGGCCGAGACGCTGCTGAAGCCCGGCCAATGCCGCGTCGGTCTGCTTGGTGCGGTCGCCTATATCCTGGCTCTGGCTGCGATCGACGACGACGGCGACGATGCTTTTCAGCGGCTCGCGCTCTTCGTCGAGGAACACCGGATTGAGCAGCGCCGCAGCCAGCGCAATCAGGGCTGCCAGGCGGAAGACCGCGCCGCGCTGGCGAAACCAAAGGCCGGCGAGGGACAGCAGCAGCAGCGGCACCAGAACCACGGCGAGCAGCGGCCAGGTGATGAGCGGTTCGAAGGCGAGCGACCAGTTCATGGTCTATTGCCCCAACCGTTCGAGCAGCACCGGGACGTGCACCTGGTCGGATTTGTAGTTGCCGGTCAGCATATACATCATGATGTTGACGCCGGCGCGCAGCGCATAGATGCGCTGCATCGGATCCGAAGGCACCGTCGGCAATAGCGGGTCGCCATTCTCGTCGACGGCCCAAGCGCCGGCGAAATCATTGGCGGTGATCATGATCGGCGAAACGCCGTCGCCGGTGCGCACCGGGCGGTTCTCGGTGTTGCTGGCTTCGAGCGATGCCTCGACCCAAAGCGGGCTGCCGGCAAAACGGCCGGGAAACTCCGGAAGAATGTAGAAGGATTTGGTCAGCACGTGATCCGACGGCACCGGTTCAAGCGGTGGCACGTTGAGGTTGCCGAGGATGTCGCGCAGCCGCTCCGTCGCCGGGCTGGTCGAATCCGCACCAATGCCATTGGCGAACTGGTCGCGGGTGTCGAACAAGACCGTTCCGCCCTGCTGCATGTAGGCGTCGATGCGGGCGATGGCGGCCTCGCTGGGCATCGGGGCCGAGGGATCGATCGGCCAGTAGATCAGCGGATAGAAGGAAAGTTCGTCCTTCGAGATGTCGACGCCGGCCGGTGCTCCGGGTTCGAGCGCGGTTTTTTCGATAAGAAAGCGGGTCAGGCCTTCGAGCCCGGCGCGGCTGATCGAATCGACACCCGGCTCGCCGGTCAGCACGTAGGCGATCCGGGTCTTTGAAATGTCCCCGATCGCCTCCGTATCTCCCGGTTTGGCGTCGTCGGCACGCGCGACGTCCGCGTGGCCAATCAAGGCGCCGAGCGCAATCAGCAGGACGGCTGCCGTCGCCGCAGCGCCGGCACGGCGCGGCCGGCGCGACAACAGGCCGCCCATCCAGAATACGGCAAGCGTGTCGAGCACCATCAGCACCAGGGCGGCCGTGACAAGCGGACCTTTGAGGTTGTGTTGCTCGTCGAAGGCATACTGGATGGTGGTGACCGGCACCGTGATTTCAGGCCGGGCCAGCGGCCTGAATGCGCTGTCGCCGCCGAGCAGATTGTGAGCGAACACTCCTGTCTCGGAGCCGTAGAGGCCGGGCGGGTTTTCCAGCGTCACCGGCAGCGGGCCGGCGCCGGGCACCAGCGGCCTGGCATCCGGCGTCGGCGGCACCAGCGTGCCGTCGGCGGCGATCATACGATAGGGTGCCAGCGACGTGGCGGCGGCCTCGGCATTGGCGACAGCCGCGCCCTGGTTGCGCGACAATTGCACGATGCGCCGCAGCATCTCGACGAAGCTGCCGGAGATCGGCAGGTTGGACCACGTCGCCTCGGGGGTGACGTGGAACAGTACGAGGGTGCCCTTGTCCTTCTTCATCCCGGTCACCAGCGGCGTACCGTCGGCAAGCGTGGCCCAGGTGCGCTCGACGATGTCGGGCGTCGGTTCGGCCAGCACCTGCCTGGTGACGGTGACCTCGGTGGGCGGCGCGAGGTCGGCGAAGGGACCGGTTTTCGGGAATTCGGTGACCGGCTGCGGCGCCGTCCATGACAGCGCGCCGCCAAGCGATCGTTCGCCCGTGCGCAGCCGAACTGGCAGCAGGTCGTCGTCATTGCCGGCAGCGGCCAGCCGCGAACCGGCAAAACGCACCAGCGTGCCGCCCTTGTCGACCCAGTCAACCAGCCTTTGCCGCGCTTGTTCCGGAATGGTGCCGACATCGGCCATGAGGATCATCGCCGGCTTCTGGTCGAGCAGTTGCGGGATGGCGTCGGCGAGATCGACGCTCGACGGCTCGACCAGATCGGCGAAAGGCTGCAGGGCGCGGCGGATGTAATAGAGCGGCGACAGCAGCGGTTGCGCCTGGTCGGCCTCGGCCTGCGACAGCAGCCCGACGCGGCGGCGTTTTGAACTCTCATCCAGCACGCGGACGGCGCCGGCCTGGCGCTCGCCATCGAGCGCGATATAGGCGAAATCGTTGCGCAGTTCGAACGGCACTGCCATCGTGCCGGTGGCGGTGGATCCGCCCGGGGCAAAGGTCAGCGTCGCGTCGGCAATGCGGCGGCCCTTGTCGTCGAAGGCGCCGGCCGTCACCTGTGCAGGTGCCGGATCGCCCGGTGCGCGGATGGCGGTCAGGGCGAAGCCGTCGACCTGGTTGTCGGCGCCGGTCAGGCCGGTCAGCGACAGCCGGTCGGAGACGGCCCAGACGACGCGTGCTGCGTTCTTCGACAACAGCGTGTTGAACGCGGCTTCGTCGCCTTGCGCCGCCAGACCATCGGCGAGCACCGCGACGCTGGCGCCAGGCAGCGACTCCAAGGCTGAAGCGACGCGGGCATAGACGGCGGGGCGGTCGGTCGGGATCGGCCGCGGCTTTGCCGCGCGCAGCCGGTCGAGCGCGGCAGCGGCATCGAAGGGACCGATCTCGGCATTCGGCTTCTCGGCGGTGAAAGCGATGAGCACCGGCACGCCGTTCGAATTGGCATCGGCGATCAGCCGCTCGGCGGTGGCGACGCGCTTGCCCCAGTCGGCGGCACTTGCCCAGTCATTGTCGATCACCAGCGCCAGGGCAGCGCCCTCGGCCGGCAGCTTTTCGCGCGGATTGAAGACCGGTTCGGCAAGTGCTGCCACGACAAGCGCGGCCATCAGCAGCCTAAGCAGCGTCAGCCACCAAGGGCTCTGCTGCGGCGTTTCTTCGCGCCTCAGCACGCGGGCGAGAATCCTCAGCGGCGGAAACACCTCGGTTTGCGGCCTGGGCGGGGTCAGCCGCAGAAGCCACCAGATCACCGGCAGCGCCAGCAGGCCCCACAGCACCATCGGCGCCCCGAAGGAGAGCGGCAGCCAACTCATGCGCGGGCCCTCCCGGCAAAGGCGCCTTCGCCGGTCATCGCCATGTGGATGCGCACCAGCGCCTCGGAGGCAAGACGGTCGGTATGATTGACGGTAAAGCTCCAGCCAAGCCGTTTGCACCAGGCGGCCAGTTCCTGGCGGCGGGCGGCATAAAGCAGGCGATATTCCTCGCCCAGCATTTCGGCGCGGCCGGCGGTCAGCTTGTCGCCGGTCTCAGGATCGGTGAATTCGGTGCGCCCGGCATAGGGGAAGCTTTCCTCGGCCGGATCGGCGACCTCGACCAGATGCGCGCGCACGCCGTGGCGGGCGAGCACGTCCAGCCACGCCATGGTGTCCTCGACCGGGTCGAGGAAATCGCTGACGAGGACGATGTCGCAGAACCGGCGAATGCCGGATAGGTCGGGCTTTGCCGGCAGGTCGCCGGCGTGCATCAGTTGCGCCGCGATGCGCTCGGCGCCATTGCGGGCGGTGAACGGGTCGGTCAGGCCCGGCCAGGCAATGCGCTCGCCGCTGCGCGACAAAAGCTCGGCCATGGCCAGCGCCAGCACCAGCGCGCGCGATTCCTTGGGAACGCTGGCTCCGGTCGATTTGTAGAGCATGGAAGGCGAGGGATCGGCCCACAGCCACACCGTGTGGGCGGCCTCCCATTCACGGTCGCGGACATAGGTGTGATCGTCGCGGGCGGAACGGCGCCAGTCAATGCGCGAGGAATCGCCTTCGACATAGGGCCGGAACTGCCAGAAATTCTCGCCGATACCGCGCTTGCGGCGGCCATGCCAGCCGGCAATTACCGTGTTGACGATGCGGCGCGCCTCGACCAGCAGGTCCGGCACCAACGAAGCCCGCAACCGGCCTCTGGCGAGCGCATCGCGCGTCGCTGCCGGTGCCTGCGCTTCACCGATGCGCGCCATCAAATCCCTTTCGCGAGCTTCGCCACGACATCGCGAACCGTGGTGCCCTCGGCGCGGGCGGCGAAGGTCAGCGCCATGCGGTGCTGCAGCACCGGCTCGGCGAGCGCGCGGACGTCGTCGACCGACGGCGCCAGCCGGCCGTCATAGAGGGCGCGGGCGCGGGTGCACAGCGTCAGCGCCTGGCTGGCGCGCGGGCCTGGGCCCCAGGCGACGTGCTTGTCGGTATCGGCGTTGCCCTGGCCGGGGCGCGCTGAGCGCACCAGCTTGAGGATCGCCTCGACGACGCTTTCCGGCACCGGTATGCGGCGGATGAGCGTCTGGATGTCCTTCAGCCGCGCCGGCTGCAGCACGTTTTCAGCCTTGGCATCCTCGATACCGGTGGTTTCCAGCAGGATGCGGCGCTCCGCCTCGATCTCGGGGTAGAGGATATCGACCTGCATCAGGAAGCGGTCGAGCTGCGCTTCCGGCAGCGGATAGGTGCCTTCCTGCTCCAGCGGGTTCTGCGTCGCCAGAACGTGGAACGGTGACGGCAGATCATGGCGCACGCCGGCAATGGTGACGTGGTATTCCTGCATCGACTGCAGCAGCGCCGACTGGGTGCGTGGCGAGGCGCGGTTGATCTCGTCGGCCATCAGCAGTTGCGCAAAGATCGGCCCGGAAATGAAGCGGAAGGAGCGCTTGCCGAATTCATCCTGCTCCATCACCTCGGAGCCGAGAATGTCCGATGGCATCAGGTCGGGCGTGAACTGGATGCGGCGCGAATCGAGGCCGAGCACGATGCCCAGCGTTTCGACCAGCTTGGTCTTGGCGAGGCCGGGCACGCCGACCAGCAGTGCATGGCCGCCGGCCAGCAATGCGACGAGCGTGCGCTCGACGACGCTTTCCTGGCCGAAAATGACCCGGCCGACGCCGTCACGGACCTTCGAAATGTCGGCCAGCGCTTTCTCGGCCTGCGCCACCATGTCCTTTTCGCTGATCGGGCTTTCCTTGATCATAACGCTCATGCAGCATCGATCCTTCTGGTTGGAAATCCGCTTGGCACCTTGGTGCCGCAGAGAATGCCGCGATTCGGCCTCGCATGGCGCCTGCAATGAACTTAAATCACAGACTTAGGCTGACAAGCGGAACAACAGTGACTATTTCGTGACCATGACGGAAGCCGCCGACTATCGTGAAGAGAGGCTGACGGCCGCGACCGAGGCGCGCGGGCTGGAGGCGCTGGTCTCGCGCGCGACGCGCGCTGGCAAGGGGCCGGCGCCGGTGGAACGCTGGGATCCGGCATTTTGCGGCGATCTCGACATGGAAATCAAGCAGGACGGCACCTGGTTCTATCTGGGAACGCCGATCGGCCGGATGCCGCTGGTGCAGCTTTTTTCCTCAGTGCTGCGCAAGGACGCGGACGGTAGAACCTACCTGGTGACGCCGGTGGAAAAGGTCGGCATCCGCGTCGCCGACGCGCCCTTCATTGCCGTCGAGATGGACGTGTCAGGCGCCGGCGACGGACAAATCGTCACCTTTCGCACCAATGTCGGCGACGTGGTAGAGGCTGGGGCGGGACACCCGCTGCGCTTCGTCGATGAGGACGAGACAGGTGGCCTGAAGCCTTATGTGCTGGTGCGCGGGCGGCTGGAAGCGCTGGTGGCACGGCCGGTGATGTACGAGCTGGTCGAGCACGGCGAAGAGATCGACATCGGTGGCAAGACGATGTTTGCCGTCCGTTCCAAAGGCGAGGTCTATCCGATCATGCCGGCTGAGAAACTGAAACGGCTGAGCGTATGATGGACCGCCTATGATGGATCAGGTGATGCCGTTGCGGTTTTCCGCTGCCGGGTTTCGCCAGCGCGTCGCGGCGCAGCCGCTGGCGCATGCCGGCGACGATTTTGGCGACCACCGCTTCAATCCGGGCCATCCCAGGCTGAAGCTGGCCAAGGCGCTGCGCGATGCCGCCGTGCTGATCCCGGTGGTCGATCATGGCCATGAAGCCACGGTCCTTTTGAGCAGGCGGGCGGAAAAGCTGCGCAACCATTCGGGGCAGGTGGCTTTCCCCGGTGGTACCATCGATCCAACCGATGCGAGCCCGGAAGCGGCGGCGTTGCGCGAGACATCCGAGGAGATCGGTCTCGATAGTGATTACATCGAGATCATCGGCCGTCTGCCGGACTACGTTTCCGGTAGCGGCTATCGCATCGCCCCGGTGCTCGGGATTGTGCGGCCCGGTTTCAGCCTGACGCTGAATTCCGACGAAGTCGATGCCGTCTTCGAGGTGCCGCTGGGCTTTCTGATGGACCCCGCCAACCACACCAGAGACAGTCGCATGTGGAACGACCTCGAATGGTTCTATTACGAGATGCCCTATGGCGGCCAGCGCATCTGGGGCGTCACCGCGGGCATCATCCGTACGCTTTATGAAAGGCTCTATTCGTGAGCGATCCAGTGTCGATCGCGGGCAAGGCCGGGTGGCTCGGCGAACACCACCTGCAGCGCCTGCTCGCAGCTCTGACTGATGGCGGCGAGGAGGCGCGTATCGCCGGCGGTGCGGTGCGCAACGCGCTCATCGGCCAGCCGGTCGCCGACATCGACATCGCCACCACCACGGTGCCCGAGGAAACCATCCGGCGCGCCGAGGCGGCAGGCTTCAAGACGGTACCGACCGGCATCGAGCATGGCACAGTCACCGCGGTCGGCCACGGCAAGGCCTATGAGGTCACCACGCTCCGTGCCGATATCGAAACCGACGGCCGGCGCGCCAAAGTGTCGTTCGGCCGCGACTGGAAAGCCGACGCTGAGCGGCGTGATTTCACCATCAATGCACTCTATGCCGAGGCCGATGGAACGGTCGTCGATCTGGTCGGCGGTATCGCCGATATCGAAGCGCGGAGGCTGCGATTCATCGGCGATCCGGAAGCGCGTATCCGCGAGGATTATCTGCGCATCCTGCGTTTCTTCCGTTTCTTCGCATGGTATGGCGACGGCAGGCCGGATGCCGAAGGGTTGAAGGCTTGTGCCCGGCTGAAGCAGGGGCTCGACCAGCTTTCGGTCGAGCGCGTCTGGTGGGAATTGAAGAAATTGCTGTCGGCGCCGGATCCGTCGCGGGCGCTGCTGTGGATGCGCCAGGCCGGCGTTCTGACCGCCGTTTTGCCGGAAAGCGAGAAATGGGGCATCGATGCCATCCACGGGCTGACCAAGACCGAGAAGGACCTGGCCTGGGCGCCGGACCCGCTGCTCAGGCTGGAAGCCATCGTGCCGCCGGATGCCGCGCGCATGAAAACGCTTGCCGAGAGATTGAGGCTTTCCGTGAGCGAAGCAAGCCGGCTGCGGAATTGGGCGATCACGGCTGCCGTCGATCCGAAAACGACCGAAGGAGAGTTGGCGAAAAGGCTTTATTTTGGCGACCGCCAAGGCTTTGTCGATCGGTTGCGGCTGTTGCTCGCTTCCGCTCGAGCCCGCGCGGTCGAAGACAATGACGCACTGCTCGAAGCCGGCGGCTTCTCGCGCCTGCTTGCCTTCGCTGCAAAATGGCAAAACCCTGTTTTTCCGGTCAAGGGCGCCGATCTGACGACGCTTGGCGCATCACCGGGGCCGAAGCTTGGTGCAACGTTGAAGAATCTCGAAAAGGAATGGGTCGAGTCCGGTTTTGCGCTTGATCGCGGCGCGCTGCTCAAGCGCGCCGCGGAGGCACTCGAATCCTGACCGTCACGCTGCGTCGCGGACCTTTTCGATGCGCGAGCGGATCGCCTCGATCATCGTCTCGCGGATCACCGTCTCGCCGTGCGTCTCGCGCAGATGCTCGACGGCACGGCGCATGACCTCAGCCTCCTCCTCGGCGCGTGTGTGCCACTCGCAGCCGGGTACGAGCGACCCGCAATGGAATTCCTTCATCGGCTTCTCCTCATCTCCTCCTTGGAGCGCCGCACAGCGCACTGACACGGAAGCTCCAGACCTTTGATTGCGCGATCCGGAAACCGCGTACGGTATCCGGGCTACACGCTGGCCAGCTAAGCATAACACGATCGAACGGTTTTGGTTGCCTTAGAGTGCCGTGCGTCCAAGCCGACACGCGACCCTCTAGTGATCGGGTTGCGAAAAGGCGGAGCATCGCTGCTCCGCCCTCTTACGCTACCCAGGAGTAAGACCTCGTCTTGCTCCAGCGGGCAGGACATCACTTCACGATCTTGACTGCCTCGGCAATTTTATCCTTGCCGCTCATATCCCACGTGACGCGGACCTTTTCGCCGACCTTCAGGCCAGGATCCTTGAAGGTCTGGGGCAACGTAAAGGTGGCTCCGTTATCCAGAACTAGGCTCATCGCCGTTCCATCAAAGCTTTTGATCGTGCCGGTGGTGTGCTTGACCGCAGCGAATGCGGCAGTACCAGAGGCGAGAACGGCAGCGGCGGCTGCGGTCATAATAAGCTTGCGCATGGCATGCTCTCCTGGAAAATGCGGGCACCGCTTGGGAAAGGTGCCCCATTCAATCATGGGCCGTCCGGTCACGTCGGGTCGCGGTTCTCGGGAGTAAAGAACCGCCGGCGTTTCCCGGCCCGACGCGACAAATAGCCCAATCTTTACAATGGCATATTAGACGAAAAAGATATTTTCTGGCGCGCCTTGCGCCACATTCGCCGTCAAATTCTGGGGATTTGGACCCGATTGCGGCTCACGTCGTGCTCACCGAGATTTTACGGCCATTTCGCTTCTGGCGGCAGGCTGGACAGGATCGAGGCGACATTGCCGCCGGTCTTCAGCCCGAAGATGGTGCCGCGATCGTGAAGCAAGTTGAATTCGACATAACGGCCGCGGCGGATGAGCTGCTCGTCACGGTCGCCATCGGTCCAGTTGTCATTGAAGTTGGCGCGCACCAGATGTCCGTAGACGACGAGAAAAGATCGCCCGACGTCCTGGACGAAGTTGAAATCGGCGTCCCAGCCGCCTTTGTCCTCATCCGAATGCAGCCAGTCGAAGAAGATACCGCCGGTACCGCGTGGCTCGTCGCGGTGCGGCAGGTAGAAGTACTCGTTGCACCAGGCTTTGAATTTCACGTAATCGGCGATCGCCGCGTTCTTCTCGCAGGCAAATTGCATCGCTCTGTGGAAGGCGATCGTGTCGGGGTCGTCCTGGCTACGGCGGCGGTCGAGCACCGGTGTCAGGTCGGCGCCGCCGCCGAACCACTGGCGCGAGGTGACGACCATGCGCGTGTTCATATGCACGGCCGGCACGTTGGGGTTCCACGGATGGGCGATCAGCGAAATGCCGCTTGCCCAGAAGGAGGGGTCCTCTTCGGCGCCCGGCATCTGCTTCCTGAATTCGGGCGAGAACTCGCCGTGGACGGTCGAGGTGTGGACGCCGACCTTCTCGAAGACGCGGCCGTGCATCATCGACATGATACCGCCGCCGCCCTTGCCGGCATCGCGTTGCCACGGCGTCTTTTCGAAGCGGCCGGGCGACCAGCTAGCCTGCGGCCCCTGCAGGTCCTGCTCGATCTGCTCGAAGCTGGCACAGATGCGCTCGCGCAACGTCTCGAACCACAGCCGTGCCTTCGTCTTCTTCTGTTCGATGTCGGCTGGCAGCCCCGCCGGTATCTCGGGTCGTTGCAAATCCTGTCTCCGGTTGCGGGCGCGCCCGACAAATGACTCGTCTTTTCCGGCCGCGATCCCTAATCTCTTGGGTGCAAGGGTCAAGTGTGAATGTAGTTCTTTCGTGCGCACCCCGGCAAGACCGCCGCTGGATGGCCTGAAGAAGAGGCTCGACCGTTCGCGCGCCGAGAACGCGCGCATGCCGCGCGACGGCTTCCTGCGCGAGACCTTCGTGCTGCCGCGCGCCGATGCTCGTCTCAAGGCGAAGGAATGGTTCGAGCGCTTTCCTAAGCAGGCCTATTGGACCGAGATCGAAAGCTGGTTCGAGCGGCCGGGCGACGTCATCGAATTCACCATCAGGCGGCTGCCGGCGGCGGATTAACGCTCCGGTCTCGAGGCTGAACGTATCAGGGCTAGTTCATCTGCCCTGAACGATCTTGATAAACACGCTTCTGTCGCCCGTTCCAAGATGCGCTCTTTTCATCTCGGCATACGTCAGGCGCCCATTCGCGAAGGCCCGCACGGTTCTTCCGCACCAGACACGTGGCGCCGCGGCTGCGCTGACATTCATGATCTTGCCAGCTTCCTGCTTCGAACTGAGAGGCGATTGCTCCGAATGCCTGATGCATTCCGTAAGCACTTTCTTATACATGGCAGGACTGCCCTGAACCAAAGTCCTTGCCGTATTCCATTCACCTTCGCTCGGCATGCATCCAGCCAACACAATGGCGCCAAGCAACGCGGCGTAAGTCTTGTATGCAAATTTCAATTCTGCCCCCCAAGGTTAGTTGCAGGGGCGTATCAAGCACGGGCACATGAACTTCACAAGACTGTATAGTGACTAACGGACAGGATAAGTTCGCTGAACCCGTCCAGACCCGTCATGGCTTCAACGCACGACCAGCCTGCGGGCGCCCGCGCCGTCCCTTGCCAGCCTGTCGTTCTTATTCCGCAGCGGACATTTGTCGATCGACATGCAGCCGCAGCCGATGCAGTCGCTCAGCCCGTCGCGCAGCTTCTTGAGCTGACTAATTTTCTGGTCGAGGTCGTCGCGCCAAGCAGTCGAAAGCAGGTTCCAATCCTCGCGCGTCGGCGTCCGGCCTTCAGGCAATGATCGAAGGGCTGTGCCGATCTCGGCCAGCGAAATGCCGACCTCCTGCGCTACCTTGATGATCGCCACCCGTCGCAGCACGTCGCGGCCGTAACGCCGCTGGTTGCCTGATGTGCGGTGGCTGCGGATCAGCCCGCGTGCTTCGTAGAAATGTAGCGCCGACACCGCCACGCCGCTGCGCATCGCCACCTGGCCGACTGTTAATTCCGTTGCCGCAGCCATCTCCGATTTTCCGCTTGACCTCAAGTTAAGTTGAGCTTGTAGCGAAGAAGCCTCGAAGATGCAAACGGCAGGAGAAGGCGATGGGCGTCTGGATGAGAATGACCGGAGAGGACGCAGTGTTGCGTGAGGACGACGCCTTGGTCGCTGCGGCCGGCGATCGCGTACACATCCTAGCGGAGCTGCCGGATCGCCTCGGCCGCCACCATCGCAACGGAAAGCGCGACGTTGATGCTGCGCGCGCCGGGCTGCATCGGGATGATCAGTCGCGCATCCGCCGCCTCGTGGACGGCGTCCGGCACGCCTGCGGATTCACGGCCGAACAAGAGAATGTCGTCGCCGGCAAAGGCGAAATCCGTGTAGGCGGTCGTGGCTTTGGTCGAAAGCAGCACCAGCCGTCGGTTGCCGAGTCTGCGCCAGTCCTCAAAGGCGTGCCAGTCGACATGGCGGGTCAGCGCCGCCATTTCGAGGTAGTCCATGCCGGCCCGTTTCAGCGTACGGTCGGAGAGCGGGAAGCCCGTCGGTTCGATGATGTCGACGCCGAGACCGAGGCAAGCGGCGAAGCGCAGGATTGTCCCGGTGTTGCCGGCGATATCAGGCTGGTAGAGCGCGATGCGGAGACGGTCGTTCATTTCCGCGTCTTTCTAATAAGTGGCAGATCAGCCACAGAGCTCTCGCGGTTTTGGAAATTCCTGGACTGGCGGGTGGTCATTTTCTGCGAAGTCGGTTATACGGCCAGCATTGTCAACCCGAACCGATGGAGGGGTAATTCATGATGGCCATGCACATCCACCACCCCTCTCGTGGGCTTAGCAGCCCGACGGCGGTTTCGGTACGACGATTCTCCTGACCTTCTAGACTTCAATCGCACCGATTCCCGCCGAAACCTTTTTCGGCCTTTGAAGGAATCCTGCGATGTTTTTCAAGCTGTGGAAGGGGCTGAACGCCCCACCTGAACACGCTTCGACCGATGCCACCTTTGCCGCGCCGCGCGTGCCCGCGGCCTGGGTTGGTTCACCCTTCTACCTGCATCTTCAACTGGAGGACGGACCGATGTTCGATCCCTGTAGAATACCCGGCTCAAGAAGCCTGCACGAGCGCAAGACTGCGACCTGGGCGCTTTTGATCGGCGAGACCTACTCGTCGGCGGTTCACGCCGAGGCCCGCCGGCGTCCGCATCGCGGCATGCTGCCGGACGTCGATTTCTCACGCGCCGTTCCGGACTATAGCCGGCCGTCGCTGGTGCGCCGGATCATCAGGCTGATCCGGCCTGGTGCAAAAACCGGCGCGAAAATCCGGATCGTCAAAACGTCGTCAGCATCGTCAAACGAGACTGTCGGCGAAAGGCCCGCGACAACCTATATAGCGCGAAGCAGGACCGGCGAGGCGGACGATTCCGTATCGCCGGTCCTTGACGCCATGCGGTCTGGGCACTTCGACCGTTCGCGTGCCGCGTGAGCGGAAACAGGTATTGTGAGCATCTCTATGTTTAGCTGGTTTGAAAAAAGGCTCGATCCGTTCCCTGCCAAGGAGCCGGTCGAGCCGCCGCGGACACTGATCGCCTTCTGCGTGCATTATACGCGCGGCGCATGGCCCTACATCGCTCTCGATGCGGTACTGGTGACGGCCATCGCCCTTGCCGAGGTGTGGATGTTCGGCTTCATGGGCCGGATCGTCGACTGGCTGTCCGGACAGAATCGCGAGACGTTCCTGCAGACCGAAGGCTTGAAGCTGGTCGGCATGGCCTTCATCGTGGTTTTCGCGCTGCCGGCGACGGTCTGGTTCCATTCGCTGCTCAACCAGCAGACGCTGATGGGTAATTATCCGATGCGTATCCGCTGGCAGGTGCATCGTTACCTGCTCAAGCAGTCGATGAGCTTCTATCAGGACGAGTTTGCCGGGCGCATCGCGACCAAGCTGATGCAGACCGCGCTCGCGGTGCGCGAGTGCGTCATCAAGCTCATCGATGTGCTCAACTATATCGTCGTCTATTTTCTTGGCATGCTGTTCATCGTCGGCTCGGCAGACTGGCGGCTGGCTGCGCCGCTTGCCGTCTGGCTTGCCGGATATGTCCTGCTGTTGCGCTATTTCATCCCGCGGCTGGGCAAGGTCGGCGAGGAGCAGGCCAATGCGCGCTCAACCATGACCGGCCGTGTCGTCGACAGCTACTCCAACATCCAGACGGTCAAGCTGTTCTCGCATGCGCGGCGCGAGGCATCCTTCGCCAAGGACGGTATGGCCGGCTTTCTCGATACAGTCTACCGGTCGATGCGGCTGGTGACACAGCTCTACGGCCTGCTCTACGTCCTGAATTCGCTGCTGTTGTTTTCGGTCACCGCAATCTCGCTATGGCTGTGGCTCGGCCAAGCCGTGACGATCGGCGCCGTCGCCCTGGTCATCGGCCTCGTGCTTCGGCTCTGGGGCATGTCGCAATGGATCATGTGGGAGATGTCCACGCTGTTCGAGAATATCGGCACGGTGCAGGACGGCATCGCCTCGATCTCGCTGCCGCGCCTAGTCGAAGACCGGCCTGGCGCCAAGGATATTGCCGTGACCAAGGGCGAGATCCGTTTTGAGGACATCCGCTTCCATTATGGCAAGCAGAAGGGCGTGATCGAAAGCCTGTCGCTGACGGTGAAGCCGGGCGAGAAGGTCGGCATCGTTGGCCGTTCGGGTGCCGGCAAGTCGACGCTGGTCAATCTTCTGTTGCGCTTCTATGACCTCGAAAGCGGCAAGGTCCTGATCGACGGCCAGGACATTGCGGCGGTGACGCAGGACTCGCTGCGCGCGCAGATCGGCATGGTCACGCAGGACACCTCGCTGCTGCATCGCTCGGTGCGCGAGAATATCCTCTATGGCCGGCCGGACGCCAGTGACCAGATGCTGATCGAGGCGGCGCGGCGCGCCGAGGCGCTGGATTTCATCGCCGGATTGTCGGATTCTAACGGTCGAAAGGGTTTCGACGCGCATGTCGGTGATCGCGGCGTCAAATTGTCCGGCGGCCAGCGGCAACGCATCGCCATAGCCCGTGTTATGCTGAAGGACGCACCAATCCTTATCCTCGACGAAGCGACCTCCGCCCTCGATTCCGAGGCCGAGGCGGCCATCCAGGAGAACCTCTACAGACTGATGCAAGGCAAGACCGTCATCGCCATTGCGCACCGGCTGTCGACGATCGCGGCCATGGACCGGCTCGTCGTCATGGACAAGGGCCGGGTCATCGAGGAAGGTTCGCATGAGGAACTGGTTGCCAGCGGCGGGCTCTACGCCCAGCTCTGGCAGCGCCAGTCGGGCGGCTTCCTGCTCGACGACGGCCCCTCTGTCAACGATGCAGCCGCCAACGATGCACTCGTCAAGGGTGAAGCCGCCGAATGACTGCCATCTACCGCTGGTTCGAGAACTGGGTCTATCCATTCCGGGAGCCTGCGGACCTTCGGCCACCTGCCGGCGTCAGGGGTTTTCTCTGGCATTATGTCGGGCAGGCGAAGATCGCCTTCTTCGCCATGCTGCTGATCGGCGGCATCGCGCCGTTAGTCGAAGCCGGACTGTTCTATTTCGTCGGGCGGCTGGTCGACATCCTCGATCAGCTTCCCGGCGAACGCAGCTGGCACGCCCTGTGGACTGCCGCCGGCCCGGAACTTGTCTTCATGATCGCGGTGGTGCTGGTCATCCGCACCATCGTCGTCGGCCTGTCGGCGCTGGTCGACGAGCAGACGATCACGCCGGGTTTCTATAATCTGGTGCGCTGGCAGGCGCATCGCCATGTCTCGCGCCAATCCTACGCCTTCTTCCAGAACGACTTTGCCGGACGTATCGCGACCAAGGTCTGGCAGGCGGGACAGGCGACCGGCGATCTGATGGAAAGCTTCATCGAGGTCGTCTGGTTCATGGTCGTCTATACGGTAACGACGCTGGCGCTGGTCGCCGGGCTCGATCTCCGGCTGGCGGTGCTGGTGGTGATCTGGATTACCGCCTTCGGCTTGCTGGCCAGGCGCTATTTGCCGGCGATCCGCAAGCATGCCGAAGCCACCGCCGAAGCCGGCTCGATGATCACCGGCCGCCTTGTCGATTCCTATTCGAACGTCCAGACGCTGAAACTGTTCTCGGCCGATGGCGACGACCGCTACATCAGGAACGGCTTCGACATCTATCTCGACGCGCTGCGCCCGTTCACCCGCAGGCTGACCGGCGTGCGCATGGCACTGACGATGCTGTCGGGCATTATGATCACGGCGATCGCCTGCTTTGCCGTTTATCTCTGGGTCGAGGGTTCGATCACAGTCGGCGCCGTGGCTTTCACGCTGTCTTTGGTGCTGCGGCTGAACATGCTGCTCGGCCGGCTGATGATGCAGCTCAACGGCATCTTGCGGAACCTCGGCGTGCTGGAGAATTCCAAGGCGCTGATCTCACAGCCGCTCGGCCTGACCGATGCGCCGGACGCGAAAGAGCTTGTCGTCGGCGGCGGGCGCATCAACGTCAGCAATGTCGAGTTCCACTACGGCAAGGGGTCCGGCGTGCTCAACGGCATCGACCTCGTCGTGCGGCCGGGCGAAAAGGTCGGCCTGGTCGGCCCGTCCGGCGCCGGCAAGACGACCTTGGTCAATCTGATCCTGCGCCTCTACGACCTCGAGAGCGGCAAGATCACCATTGACGGGCAGGACGTCTCCAGGGTCACGCAGAATTCGCTGCGCGCCAATATCGGCGTCGTCAGCCAGGATACGGCACTTTTCCACCGCTCGCTGCGCGACAACATCAAGCTCGGCATGCCGGAAGCGACCGACGCCGAGGTGGTCGCGGCAGCGAAGAAGGCCGAGGCGCACGAGTTCATCCTCGGTCTGCGCGACAATCGCGATCGTATCGGCTACGAGGCCTATGTCGGCGAGCGCGGCGTCAAGCTCTCCGGCGGCCAGCGCCAGCGCGTGGCGATCGCCCGCGTCTTCCTCAAGGATGCACCGATCCTGGTGCTCGATGAGGCGACCTCGGCGCTCGATTCCGACATCGAGGCGGCGATCCAGGAAAATCTGGCAAGGCTGATGGAAGGCAAGACGGTCATCGCCATCGCGCATCGGCTGTCGACCATTGCGGCACTCGACCGGCTGGTGGTGCTCGACGAGGGCCGCATCATCGAGCAAGGCACGCATGACGAGCTGGTCGGGCTCGACGGGCTTTATGCCAGGCTGTGGAAGCGGCAGTCCGGCGGTTTCCTGTTCAACGAGGAGAGCGCGCTGGCCGAGACCCGGCCGGCGGAGTAGTTTCTAAAGACCGGAGTAGACCATGGCGGTGAGAATGCCATCGAATTTCGGACGGTCCGGCGCGCAGGAGAGCGCGTTGGACCTGCTTGGCCATGAAATCCTCGGCGAGAAGGCGGCCGCGCTCGGCCGCGCCGGCCGGCGCGTCGAGGAAACATTGACGAGGCTGCGCGAGAATTGCGACAGTGTCGACCGTGCCCGGCTGCTCAGGGATGCAGCCGAAGCGGTGCACGGGTATTTCATCCAGCGCGAACTCTGCGGCCTGCGCAAGCACGACGCGGTGATCCGGGAATACAGCATTCCCAAGGCCGTGCTGGCCAGGCTCGGCGCCAGCGTATGATCCGAACCGAAATCGGTTTGGGAGGCGCTATTCCAGCCACTCGGTGATGAAGCTGCCGTTCTCGTGTATGTCGGTGGTTTCCAGCGGGCCTGGCCCGAGATTGGTGAATTTGTGCGGCGTGTCCGGCGGTACGATCAGGATCTGGCCGGCTGTGGCCTCGATCTGCCGGTCGCCGACGGTGAACAGGCCGGTCCCGGTCCGGACGATAAAAATCTCGCAATAGGGGTGGCTGTGCAGCCTGGGGCCGCCGCCGATCTCAGGCAGGTAGTTGAAGATCAGGCAGATGCTGGAGCCGTAGGCGCCGCATTGCAGCTCGCCCTGCCAGTGGTCGGGCCAGTGGTCGGGCGCTTCGGCCCACTTGTCGCGGTCTATGACATGCGCCATAGGCCGAGGATAAACCGGGCCAGCGCCCGCTGTCGAGGCGAACGCAGCCGATTGGTTTTCCTGCGATTTTCCAATCATTCCATCGGGCAAATGACGTCCCCGCGACAATCTGCCCTTGTGCCTTCACCCGTCTGGACAAAAACAGGCTTCACGCATAAACCCAAGTCCCAAATGCCGGAGGAATTCGCTAGCCTGTTCGCCATGCGCAGTCGGGCCGGCGCGATTGAGCGGGGAACAAGGCTCGGCCGCCGGCACGGAAGAGGCGAAAGGATCAGGCACCCGTGAGCGCAACCGACACCCAGGATCCCAACCGTCGTGATTTTCTCTACGTCGCCACTGGCATGGCGGCGGTGGTCGGCGCGGGCGCTGTTGCCTGGCCGTTCATCGATCAGATGCGTCCGGATGCCTCGACGCTGGCCCTTGCCTCGGTTGAGGTCGACGTATCTTCGCTGACGCCAGGAATGTCGCTCGTTGTGAAGTGGCGGGGCAAGCCGGTGGTCGTTCGCAACCGCACCGAGCAAGAGATGAAGGACGGCGAGGCGGTCAATCTCGCCGAGCTCAAGGATCCAATCGCCCGCAACGCCAATTTGCCGGCCGACGCCCCGGCAACCGACGCCAACCGCACCACGCCGGGCAAGGAAGCCTGGATGGTGATGGTCCAGGTCTGCACCCATCTCGGCTGCATCCCGCTCGGCCAGGAAGGCGATTTCGGCGGCTGGTTCTGCCCGTGCCACGGTTCCGTATACGATACCGCCGGCCGCATCCGGAAGGGGCCGGCGCCCGAGAACATGGCGGTGCCGGTGTTCCAGTTCATTTCCGACACCAAGATCCGTATCGGCTGAGGCAAGGGATATTTTCCATGAGCGAGGGACACTCGACCTATACGCCCAAGACCGGCATCGGACGCTGGTTCGATTCGCGCATGCCGCTGCCGCGGCTGGTCTATGACAGCTTCATCGCCTATCCGGTGCCGCGCAATTTGAATTACGCCTGGACCTTCGGCGGCATCCTCGCGCTCATGCTGGCGGCGCAGATCCTGACCGGCATCGTGCTGGCGATGCACTACGCGGCCGACAGCACTCTCGCCTTCGATTCGGTCGAGAAGATCATGCGCGACGTCAATTCCGGCTGGCTGCTGCGCTACCTGCATTCGAACGGCGCGTCGTTCTTCTTCATCGCCGTCTACATCCATATCTTCCGCGGGCTCTACTACGGCTCCTACAAGGCGCCGCGTGAACTGCTGTGGATCCTCGGCTGCATCATCTACCTCTTGATGATGGCGACCGGGTTCATGGGCTATGTGCTGCCCTGGGGCCAGATGAGCTTCTGGGGCGCCACCGTCATCACCGGCTTCTTCACCGCCATCCCGCTGGTCGGCGACTGGATCCAGCAGCTTTTGCTCGGCGGCTTCGCGGTCGACAATCCGACGCTGAACCGTTTCTTTGCGCTGCATTACCTATTACCGTTCATGATCGCCGGCGTCGTCGTGCTGCACATCTGGGCGCTTCACGTCGTCGGCCAGAACAATCCGACCGGCATCGAGGTCAAATCGAAGACCGACACGCTCGCCTTCACGCCTTACGCGACCATCAAGGATGGGTTCGGCATGATCGTGTTCCTGTTCGTCTTCGCCTATTTCGTTTTTTATCTGCCGAACTATCTCGGCCATCCGGACAATTACACCGTTGCCAACCCCCTGAAGACGCCGGCCCACATTGTGCCGGAATGGTACTTCCTGCCGTTCTACGCGATCCTGCGCGCGATCACCTTCAATATCGGGCCCATCAACTCCAAGCTCGGCGGCGTGCTCTGCATGTTCGGCGCGATTGTTATGCTGTTCCTGGTGCCGTGGCTCGACACCTCGAAGGTGCGCTCGGCAGTCTACCGGCCTTGGTACAAGCTGTTCTTCTGGCTGTTCGTGGCCGACGCCATCCTGCTCGGCTGGCTGGGCTCGCAGCCGGCCGAGGGCAGCTATGTGTTCATGGCGCAGATGGCGACGCTGTTCTACTTCGCCTTCTTCCTGGTAGCGCTGCCGGTACTTGGGCTGATCGAGACGCCGCGGCGGCTGCCGAATTCGATCACCGAGGCGGTGCTCGGGAAGAACAAGGGTGGCGGTGGACATCCCGCCGGCGCCACGGCCGCGCCGGAAACCAAAGGCTGAGCATGATCCCGAAAAGTGGAAACCGGTTTTCGGACAAGATCATGCTCGAGACGATGACAGCGCGTCAGAGAATCTCAAGGGGATTTGCATGAAGAAGATTCTCACCTCGCTGGCGCTGCTTGGCCTTGTGGCCGCGGGCATTGGGGCCACAGGCACTGGAGCGCGCGCCCAGGAAGAGGCGCACAACGAGGCGGCGCCGACGCATTTCCCGATACACGAACCAAAGGAAATGGACTGGAGCTTCGCCGGGCCGTTCGGCACCTACGACAAGGCCCAGCTGCAGCGCGGGCTGAAGGTCTACAAGGAAGTCTGCTCAGCCTGTCATTCGATGAATTTGGTGGCGTTCCGCACGCTGGAAGGCCTTGGCTATTCGGATGCGCAGATCAAGACGCTGGCGGCCGAATACACGATCCACGACGGCCCGAACGATGCCGGCGACATGTTCGATCGCCCCGGCAAGCCGTCCGACCATTTCCCGGCGCCGTTCCCCAATGCGGAAGCGGCGGCGGCGGCCAATGGCGGCGCAGCACCGCCCGACATGTCGCTGCTGGCCAAGGCGCGCGGCGTTGAACGCGGCTTCCCGCGCTTCGTCTTCGACATCTTCACGCAATATGCCCAGGGCGGTCCCGACTACATCCACTCGCTGCTGACCGGCTACGACCAGCAGCCGCCGGCGGGCATGGTCATACCGGAAGGCACGCACTACAATCCGTACTTCCTGTCCGGCGTGTCGCTGAAGATGCCGAAGCCGCTCTCCGACGGCCAGGTTACCTATGATGACGGCGCGCCGCAGACGGTCGACCAGTATTCGCGCGACGTGTCGGCCTTCCTGATGTGGGCGGCCGAGCCGCACCTCGAGGACCGCAAGAAGACCGGCTTTCGCGTGCTGGTCTTTCTGCTGCTGTTCGGTGCGCTGGTCTACCTGACAAAACGCAAGGTGTGGGCCGGCGTGGCGCACTGAGCCCTGCGATATACGAGAATGCGAGGGCGTCGAAAGGCGCCCTTTTCATTGCAGGCATGTCGATTCATCGCAGCCGACGCTGAGCAGGCCCCATTGCCGGACAATTTTCCGTCAGGCGCCACATGGCGGTAGCCGGACTTGGCGGCACCGGGTTACGATTGGCCCATTCCTTTCACGTCTTCAGCCGAATCTGAATAGCCCGGAGAGCCGCTTGATGAAATCCTCGCTCGAAGAGACGCTGCTTGCCGCGATCCGCACCATTCCGGATTATCCCAAGCCGGGGGTCCTGTTTCGCGACATCACCACGCTGCTCGGCAATGCGCGGGCCTTCCGCCGCGCCATCGACGAACTGGTGCATCCCTATGCCGGCCTGAAGATCGACAAGATCGCCGGCATCGAGGCGCGCGGCTTCATCCTCGGCGGCGCCATCGCCCACCAGCTCTCGGCCGGCTTCGTGCCGATCCGCAAGAAGGGCAAGTTGCCTTACGAGACGGTGCGCGTCGCCTACAGCCTGGAATACGGGCTGGACGAGATGGAGATGCACAAGGATGGTGTTTCTCCAGGCGAGAAGGTAATCCTCGTCGACGATTTGATCGCCACCGGCGGCACGGCCGAGGCGGCCGTCAAGCTATTGCGGCAGATCGGCGCCGATATCCTCGCCGCCTGCTTCGTCATCGACCTGCCGGACCTTGGCGGCCGAGAGAGGTTAGAGGCGCTCGGCGTACCGGTGAGGACGCTGATCGGGTTTGAGGGGCATTGAGCGTTTCTTCCTTCTCCCCTGTGGGAGAGGGAAAGAACTCCGCTCATTCCACCTTCACCAGCACGGCACTTTCGAATTCGATGACCTTGTCGCCGGTCGAATCGAAGGCCTCCGAGCGGAGCGTCAGCAGCCGCCAGCCCGGTCGCGAGGCAATGGGGCGATGGGCCAGCGCGGTGCGGGTGAAAGTCACGGTTTCCCCGGCATAGACAGGTTTGGGCCATTTGAGGTTCTTGAAGCCGGGCGAGGGACCGAATTCCGGCACCGGCCCGGGACCGGGCCAGCGGGCGACCTCTGCCTCTATGCCAGCCTGGAGGTTCAATTTCATCCAGGTGGCGGCGGTGTGCCAGCCCGAGGCGCAGAGCCCGCCGAATATGCTGTTCCTCGCCGCCTCTTCGTCGATATGGAATATCTGCGGGTCGTATTTGCGGGCGAACGCCTTGATCGCCTCCGGTTCGAATCGATGTGAACCGAGCGTGACGGTGATACCGATGCAGAAGAATTCGTCGAGGCTCACGCACGGCCCTCGCGGGTGAGGAACATGACGGTGTTTTCGAGCTCGAAAACACCTTCGCCGCGCTGGTTGAACAACTCGCTGCGCATGGTCACCAGGCCAAGCCGGGGCTTCGATCTGGACAGTCGCTTGGCAAGGACGGTGGTGCTGCCGGTCAACAGGTCGCCGGCCAGGACTGGCCGTTTCCATTTGACCTGGTCGACGCCCGGCGCGCCCTGGGAGGTCGAGTCGAGCAGGAAGGCATCGCACAGCATGCGCATGAACATGGCGCAGGTGTGCCAGCCCGAGGCCGCCAGCCCGCCGAGAATGCTGGCTTGGCCCGCGGCCTCGTCGAGATGCATCGGCTGGGCATCGAATTCACCGGCGAATTCTATGATTTCGGCGGCACTTACCAGCTTGGTGCCGAGGTCGAGCGAAGCGCCCTCGACAAAATCCTCATAAGCCCAGGTCTTTGCGGTCATGGTCTGGAAATCCTGTTCAGGATTGTACGATCGCTACGAATCCCGGTCCCGGTTGCAGGCAGCGTGGCATTTGGTCAAGCAATTTCTAGTGCGCCAGCCGGCTGCGCCCAAGCCGCAGCGGAGGTATTGATGACGCTACAGCCAGCCGCGCCGGCGGAAATACCAGAAGGGCAGGATTGCCGAAAGCACCATCATGCCGATGGCGAAGGGATAGCCAAAGTGCCATTTGAGCTCAGGGATGATGTCGAAATTCATGCCGTAGATCGAAGCGACAAGCGTCGGCGGCAGGAAGATGACAGCGGCGACGGAGAAGATCTTGATGATGGCGTTCTGCTCGATCGAGATCATGCCGAGCGTCGCGTCGAGCAGGAAGCTGATCTTCTGCGACAGGAACGTGGCGTGGTCGGCGAGCGACAGCACATCGCGCGACAAGGTCTTGATGCGAGCGCGGGTGTCCTTGTTCATCCTGCTTTGAGTGGAGGCATGGGCGAGAAAGCCGGCAAGGCGCTGCAGCGAGATCAGGCTGTCGCGGATCGAGGAGGCGAGGTCCTCCTTGCGGCCAATGCCTTTCAACAGCTCCTGGAAGTCGCGGTTGCGCTTGGAAACCTTGGTCGAGCGTGCCTCGAAGATGTCGCGCGAGATCGCCTCGACGTCGCGGCCGGCGCGCTCCAGAATGTCGGCGAGGCGGTCGACGATCGCCTCCAGCAGGCCAATCAGGATGGTGTCACCGCTGGTGCAACCGGTCGCCACCTTTTCGGCGCGCAGCGGAAAGGTCTTGAACGCCTTCGGTTCGTGGTACCGCACGGTGATCAGCCTGCTGCCGGCGAGCACGAAGGTAACCGGCGACATCAACGGATCGTTCACCTCGGTCTGCGCAGGCAGAATGGCGGTCATGAAGTAGGCGCCGTCCTCGACGTAGAGACGGCTCGAGATCTCGATCTCTTCCATCTCTTCGCGGGTCGGAACGGCGATGCCGAGCCAGGTCTCGATTGTCGTCTCTTCTTCCTTTGTCGGGTTGAAGAGGTCGACCCAGACGACAGTGTCGCTGTTTTGCAGGAGATCGTCGACGAGGCGCAGGCGATCATTGTCGACGACGAAGGCCTTGATCATCGCCGGGTCTCCCTTGCTGTTGCCAAAGAGCGTTCGTTTGGAGGGGGCGCGTCAGTCACATCGCACGGACGCGGGCAGGCGAAGCGCGAGGCCGGTGCAGAGGCCCCTTAGACCCCGCACGATGGCCCGTCAAGCAGCGCAAGAGGCACTGCGACACCCTGCTTTGAAGTTTGTCATCGAGCGACGGCAATGGTGACCATTGGGCTCCCTCGCCGGATCAGGTGTTGAACTTGAACAGCATGATGTCGCCGTCCTGGACGATATACTCCTTGCCTTCGTCGCGCGCCTTGCCGGCCTCCTTGGCCGCCACTTCGCCGCCCAGCCTGACGAAGTCGTCATAGGCGATGGTCTGGGCGCGGATGAAGCCGCGCTCGAAATCGGTGTGGATGACGCCTGCCGCCTGCGGCGCCTTGGCGCCCTTGTGCACGGTCCAGGCGCGTGTCTCCTTGGGGCCAACGGTAAAGTAGGTGATGAGCTGGAGCAGCTCATAGCCGGCGCGGATGACCTTGTTCAGGCCGGGTTCGTCCAGCCCGAGCGTTGCGAGGAATTCCATTTCCTCTTCGTCCGAGAGCTGGGCGACCTCGGCCTCGATCGCCGCGGAAATCACAACGGTGCGGGCACCTTGCGCGGCGGCCATCTTCTCGACCGCCCTGGTATGCGCGTTGCCGGTGGCGGCATCGGCTTCCGCGACGTTGCAGACGTAAAGCACCGGGTGTGAGGTCAAGAGATTCAGCCCCTGCAGGATGCGCAGATCCTCAGCCGAGATGCCGTTGAGCAGGATGCGGGCGGGCTTGCCGGCCTGCAGCAGTTCAAGCGCCGCTTCCATCATCGGAAGTACGGTCGCTGCTTCCTTGTCCTTGCCGGCGGCACGCTTGCGGATCTGCACGATGCGGCGCTCAAGGCTGTCGAGGTCGGCAAGCATCAATTCGGTCTCGACGGTCTCGGCATCAGCGACAGGATCGATGCGGCCCTCGACATGGGTGACGTCGTCATCCTCGAAGCAGCGCAGCACATGGACGATGGCGTCGACCTCACGGATGTTGGCGAGGAATTGGTTGCCAAGCCCTTCGCCTTTGGAGGCGCCACGCACCAGGCCGGCAATGTCGACGAACGAGATGCGGGTCGGGATGATCTCCTTCGACTTGCCGATCGCGGCGATCTTCTGCAGGCGCGGGTCGGGCACCGCCACCTCGCCGGTGTTCGGTTCGATGGTGCAGAACGGATAATTGGCGGCCTGTGCCGCCGCCGTTCTGGTCAACGCATTGAAGAGCGTCGACTTGCCGACGTTGGGCAAGCCAACGATGCCGCATTTGAAACCCATTTTTGTCTGGCCCTATCGGGAAATCGAAATTTGATCAGGGCTATGGGCGAAAGCGTCGATGATCGTCAAGCCCTGAGCACTCTTGCCCGCGGCGCTGACGGCGCCATGGCTCAGTCCTTGCCGCCAAAAAGCTTCTTCAGCATAGCCGCCATCGGGCCGGTTTCGGGCAGCTTGGCCGCCGGCTGCTGCGGCCGCGCCTGGCGGACGTGGCTTTGCGCCTTTGGCGCCTTGGGCGGCGGGCGATCATCGTCGCCCGTCGGCGTGAGCTTGTCGCGCAGCGCCAGCGTCACGCGGTTCATGAACGAATTGTCGTCGCCCTTGGCAAGCAATCCGGCACCTTCGGCGATTGCGTCGAGCAGCACGTCCAGCCATTCGCGATCGGCCTTGGCGAAATCGCCAAGCACATGGCCGTGCACCATTTCCTTGACGCCGGGATGGCCGACGCCGATGCGCACACGGCGAAAATCCTTGCCGACGTGCTGGTCGAGCGAGCGGATGCCGTTGTGGCCGCCGGAACCGCCACCGACCTTGACCCGCACCTTGCCGGCGGCAAGGTCGATCTCGTCATAAAAGGCAGTCAGCGCCGAAGGGCCGAGCTTGTAGAAGCGCAGGGCTTCGCCGACCGACTGGCCGGACAGGTTCATGAAGGTCTGCGGCTTGATCAGGATCACCTTTTCGCCGGCAAGCGTGCCTTCGGCGATCAGACCCTGGAATTTCTTCGACCAGGGCGAAAAGGAATGGCGGCGGGCGATCGCGTCCGCCGCCATGAAGCCGACATTGTGCCGGTTGTTGGCGTATTTCGCGCCCGGATTGCCGAGGCCTGCAAAGACAAGCATCGTCGCCTCCGGGCGGGAAGGGGTTACTTCTCTTCGGCGGCAGGAGCCGCTTCGGGCGCAGCCGCTTCAGTCGTCTCTTCCGCGGCCTCCGGCTTCATCGCCGAGGAGCCGGCAATGGTCGCGATGGTGAAGTCGCGGTCGGAGATCACCGGCTTGACGCCGGCCGGCAAGGTGACGGCCGAAATGTGGATCGAATCGCCGATATCGGTACCGGTGAGATCGACGGTGATGAAATCCGGGATCGCATTGGCCGGGCAGTGGAACTCGACCTCGTGGCGCACGATGTTGAGCACGCCGCCGCGTTTGATGCCGGGCGACTTGTCTTCATTGATGAAGTGCACGGGCACATCGACGTTGACTTCGGTATCCTTGCCGATGCGCAGGAAATCGACATGGACAGGGAAATCCTTGACCGGGTCGAGCTGAAAATCCTTGGGCAGAACCTGGATCTTGTTGCCGTCGACATCGATCGTGGCGACCGTGGTCAGAAACCCGCCGCCATGGATCTTGTAGTAGATGTCCTTGTAGGTCAGCGCAATCGCCAGGGGAGGCTGCTTGTCGCCGTAAATCACTGCAGGCACTTTACCGTTGCGGCGAACTGCACGGGCGGACCCCTTACCGACCTGTTCGCGCGCTTCGGCCTTGAGCTCGTAAGTATCGTGGCTCATGGCATTTCCTTTCGCGTTGTTCTGGAGCGCTCACGGCCGGCAACGTGCCGGGGCCGTAAACGTCGAAAGCCGCCGGGCCTGCATATCCGAAAGCCGGCAGCCGCATAAGCAAGCGGACCTTTGTTCGGGATCACAAGGGAAGGCAGCCTTCCGCCGCGTTGCCTCCAAGGGTGTCTACGCGGGTGGCGGCTCTATAGCCGAAGGCGGGAAAGGGTGCAAGTCATGGCAGGCGACAGGTCTACAAGGGTTTCCCCCATAGCATGGCGACCACCCATGCCGATGTTATAAACACCGACATGCTGGCCTTCTTCAGGGCGTAAGGCCTTTCAGAACGTAACAAAAAACCCGCCATCTGCGGGTGATCTCGTGTCAGGTCGTGCCGATGTCAGGCGATGCTCAAGCCGCCATCGATCAGCATTTCCGCACCGACCATGAACGGGCATTCGTCCGAAGCAAGAAAAACCACCGCGTTGGCAATTTCCTCGGCGGTTCCGAAACGACGGGCAGGCACCAGGCCGACCACAGCTTTCGCACGCGCCTTCGCCGCTTCGGGGTCCAGCCCAAGTTTGTCGTTGAGCGGAGTGTCGATCGGACCCGGGCTGATCACGTTGGCGCGAATACCGCGTTCTATCAGTTCGCCCGAGAGCGTCCGGGCGAGCGAAATTATGGCGGCCTTGGCCAGCGCATAGACATGCGTTCCAGCCATTCCCATATGCGCGTTGACCGAGCCGCTGAGGATGATCGACGACGGGTTCGAAAACAGCGGAACGAGCGCCTTGACCAGGAAATACGGCCCCTTGAGGTCGACGTCGATGCTCCTGTCAAACGCGGCCTCGGTCCAGTCGCCAAGCGGGCGCAGGTCGGCGATACCGGCATTGAGGAAGAGAGCGTCGAGCTTGCCGAAGGTTTCCTCGATCCGCCGCGCTATGTCGTTCTGGGCAGCAGCATCTCCGGCGTCGGCGGCAATGACAAGCACATCACTGCCGAGGATGGTGCGCGCCTCCTCGAGACGGCTCGCATTTGTTCCGGTGATAGCGACGCGCGCACCTTCCTCGATGAAACGTCGCGCCGTCGCCAGGCCGATGCCGCTGGTGCCGCCGGTAATCAATGCGGCCTTGCCTTTTAGTCTGGACATAAGCGAATTGCCTTTCCTGGCGCGAAGCGCTGCGCAGCATCAGGGCTGAGCCCGGTATGTTCAACTTGAAGGCATTGCTGACCAAAATTTTGCCTTCAGGGGTGACCCTCTCTAACAGGCTTTTCACCCGGCGTATGGTGAAAGAATCATCGAGGGCGCGGCAACTGTCGCGCCCTCGTATCAATTCCGAAGATGAACTGATTTTTAGCTGGCCGCAGCCTCCACCTTCCTCGCTTCCTTCATGTTAGGCAGGAGGACCGTCAGCAGCCCGAGCAGCGGCAAATACGAGCAGACCTGGAAGACGAAATCGATGCCTTTCATGTCGGCGACGACGCCAAGCACGGCGGCCGCGATGCCACCCATGCCGAAGGCGAAGCCGAAAAAGATGCCGGCGATCATGCCGACGCGGCCGGGCACCAGTTCCTGGGCGAAGACGACGATGTTCGAGAAAGCCGAGGACAGGATCAGGCCGATCAGCACGGTGAGAACCATCGTCCACTCGAAATTGGCGTAGGGCAAGGCCAGGGTGAACGGCAGCACGCCGACGATCGAGAACCAGATCATCGCCTTCTGCCCGTAGCGGTCGCCGAACGGGCCGCCGAGCAGGATGCCAAGGGCCGAGGCGCCGAGGAACAGAAACAGCATGACTTGCGACATCTGGACTGAAACGCCGAATTTATGGATGGAATAGAAGGTGTAATAGCTGGCAAGGCTGGAAATATAGGCGTTCTTGGTCAACACCAGCAAGGTCAGCAACGCCAGCGCGCCCAGGACCTTGCGGCGCGGGAAAGGCGAAACGAAGCCTGCCGCCTGGCGGGTGCCCTGTGCGGCGCGCAGGCGGCTGTACCAGCCGCCAACCTGCCACAGCACGATGATGCCGATCAGCGAGCCGCCGGCAAACCAGGCGATGCTGGTCTGGCCGAAGGGCACGACGATGAATGCTGCCAGCAGCGGCCCCATCGCCTGGCCGAAATTGCCGCCGACCTGGAACAGCGACTGCGCAAGACCGAACCGGCCACCGGAGGCGAAGCGGGCGATGCGCGAGGATTCCGGGTGGAAGATCGCCGAGCCGATGCCGATCAGCGAGGCGCCGATGAGGAGCAGCGAGTAATGTCCGGCATAGGCCAGCACGACCAGCCCGATCAGCGAAGAAGCCATGCCGTAGGGCAGCGAATAAGGCATCGGCCGCTTGTCGGTAATCATGCCGATCACCGGCTGCAGCAAGGATGCCGTCACCTGGAAGGTGAAAGTCAAAAGGCCGATCTGCCAGAAATCGAGACCGTAATTGTCCTTCAGCAGCGGATAGATCGCCGACAGCAGCGACTGCATGATGTCGTTGATGCAATGGCAGAAGCTCACCGCCAGGATGACGGTGAAGGCCGTCGCCTGAGCTGAAATGTGGCTGGCCGCTGCCGGCTTGGCGTCGGCGGTTGCTGTGGTATCGGTCAAGGCAGGCTCCGTGGTCTTTTTGGCGGGCGCTCCGCAGGCGGTCTTATAGGCCGCAGCCTTATACGTTGCTTGTCACGCGACTTCTTTCGTGGTTTGGTCCAATAGTTTCGCAAGTGGGCCATAGCTGATGCCGCATGGCAGGGAAATGTTCAGAGCGGGCGACACCGATCTCGGGCTGTTGCATGAGCGTCGCTGGCAATGGCTGGAGCAGGCCGTAGGGCCGGCAGTGGCGCTGCCGACCGAATATCCGGACGGCTACCATGTGCCACGGCACCATCATAGCCGCAGCCAGTTGCTGCACGCGCTGGTCGGTGTCGTGCTGGTGACGACGCGGCATGGGCGCTGGATGGTGCCTCCGGACCACGCGATGTGGATCCCCGCCGGCACCGAACATTCCGTCGAGATGCTGGGCGACGTCAGCATGCGGTCCGTCTATGTGATGCCGGAGGCCATTCCCGGCCTGCCGGACGGGTTGCGTGTCGTCGGCATCACCGACCTGATGCACAGCCTGATCGTGGAATCGGAAAAGCTGCCGCAAGGCGCCGAGCTGGAGGGGCGGGGCGGACTGATCATGAAGCTCCTGCTGCACGAAATCCCGAACCTGCCGGAACGGCCGCTCGGCCTTCCGTTCCCGTCCGATGCAAGGCTGGCGACGCTGTGCCGGCGCTTCGTCTCGGCACCGTCACCGCATGCGACGATCGACGAGTGGGCCGCTATCGTCGGCATGAGCCGCCGCTCTTTCACCCGCGCGTTCCACCGCCAGACCGGATTGTCGCTGTCGACCTGGCGTCAGCAGGCCTGTCTGTTCGCGGCGCTGCCACGGCTGGCCGACGGCGAGCCGATCACGAGGGTGGCGCTCGATCTCGGCTATGACAGCGTGCCGGCGTTCATCACCATGTTCAAGCGCATGCTGGGAGCATCGCCACGCGGTTACATGCGGGGCGCCCGTGACGCTGGCGAAGGTGTGCGACGAATAAGCGGTCCGGCTCGGCCTGAGTCGCAGCCCTGAAGGGCGTCGCGTTCGACCGGCCTCATGCGACGCGCTTTGGGTTCTTGCTTTTATGCATGTCGTTATCGCAAAACCGCTGCACTTTGCGCGACACGCATTAATCGAACAGGCTCGACACCGATTCCTCGGTCGCCGTGCGCGAGATCGCCTCGCCCATCAATTCGGCGATGGAGATGACGCGGATATTGGCGGCGTCCAGCACTGCCTGGGTCGGCTGGATGGAATCGGTGATGACCAGTTCCTGCAGTTTCGAGGCGCCGATGCGGGCGATGGCGCCGCCGGACAAAACGCCATGGGTAGTATAGGCGGTGACACTGGTGGCGCCATCGGCAAGCAGCGCATCGGCCGCATTGCACAGCGTGCCGCCCGAATCGATGATGTCGTCGATCAACAGGCAATCCTTGCCGCGCACGTCACCGATGACGTTCATGACTTCCGATTCGCCGGGGCGCTCGCGGCGCTTGTCGACGATGGCAAGCTGGGCGTCGATGCGCTTGGCGAGCGCGCGGGCGCGGACCACGCCGCCGACATCCGGCGACACCACCATGACATTGGCAAGCTGCTTGTATTTCGCCTTTACGTCGCGGGCCATGACCGGCACGGAAAACAGATTGTCGGTCGGGATGTCGAAGAAGCCTTGAATCTGGCCGGCATGGAGATCCAGGGTCAGCACCCGGTTGACGCCCGCCCTCGTGATCATGTTGGCGACCAGCTTGGCCGAGATGGGTGTGCGGCCCGAGGCGCGGCGATCCTGCCTGGCATAGCCGAAATAAGGAATAACTGCAGTGATGCGCTTGGCCGAGGAGCGCATGAAGGCGTCGATCATGATGAGCAGTTCCATCAAATGATCGTTAGTCGGGAACGAAGTGGACTGCAGGATGAAGACGTCCTCGCCGCGCACGTTCTCCTGGATCTCGACGAAGATTTCCTGGTCGGCGAAGCGCCTGACGCTGGCCTTGCCCAGCGGAATGTTGAGGTAGCGGGCGACTGATTCGGCCAGCACCCTGTTGGAATTGCCCGCGAAGAGCTTCATGCACCGTTCCTGGCGAAGGATTGAGAGACTCCGATAGCACTCCAGCCTCTTAGTCGGGCTTTTAGCGGCCCGCGCCGGTATTGCAAGCGTCGTGAATGGGAATCCGCCGGCTAATCTCAATAAACGCTTACGGCTTGAGCATGCGGCGATAGAGCCAGTTCCATGCCGACGGAATCGGGATAGCTCTATCTTTCAGTCTGAGCATCTCTTTTCCGAAAATCGGATTCCACTTTCGGAATTATGCTCCAGGTCAGCCGGCGCCGCCGCCAAGCCAAGTGGCGAACTGGTCGATTGTCTGGTCGGCAATTGCCTGCATGGTCGCCGGCGCGACCGCCGTCCAGCCTTCGCCGCCGCCAACAGAGGGCGCCTTCTGCTGGCCGTTGATGCGATGCAGCCGGTTGCCGGCCGGGTCATAGATGTCCCAGACATAGATGACGGTAGTGTCCTTGCCTTCCGTCATGGTCGAGAAATAGCCCTTGAGCACATGCGTTGGGGTCTGGTCGGTGCTGCCGGCCAAGGTGATGCCGCGCTGCCTGGCGCGTGTCTGAAGCTCGGCGGTCAGCGGTGTCGCGGCTTCTACCGAGGCGCCGACGATCGGCGCCACCTGCAGCCGGGTCCGCGCAATGGCAGCCGCGCTTTTGGCGAGCGGCACGGCTGCTGCAGCGGAAGGCTGCGCTGTATCTGCTGTTTGCGCGGTGCCGGCAGGCTGAGCCGGAGTTGCGGGGGGCGTTGCGGCACCTCCGGCTCCGGAGAGCGATTGCGTCGATTGTGGGGCAATGGCCGAGGGTTCGAGAACGTCCTTCGCATTGGTGCAGGCCGCCAGTGCCAGCGCCACGAGCAATGACACGGTCGTCACATGCGATCGTCTCATTAGCCTGAAAACTCCTTGGCGACGAACGCCCCTCACACTCTTTCCATTATGGATTCACTGCACGATCAAGTCGAGATCATGGCGGGACAGCGGCTTCGGCTGGGATTCGGTGGTCAGATAGGTGCGGCCAAGCGTCATCGCGGTTTCGGTTTCGGAGTCCATGATGATCATATGGGCGAACAGCGTCATGTTCGGCGCAATCGGTTCGGGATTACCCTGATAGAACATCGGCATATCCATCCAGGACGGGGTGAAGCGGGCGCCGAGCGAATAGCCGCAGGCATTGAGCCGGTGCTTGGTCAAATTGTGTGCTTCGAGGGTGCGGGCATGGGCGTCGAACACGTCGCCGAACGTATTACCGGGCGTCATCGCCTTCTCGACTGCAAGTAGCGCGGCGCGGGCGGCATCGAACAATTCCTGTTGGCGTTTCGATACCTTGCCGGTCAACACCGTGCGCATCATTGCCGCATGGTAGTGGTGGAAGACACCGGCCCATTCGAGCGTCAGCTGGTCGTTCTTGGTGAGCTTGCGGCGACCGGCCTTGTAGCGGCAAAGCAGGGCGTCGACTCCGGAGCCGATGATGAACTCGTTGGCCGGATAATCGCCGCCGCCGGCAAAGATCGCACCTTGCATGGCGGCGAGGATCAGCGCCTCATCGCCGCCCTGCTTGATCAGCGGCAGTGCTGCGTCCAGCGCGTCGTCGGCCAGATTTGCGGCTTTTTCCGCCTTGGCGATTTCTGCCGGGCTCTTGAACAGCCGTAGCCGGCTGACAATGCCGGAGGCATCCGCGATCTGCCCGAAGGTCTGCAACTGCTCGTCGAGGCGCCGGCCATTATAGGCGGTCAGGCCGTGGGTGTCGTATTCGACGCCGATCCGGGCGCCGAGCAGGTCAAGCTCGTTGAGCAGATTGCGCAGATCTACCGCCGGATTGGCGCCGTTGCGGTCCGTCCACAAAACGATGTTGTCGATGATCGAGGTGTGGCGCGCCTGGCGCAAGTCGGCCGAACGCGTCAGCAGCACCATCGAGCCGTCGGCCTTGACCACCAGGCACTGGAAAAAGCAGAAGCCGAAGGTGTCGTAGCCGGTTAGCCAATACATGCTTTCCTGGGCAAACAGCAGGACGGCGTCGAGCTTCTTTTCGGCGATCTCGATCATCAGTCGATCGCGCCGCGCGTCGAATTCCGAGCGTTCGAAATGCAGCGCCATCAGTCAGCCTCCAAAACGATTGCCGAAACCTGTCGCCCGTAGTCGGGCTCGTTGCGATGCGTGCTGCGCCGATAGGAGTAGAAAAGCTCTTCCTCGGCATAGGTGCAGCGGCCAAGTCCTTCGGCGTTGACGCCAGCCTTGGTCAGCCGGTCGACCGTGTAGCGGTTGAGATCGAACATCGCGTGTCCGGCAGTTGCGGAGGGCGCGAAATAGCGAGCATTGCCGGCATCGGCGTCGACGAAACGGGCGACGAATTCCGGTCCGACTTCGTAATTCCGTGGGCCGATCGAAGGACCGAGCACTGCGACGATGCGGTCGCGCCGGGCGCCGAGGCTTTCCATTGCCGCGATGGTGTTTTCCAGCACTCCGGTGAAAGCGCCTTTCCAGCCAGCATGGGCGGCGCCGATAATGCGCGCCTCGGCGTCGGCGAAGAGGACCGGTCCGCAGTCGGCGGTCGAGGCACCGACGGCAATGCCCGGCCGGTCGGTGACAATGGCGTCGGCCTTGGGCCGCTCGCCGGCAAAAGGCTCCCTGGCAATGACGACGTCCGGCGAATGAACCTGGTGAGCGGTCAGCAGATGGTTTGCAGGCACGCCCATCCATTCGGCGACCCGGCGGCGATTCTCGCGCACCAGCGTCTGGTCGTCGTTCGAGCCGGTGCCGATGTTGAGGCCCCGGTAGATGCCGCTGGAAATGCCGCCGACTCGCGTGAAGTAGCCGTGGCGGATGCCTTGCGCCGTTTCCAGCAAGGGCGACCGAACGGGATCCGGTTTGGTCTGATTCAGCATGGCGGCTTTGTTGTCCGTATGGGCGATTTCGTCAAGCGAGTTGAAGGGGCGCAGTTGAAGGCTGGTCAGTTGAAGGCTGGCGCAGTTGATGTCGGGCGCTAGTCGGAGACGGGAGAGTGAGAGAGGCGGCAGCGAAAAGTCAATCCGTGCTTGGAAACGGCGGAACGGCAATGCCGGCGGGGAGGACGGCAAGCACCTTGAAGAGTTCGCCCATGGCCAGCGGGCCGGCGAGGCGCTCGACGTCGGCCGCGATCTTTTCGCGAGCTGCCTCATCGGCATTGGCGCCGAGCCGGCCAGCTCGTTCGAGAAGCCCCATCTTGAGCAGGAATTCACCTTGCGTTGAGAGGTGGGCATCGAGGCTGTGTGCCCGAACGGTTGCCGCGAGGGCAGCGAAATCGACATGGGCTGTGAGATCGGCCTGCCCCGGATTGGCCAGCACGTCCTCATGACCGTGCTTGCGCAAGGCCTGCAAGGTGTCGCCGATCCCGGGCTGGAGGTGACCGTAGTCGAGAAACAGGCCGGCGCCGCCAAATCCGGCAAGTCGCCCGGCGATGGCCGCCATCAGGGCGGCGCGGGCTGGCGCCACCTCGACGATGGCACCTTGCGGCGCATTCTCGGCACCCTCCGGCAGCAGCATCGGGTCAAGCGAGCCGGCGCCGACGAAAAAGCGCAGCCGGTTCGCATCGTCGAGACCGATCATCCGCTCGCGCCAGCCGGCCCCAGCGCGGACGAACTGGCGGATGGGCACGGCGTCAAACAGCTCGTTACCAACAATCAGAAGCGGCCCCTGCGGCAGTGTGTCGACGGCCTCATGCCAGGCGATGGTGGCCGACGTCCCGGCAAGCGTTCGTTTCTGGACCTCGGTCAACCGCAGACTGGTCTCGATCAAGGCGAACGATGCGCTGGCGGTAAGCGTCCGATCGAGCCGCGAAAGCGTGCGCAGCATATCTCTCATCAGCGTGCCGCGGCCGGGGCCTATTTCGGCGATGGCGACCGGCGTCGGCCGGTCGATCGCCAGCCACGCCTGATAGAGCCAGATGGCGACCAGCTCGCCAAACATCTGGCTGACCTCCGGCGCGGTGACGAAGTCGCCGGCGGCGCCGAACGGCTCACGTGTCGTATAATAGCCGTCCTGCGGATCGAACAGGCAGAGCGCCATGTATTCGCTGATGGGGATCGGTCCCACGGCACCGATCAGCTCGGCGATGCGGGTCTTCAGCCGCGTCATGCCGGCTGCGGTTTTGTCACCGGCTTGGCTGTAGCCATCGCCCAGATGCCGGCCAGCACCATCGGCAGTGACAGCACCATTCCCATGGTCAGCCAGCTCGTGCCAAGGAGGTAGCCAAGCTGCTGGTCGGGCTCGCGAAAGAATTCGACGAAGATGCGCGAGGCGCCATAGCCGGCGATGAAGGCGCCGCCGACGAAGCGCGGCGCCTTCAGCTTGAACCGCGAATGGGTGAGGAAGCGCAGGACAAGGAACAACACCAGCCCTTCGAGGAGCGCCTCGTAGATCTGGCTCGGATGGCGTGCAAATGGGCCGCCATTGGGGAATTCGAATGCCCATGGAACGTCGGTCGGCCGGCCCCATAGTTCGGAATTGATGAAGTTTGCCAGGCGAACGAGGCCAAGCCCCACCGGCACGCCGGCGGCAACCACGTCGAACAGCGACCATGTGCGGATGCCACGAGACCGGGAAAACAGCGTCATTGCGAGAATGACGCCGATCAGGCCGCCATGAAACGACATCCCGCCCTGCCAGACGGCGACGATATCGAGCGGATTGGCAATGTAGCGCGGCAGGTCGTAGAACAGCACGTAGCCGGTGCGTCCGCCGAGCACCACACCGATGGCTGCCCAGACGATGAAGTCATCGAGGTCGACGGGCTTCATCGGCAGGGTGCCGTCGGGCCAGAGTTTTGGGTTGGTGACGAGGCGCTTGGCGTACCACCACGCGAACAGAATGCCGACGATGTAGCCGACGCCGTACCAATGCACCGCCAGCGGTCCGATCCGGACGATGACCGGGTCGATGTTGGGAAAGGGCAGGACGGCCAGCGGCAGCAAATATTCGCTCAACAGGGTCTCCGGGTTCCCAATCAGGTTCGGGCGCGGACCATGCGGCAGGCTTTTGGCGGGGTCAAGGCAAGCATATGCTTGCATTCCGAATCGCGCGCCACTACGTCAATTCGACCAAGCGAGGATTTGCCATGGCGACCGGACCGAACCGCATTCTCGATGAATTCGCCAAGCTGATGACCGATGCAGCCGGTGCCGCGCAAGGCGTGCGGCGCGAGGTGGAGACCGCCTTCAGGGGCCAGGCCGAGCGCATACTCAACTCCATGGACGTGGTGCAGCGCGAGGAATTCGAGGCCGCTCGCGACATGGCGGCGAAGGCCAGGGAAGAAAACACCCGCCTCGCCGCTCGCATCGAGGCGCTCGAGGCCAGGCTTGCCGAATTGACCGGTCAAGCAGCGCCTGCGGCTGCGGCAAAGCCGCGTGCAAAAAAATAACAAGAAATAAATCGTTAAACTTTTCCACAAAGCCGGATCGCAAAAAGCGCTTTGTCGTGAATCGCTTACCGGTACTGCGTGAATCTTTGTGACAGCGCCTTTCCACATGCGAATGACGCAGTGCGAAAAATTTGGCTGGTCACGCGACTCCCGATCAATAGACTGAATTTGTTGCATGATTCGGAGCAGGGTCATGCGCCGGGCGGTGGGGTCCGGTCCGGGGTCTTTGCGTTCACGAAGTCCTGGCCGTCCGAGTTCTAGGCAGAATTGTTCGAGTGTGCCTCTCCCGCGGAGCGTGTGGTGGCGCTCCCAGAACGACAGGAAGCATTTCATGGAACTTCTCGAACTCGAATTCTCCCGCGAAATCCATCCGGTGGATGTTATCGAGCAGGTGGCGCACAACAACGATTGGTCCTTCGAGCGGGCCGGCGACGACGAGATCTCGATCTCGGTTGCCGGAAGCTGGACCGACTACCACGTTTCATTCTCCTGGATGGAGGACTACGAGGCGCTGCACCTGGCCTGCGCCTTCGACATCAAGGTCCCGGAGGCGCGCGCGCTCGAGGTGATGCGGCTGCTTTCGCTGATCAACGAGCAGATGCTATTTGGCCATTTCGACCTCTGGGAGCAGGAAGGCGCCATCATGTTCCGCCAGTCGCTGCTGCTGGCCGGTGGGGTCGAGCCGTCGAGCCAGCAGGTCGAGGTGCTGCTGTCGTCGGCGCTGGAAGCCTGCGAATGCTATTTCCAGGCGTTCCAGTTCGTCGTCTGGTCAGGCACTTCGGCCAAGGATGCGTTGGCCGGCGTGCTGTTCGAAACCTACGGAAACGCCTGACCGTCGATGAGTTCGAGCAACGCGCGAAAACCCGAGATCAGCTTTGCCGATTTCGACCGCGTCGACATCCGCGCCGGCACGATCGTCGAGGCCGAGCCTTTTCCCGAGGCGCGCAAGCCGGCGATCAAGTTGAAAATCGATTTCGGTCCCGTGATCGGGGTGAAGAAATCCTCGGCCCAGATCACGAAATACTATACGTCCGAAGCCCTGATCGGCCGGCAGGTGTTCGCAGTGGTCAATTTCCCGCCGCGTCAGATCGGGCCATTCATGTCGGAAGTGCTGACGCTCGGCTTTCCTGACGAGGAGGGCGCCGTCGTCCTTGGCGCGATCGAGCGCAAGGTGCCGGACGGCGGCAGGTTGTTCTAGCTGCGTTGTTGTTCACGCAGCCAGTTTACGCGTGGTACCCAGCGCTTCTTCGACCGTTTCCATGAACATTTCCGCGCAGGCCTTCCAGCTGTAGCGCATCGCGCGTTGCCGCGCCTCGGCGCGGTCGACGTGAAGGGCGGCGAGCGCTGCTTGCCGCAGGTCGTCCGACACCGCGCCGCCGATGCCGTCACCCACAATATCGATCGGTCCGGTGACGGGATAGGCTGCGACCGGCGTGCCGCTGGCCAGCGCCTCGATGATGACGTTGCCGAACGTGTCGGTACGGCTGGGGAAGACGAAAACATCGGCCGAGGCGTAGATCTCGGCCAGTTCGTCGTTCGGACGATGGCCAAGGAAATGGGCATCGGGATATCTGGCCTTCAGCTTCGCCAATTCCGGCCCTTCGCCTACGACCAACTTGCTGCCGGGCAGGTCGAGGTCGAGGAAGGCCGGCAGGTTCTTTTCGATCGCGACGCGGCCGACGCAGAGGAAGATCGGTCCGGGAAATCCCAGGTCCTTTCTTTTGTCCGGCCGAAAGTGATCGGTGTCGACGCCGCGCGTCCACGGCCGGAGCTTGGTGAAGCCGCGCGCCGCAAGATCGTCGGCAAGCGACTGGGTGGCAACCAGCGTGCCCTGTCCTGAATTGTGGAAATCACGCAGCCAGCGATAGGCCCATGCTTCAGGCACCGGCAGGCGCGCGCTCAGATATTCCGGAAAACGTGTGTGATAGCTGGTCGTGAACGGGCGGCCGGCGTTGCGGCAGTAGCGCCGGGCCATAATGCCGAGCGGTCCTTCTGTGACGATATGGATGTGGTCCACCTTGCGCGCCTCGATCAGCTGCGCCACGCGGTGCGGCGTCGTCAGCGCCAGCCTGATATCGGGATAGGTCGGCAGCGGCAGGGTGCGAAAGATATTCGGCGTCAGGAAGTCCGTCTCGATATCGAAGGATTTCAGGGTCTCCGAGAGGCGCTCCAGCGTGTGGACGACGCCGTTGACTTGCGGGCGCCAGGCGTCGGTGACCATCAGGATGCGCATGGCGGTCCCTTGGCGGCAAGCTTGATTGGCTTGCCGCGATGCCTGAACGGCGACCACGCCGCCACTCTGGCCTCGCACCGGCGCACCCGGACAGGCGCGGGGTCGAAATGAGGCCGCAGGGCCGAATCAATCAGGATCGCGCGCTTCATTGGCGCTCTTCACCATGGTTTCATGACGGGCGGATGAAGGCCGGGTCTCGCCGCCGTCAAGCCGGAACCTTGATCACCGCCCGCAGGCCGCCGAGCGGGCTGCGTTCGAGGACGATGTCGCCGCCGTGGCTGCGGGCAATGTCACGTGCGATGGAGAGGCCAAGGCCGGTGCCGCTGGCGTCGAGGTTGCGGGCCTCGTCGAGCCGCACGAACGGCTTGAATACATCCTCCCGCTTTTCGGGCGGAATGCCCGGACCGTCATCGTCGATGGTGACGAGCAGCGAACCGCGCCCATGATTGGCATTGATCTCCACCGTCTTGGCATAGCGGAATGCATTGCCGACGACGTTGGACAGCAGCCGGGCAAAGGCATTGGGGCGCACGTGCACATGCGGATCGCCGACAAGCACGGTCGACAGCTTGCGCTTGCGCAGCGCGGCTTCCTCGCGAAGCTTGTCGAAGAAGGCTTCGAGATCGAACTGACCGGCGTCTTCCGAAGCTTCGCCGCGTGCAAAGGCAAGGTAGCCTTCCAGCATCGACTGCATGTCGTCGATGTCCTGGTCGAGTGCCTGGGTATCGGCCGCCTTGGTCCCGGCAAGCGCCAATTGCAGTTTGAAGCGGGTGAGGATGGTCCTCAGATCGTGGCTGACGCCGCTCAGCATGGCGGTACGCTGCTCGAGCTGGCGTTCGATGCGTTCGCGCATCTGTATGAAGGCAAAGCCGGCGCGGCGGACTTCCTCGGCTCCGCGCGGGCGAAAATCGCGCGGCATCGGCCGGCCCTTGCCGAAGCTCTCGGCCGCCTCGGCCAGCGTCAGAATCGGCCGGATCTGGTTGCGCAGGAAGGGAATGGCGATCATCAGCAGCACCAGCGAGGTGCCGACCATCCAGATCAGGAAAATATGGGTGTTCGATGCATAGGCCTGGCTGCGGCGCACGAAGACGCGCAGCACCTTGTTCTCGAGCTGGACGCGGACCTCGACGATATTGGAATTGCCGACCGTATCGATCCAGAACGGACGGTTGATCTGGCGGGTGATCTCGGACGAAAGGATCTCGTCGAGGATCGAGAAGAACGGCTTTGGCCCGGGAGGCGGCAGCGGGTCGGGCGGTAGGAGGTCGACTTTCAACTGCATGCGATCCTGGGCGATGCGAATGACGTTGGCGTAGTCGGCGTCGTGAGGATAGGTCTCTATTAGGTCGATGATGGCGGCGATGTCGCGCACCGTGGCCTGCGACAGGCGCTGCGTCACGGTCTGCCAGTGGCGCTCCATGAAGACAAAGGCGACGACCGACTGCAGCATGATCATCGGCGCGATGACGATGATCAGCGAGCGGGCATAGAGCCGCTTCGGCATGTAAAGCGAAACCAGGCGCCAGAAACGGTTCCAGGCGCGCGGCACGGCCTTGAGCGCCCGCGTCGCGCGAGCGCTCAAGCCGCCATCTCCCGGCCGTTCGAGTTGCGTGGTCGCCATTCGTCCTTTCGCTCACCGGGACCCGGCAAAGGGCCGCTGTCGGCGGCATTCTATTCCACGCTGAGCCGTTCTGGAACAGCCGTTTGAGTTCAAGTGGTTAGGCTGTCAAACCCGTGTTTATCAAGCATTGAAAACAAAGGGTTTATTCCGATATTGTCAAACCCAACAATTCCACGTTGCGCTCGAGACTGCTTCCGATTCGATAGGTGAACATGTATGCTCACCTCGCGATTTTCTCAAACCAAAACGGGCTAAGATATACGTCACGGAATCTTGCCGCTCGATATCAGTGCCGGCCCTTGAGCATGGCGACGGAACGATCGCCGGGCTGGTGCTGGTGATTGCGTGCGGGTTCCAGCAAGACCAACATGCTGGCCGATCGCGTTACGCACCTGACCGTCAGGGGCACCAATCGAAGGCGCATCCAGTTGATGACGTTTTGCATGCAGCTAGGCCAGTTCGGCGTCGGCGATCGCATAAAGGGTGGGATTGTTGGCGCAGAACCCGCCATCTAGCAGGACGGTTTCGGTCCCCGGGGGTGAAGGTCTTCTTCGAAAAGAATGGGTAGGCTGAGCATGACGCCTGAACAGCATCTCCCAAGTTAACGCCAAAGCCGGGGACGAAGCTGGCTATCCGGCCATGTGCCTGGCCTGCATCGGCTTTGAAAATAATGGGTGTCTCTTGGAGCCAGCGCGTTGCGACGATTCCGATGCCGGTTTTGATCTTATTGAAGCCGTCGTCCTTAAAGATATCGGCAGCAAGTTTGGCTAATTGTGCGGACCGCGCGGTCTTCGTGGTGAGCCGCATGACGTTTGGAACATGCTCCTTGTAGAGCTTGTGAATCTCGGCGACAGGCTTGTCGGTGGCTAGCATAGCTCCGATGATCGACCCTGTGCTCGTTCCATAAATTAGGTCGAAAACTTCATAGAGCGGCCGTCCAAGCATGGCCTCCACCTCACGCAGCACACCGAGCGTGTAGAAGCCCTTAGCTCCTCCGCCATCCAAGCTCAATATTCGGAATTTGTTGTCGCCAAGCTTCGAAACGCCACTCTCGTCAGGATCGTGTATACCAAAAACGCGCCGGGAGGGCGCGTCGCGATGAGTTATTCTGGGGCTCGTTCCCGGAAAGTTGCCAGAACACACCTGATACCAGCCACGTCTCGATGCCTAGGTGCCTTCTGACCCGCCTCGATATCCTCGATGAGCGACGGTGTCGTATTGCGATGCATCTCGTCGAGAGCGTCGCTGCGGAGAGGCGGCTTTGGCCGCGTCCGCATTTCGCCATGTTCTACGCTAAATAACCCGTAAGTCGATCGCTATAAACAGATCAAGCAGCACGTTGATGCTGTGAGACGAAGAGAGTAGATCGATGGTTAAGCAAACAACAAATAGGCCTTACTGTGGCACAAGACTGGCTAAATTCGTCGAACGACGAATTCTCGAGATGAAGCCGCGCAAGACCCAGTCGCTAATCGCAAGCGAGGCTGGTTTCGCGCAACACACCATGTTGGCGAACATCAAGGTAGGCAGCAGCAAGCTGCCGCTCGACCGAGTCCCAGGCTTGGCGAGGGCACTCGAATGCGATCCGGCTTTACTGTTCACCATGGCCATCGAGCAGCTCGGTGGTGGCACGACCGAATTAGCAATCCGGAACATTTTCGGGACCATCGTCACGGAAAACGAAGCCGCCTGGCTCGAGGAAATCCGCAAGGCGTCAAACTATTCAGATCCAAGTCTGACGTCCAGGTCGAGGGCTGCGCTCCGGGGGATATTCGGAAAATGAAGGGCGCCGAGGACGAAGCTTCGGGTGGTTTCTACCGAAGGCGCACCGCAGAGATCGCGATCACGCCAAATGAACTCGCATGGATCGAGTTCCTAAGACTCGCGAGCGGCGATACCGACCCAGCGCCGACGTTGGAGCGAGTTCAGCGACTCCGACAGATGTTCCAAAGTCGGGCAGCTGACCAATGAGAAAAAAGCCTTACTTCAATCCATGGTGGCTCGGCGCTTCCATCCCCAAAAGACATTGGCATTTTCATCGGCAGCTCTGGCGCCGATACAGCATTGTCCTCCAGCCTGGCGAGTTCTCGGACATCGTTCGGGACATCAAATCCGGCTACGCCAAGGTGATCGAAAAGCGATCAAAAAGGACGGCTATCTATTCCATCAGGATCGGCCGTGTCGATGAACGGATTTATGTTCTGTCTGACGGCAAACAGGTCCTCACGGCTTGGCCGCCAGAGAAGCGACTGAATGACAAGCGGCGCCGAATGCGTAATGACTGACGGGCCGTTCGATGATGGCGATGGGCCGATGTCCAGTTCCCAGGTGACCTCGGCATCGATCTGCCGGCCGAGCACGTCGCAGATGCGCCATTTCGCGACATTCTGGCCGCTTCTCCAAAGCTGATCTTCGAGCAGCGGCAGCAGTCGACCTTCGCGATCGTCAGTCAAACTTCCGGCTCCGCATTAACTGAAGAGGGCCACGATTCCATAACAGCAAGCAGCAATCAGCGCCGTAGAGGGCATGGTGATCACCCAGGCGATCACGATCGAGCCGGCTATGCCCCAGCGGACGGCAGAGATGCGCCGTGCCGCTCCACGCCGACGATCGCGCCGGTGATGGTGTGCGTGGTGGAGACTGGGATGCCGAGCCAGGTCGCGCCGAACAGCGTGATCGCGCCGCTGATCTCGGCGCAGAAACCCTGCATCGGATTGAGCCGAGTGATCTTCGAGCCCATCGTGTGGACGATGCGCCAGCCGCCAAACAGCGTGCCTAGCGCCAGCATTGCCTGGCAGGTGATCACCACCCAGGAGGGCACGTAGAACTCGCCCCCGAGCATGCCCTGCGAGTAGAGCAGCACCGCGATGATGCCCATCGTTTTCTGCGCATCATTGCCGCCATGGCCGAGCGAATAGAGCGACGCCGACACGAATTGCAGGATGCGGAAGGTATTGTCGACCGCGAACGGCGTCTGGCGCACGAAAATCCAGGAGACGGTGAGTATCAGCACCAGAGCCAGCACGAAGCCGGGGAGCGGCGACAGCACGATGGCCGCGACCGTCTTCAGCAGCCCCGACCAGCCAGCAGCTTGAAGATGAGCGCCGGTTTATCGCCAATGCCGAAGCATGGCTTCGACCTTAATGGGCATGTCCGCGGCACAAAGTTACAGGTTCGAATCCTGTCGGGTGCAGCATTGCCGCAGTTCGCTTGCCGACAACTATTCCTGCTGGAATTGACAGGGCCAATCTTCAGGCCTCGTCAAGCCAGAAGGCAACTCGGTCCGGGCGTCTCCGCAAGCCATGTTGAGCTGCCACTGGGACAGACCCGCCGAATTGGAAAGATCGACGCCCTCGATACGGGTCAGAAAGAAAAAGGCGCGGTCAAAGTCTATCGGCGCGGTGAACCTCGCTCCTCGGAAGTCCGCCCGTGCGAGATTGGCAAACGAGAAGCGGCTGCCGCTGATATCGGCGTCATGGAACTGCGCACGCCCCAATTCTGCCTTTGTGAAATCAACATTGGTCAGATTGGCGCCCTGGAAATTCGAGCGCTGTATTTCCGCGCTTGCAAACACCGCGCCCTGCGCGTCCATACGGCTGAAGTCGGTCCTGTAGGCCTCGATTCTGTCGAACCGGGCGCCTTTGGCGGTCGAGTCGGCCAGGGAAGCACGCACAAGCGTTGCCTTCTCAAGATTTGCCGCAAGGAGATTGCTGTTCCTGAGGTCGGTCGAAGTGAAATCAACACCGAACAGGTTCGCCCCGCTCAGGTCCTGTCCTTCTAGCATGAGAAGCTTCTTGTCACACTCGTGCCAATTGACGCCAGGCGTCGCGGCTGCCTGGCAATTGTGAGCAGCAGTGGCGTTCTGCCAAGCAAACACCGTGCAAACCGCTAGAACCAAGCCGGATGCGCCGTAAGCTCTGGTTCGCCTCAAAGTCATTGTTGCTCGACCTCTGCTACTCGCCGACACTCAACCTTACCACATCTGCTGACACTCGAGCCACGGTGACCACCGCCGTCACAGTTAGCGCATTTTCTCATATTCAAGCTCTTGACCCGAACCAGTCAATGCCGCTGCACGGCGGCATCCTCGCCAGAGGGTGGTGAGCGGTCGCCCGTTCTGACCAGCACGAACGAGCATCTTGCGCCACGGCTTCCCCTTCGCGATAACCGTCGGGTCCTGCCTCAGGTCAAGCGTGAAGACCTCGCCCGAGTTGTCGGGGTTGATCCCAATGGCTGTCACCAGGCTAGAAGAGCAGAGGCCAAAACGCAGGCGTGTCGCCACGAAGACAGGATTCATCTCGACAAATCGCGTCGCGGAGGCTTTCACCCGATATTCCATCGCGGAATTCCACACCGCAGGCGCACGCTCCCTTATGAGGCGCGCAATGTGAATGGTCGCATGGACGTCAGCGAGCGCATCGTGGGCGTGGCTATGTTCGAAGCCGTTGGCAGGCGCCAGACGATCCAACTTGAAACTTGTCCGTCCCTTCTCGTTCACAGGCCAGGCAAAGCCGTCCGGCGCGAAGGTGTGCGCTGCAATAGCCAGGGGCAAGATGTCTAGCCGCGAATTGCCACCGGTGTTGGTCGTGTAGATCGGCAGGAGGCTCGAGTAGAAGGCGCGTCGGAGAAGCTCCTCGTCAAAGCTGATCGAATTGTAGCCGACCACGGTCGCCGGAGACCAAGCCGCCAATACCTCATGAATTCGGGTGCACATTTCGTAGTGCGACGGGAGCTGCAGATCGAACAGCTGGTCAACGCGCACACCCGTGACGACCATTGCGCGTGGTGACGGGACAATGTGTGGGAGCAGCCGTGAGCGTATCTCAAAGCTGTCAACGATATTGAGATCATCGTCAGTCCGAACCGCCGCGAATTGCAGTATCTGATCGAAGCAGCGATCAGCACCCGTCGTCTCGGTATCGTAGACGATACAGCCATCTGCGGCCCCGTCCTGATGAATGATGCACGACGCTTGTCACCAGAAGCAAGTTCTCTGGGGTGAACGAGCAAACCGATCGACACTACAGCGACAGGATACGGCATGGCACGCTCTATGGCAGACGGTTGCCCTGGGGTCAGTCTCTACCGATCATCAGGACTCTCGTCCGGAATCCTCCAGCTAGTCGGCACTTTCGAGCTCACCGCCGATGGTGCTGATGTCGGACTGTCCGCGTAGCATCGTGTTAGGCGAGGTTGCCCTGCAAGCGCTGCGCCAATTTGGTATGTCGTCGAAACCAGCTGCGTCACGTGCGGTCAGCCATCGCCGGACCAAAACCCCGGGAACCAACCGACTTTCAACGTCGCGTCATTCCATCCCCAATGGAAGTCCTAGGGCGCCCGCCGTTCCTCCATCCGGATGCGTTTTGGCGCCACAGAGCATAAAATTCCGGAAGCGCCCATCCTCATGGGGAGCGCCTGCGGAGGGCGCCCACTCGACCCGCGAGCATTCCGAAATCCTACGAAGGCGAGGACGGGCTCGATACCTGGAAGGCCGAAGGCAAACTGCCTGGTTTGTTCTGGATCGATCCGGCGCGGATCCTGCGCGGCAAGTTCCGGACTACGGTTCACTCAAGAGATCGCTTTCACGCAACATTGGATAAAATGCGGGGTTCGATCTTGCTGAGTGGCAACTCGGCGCTACCGATGACGCGTGGGCCGATACCGGCAGGATTTCCATCCCGTCGCACAGAGACGCGTGCTGATGCATGCAGAGCAACGACATCAGAGGCATGAGCAACGAAGCTGTGCTCCAGGCCAGGCCAACGCTGCCGGCGAGCGCCGCGGATCAGCTCCGCGGCTTCAGGACCTACGGGAGGGCGGAATTTGTTCAACGCATCGACTACTACTCACTTGCTTCACGGCCCGACATCTCTTCGGCGAGAATACGGAAGAAGACGTGCGGCGTGCTGTCTGACATGGCAGGAATGACAGGTTTGAGGGCACCAGGCTCCCACCAGTCTGCGTGCTTGCTCAACACTGACCATGCATGACCGCGTTGAAACTCATGGCCGGTCCGGTCACTCAGTTCTTCAAAGCGGCCGTAGACAATGACGCTTCTCCATCCGCGTCCCTGGCCGTGTTCCTCGACCTGGGCGCACGCCAAGGGATTGGCTCTCATCCATTCGATCTTCTTGCCTAGCAGGGAAAACGCATAGAGATGATTGTCGGCGTAGGCGTAGTTGGAGCACACGACCTAGGGTTGCCCATCCTTCGCGCATGCCAAGTGACCTACACGATTGGCCGCCAGCAATTTCGTGCATTCCAGTGAAGACAGCGTGCGGATCAGCATCGGGGATCTCCTATTTTTCACGCCTTATTTCACACCTTGGCAGCTGCACTCGCAAGGACGTGGATCAAACTGCGCTTCTGCGAGCGTAGCTTCTTTCGGGTTGATCTCCGGTTGGATTTCGCGTCAGAGGGCGGCCAATGATCGGCTGGTCGTCAGTATTCTGGCTGCTTAGGGGAAGAGATGCGGAAACTACCGCTCGGCCGGACTGCTGCTCGTGGCGTCGCCGGCGTTGACCGACGAGTTCTGCGACGGGTTCGAGGAAGGCTACAAAACGATTCAGGGCGAGACGGTGCTGGTCCCACTCGGCCCTCTCGAACCGCTTACTCCGCTGGGATCGAATTCGTATCGCGAGGGCATAAAAGCCGGGATTGCTGCGGCGTAACCGCTTCTCCGGCAAGCGCCCGCTGTGCATCGTGGTCGATCACGACCTGACGCATGAGGAAATGAACGCCCACTACCGGGCCGTGAGCCCATGGAACGGTAGTGTCTCAGTTTGAAATTTAGGCCTGTTTCGCTAGCTTGGGCTTTTCTTTCCATATCTCTCCGAAGTTACACGTCGCCTCTGCGAAACCAGAGGTCGCGGGACACATAGCGGCGACGATGCGCGCCAGCTTGTCGCGACGGTCATCTAGAGGTAAGTGAAACACCGGCTCATGGTGTGCGACACGATTTCGAAGCGTCAATAATTCGTCGCAGATTGTCCACGCGGCGGCCCGGTCCAAGTCAGCATCATGTGCAAACACCTTCGCCAGATTATATCGCCACGAGTAGTGATTGTAGTTCGCTGAAAGTTGGGAAACCCAGAAGCCAGCTGAGAGATCTGATACCACAACCGACGTGCTAACGGGGCGCACCCCGCGATCTCTCTCCTGTCTGCGAATGGTTTCGTCGAGCCGTCTTCGGTCGTCGCCTTTAAGGTTTCGAACGAACTCTCCATGCTTATACGGCCATCCTTCTTTGTATTTCCAAATAAAAAAGTCGTTCATCTTGTTTCTCAGGCAAATCTCCCAGGATTGCAGATATATATAGAGAGATTGTGAGATTTTTGCATTCCACTGGTATAACTGGAGAGCGCCCTTTTCATTGCTGTTCGACGCCCCTAGATATGTCCCAAAGCGTGGCGAGCTTAGGGATTTCTTAAAGAGTGTGGCGAAATCAGGGTTTTTTTCAAACGTCTCTTGCATACTGGGAGCGTCCGCTCTAAGTTGACGTGGTGAGCCTCTAGAAACGGTCCCTGCGCTTGACGCACACCCCCAGAGGACGGGAATAAGGGAAAGCGGGTTGCGGGAGCAGCCCGCTTTTTCCCGTTTAAGCAGCGCGCTTTTTGTATGCCCCCTCGGCCCTGGCTTCGGCGCAAGATTTGGATACGGGTTCTGAGGGGCAGCTTGTTCATGCCCCTAATATCTGAACTTTTATGCTTAGTGCCAAGCATTAAAGTTCACGTTATAATGCGCAGTCGCGGACGTGTCGGTTCGTTGCGGTCGAGCGAACCGTATAGTTCCTTGAACTCCCACTCCCGCACGCGCGACATCTGAACAAGCTCAGCCACATCAAAACCAAGATCGTCCACGTGAGACCGAAGAATGCTCGGGAGCACCGTCGGCGCATCAAAAGAAAAATCGAGAGCCGCTGGTTCCCTCGTTCTCCATCCGCGCGCGCTTATTTGTTGCCAAAGGTATCTCGCTTGATTGTCTGAAATCGCATTGAGTGACTGCGCTGACATCAGCAAACTTTGCATCGATACGCGCCATTCCTTCTTAAGCGACGCAAGCAGTTCCAGTGTGATCTTGCGCCCACGGAAGGCTTCGACCATTTCTTGTGGCGGCAGGAGAAACGCCGAAGCAAATTGATTGGCCTCGTCCTCCATGTGAGCAGTCGGGAAACGATGCATGACCAAATGGCCCAGCTCATGCGCCAGTGTAAATCTAAGCCTATCGGCTGGATGATCGCGGTTTACGAGTATGAGCGGCGGGCGACCTGGCGCAGCGAACGTGACACCGCTCACAGGCGCGCCGTGAAAGGATGACTCGCCAATAATGATGCCGGCCTTCTCCATCAGAAGTGTAAGGTTCTTAATGGGGCCGTTGACCACCTTCCAGTGGGCTCTCACCACCGACGCTATCTTGGGAATCGAGCCATACACTTCGACGTCCAAGACAGGCAGCTCATTGGCGGGGTTAAGGTCCACATTCTCCATAAAGCGACGAAGATGAAAGAGCCGAATATTCAGTTCGGCTGTAATCATATCCACGTCTCGCGCCGACACTTCCGACTTTTTCCCACGCAACATTGTATGAACGCTGACCGGGGGGCCATACACCGTATCTTGAATGGAGAAAAACTCGACGGGCAGGTCAAAGACACTGGCAGCCCGTTCCATGAACTGATGATCGGGCTCGATTAAGCCGTTCTCCATCCGAGAGAGAACCGCCTGTGCGATGCCCAAATCATCAGACGCTTTCTTTTGCGTGAATCCTCGCAACTGCCGCGCAAGGCGCAGCAAATCTCCAAATGTGGCCATAGCTATTCGCCTTTGGCGGTTTCGTCGTCGGTCTTGATCTTCGGCGTCACGAGCGGGCCGTCGTCGTCCGGCGGGCTGCTCGGCAAGATAATGACACCGCTCCCGCTGCTTTCGCCGGCATCATCGATTTCGTAGGACCACAAGACACGATCATTGTTTCGTGCCACGACCAACATGCTCTGGACTGCCGTGCCGATGTCGTTCGCGGACCACACGAACTCGACTTTCGCGGCCTCTGGCGGAAACCCCGGCAAATTCATCTGGGGATCAATGAAGTCCAACACAGCCAAGGTGAGAATGTTCTGCCCAAGGTTGTCGTCATCACCCTTCTTGAACCGGGCGATGACCTTGCCGTCGAAGCAAAACTTTACGGTCTGACTCTCATCGAGAGTCCGCACTGATTTGTCCGAGGCGAACTCAGTGCGGGCATAGCGCGCGATGGCATCGAAAACGTAGTTCGAAATGGTGCGCGGATAGAGAACCGGGGAGAAGCCTTTCGACGCGCGGCATTCCGACACCGACAGCCATTCGGCAAATCCGCGCTCGATAACTGCCCTTATTCGCGCGTGGTATGGAGTCAACGCTTCGCGGACGTCCGACTCTGAATATTGGTCCATGTTGATTCGGTCCTCTGCTTCAAAGACGAACTTACGCGACTGTTTTGCAAAATCAACAAAAAATATTCAAATTCTATTTTGGTGTGTTCTTCCAACGGGTTGCGGCAGCCTTGCGAGCAATTTCGGCGCGACGCTCTGGCGTCATGTTCTCGGCGCGCTTCTTTCCGCCCTTGGCACCAAGCGCCTTCGCAGCAGGGTCTTTGCCGTCGTCAATCACGTCGTCGGCTTCCTCGCCGATAGCAATGCGCATGACGCGGGCGGCATTGCCGATAACGTCGGCGGGGCGCTTCTGGCCTTTAGGTCCGGTCGGCATTATGGGGCGTCCGGCGCGTTATTGCGAATAAGGCGGTCGATCTGTTCTTTTAGGCTGGTTGTCGGCGGGAGTCCGACGACGTTGCCGGCAACGGCGGTTTCATACACGACCCGACGTGCCTCATCCGAAAGGGCATTCCAGTTCAATAACACGGCAGCCGCGATATACTGCAGCGGGATCGCGTCGGCGGCGTCATGGGATTTCAAAATATTGATATCGAAGTCAGCCATACGGAATCTCCTATGCTTTCCGCTAAGCATATAGGAGTTTGGCTCGTCGTGCGACAGCCGGTTGACGCCGATTGACGGCAGATCGAATTTCAACCTGAGACACTTCTCTATTCGGCGTGTTGAGGTCAATCACTATCGAGCTTTTGCGTGTCTCCGGCGTTTTGACGTCTTTCGCAGGGCCTTGCTTCTCTTCGGGA